>NZ_JBGCDL010000158.1:0-30073 GCF_045105435.1 Kordia sp. | reverse complement strand
GAATCTAGAAAAAAAAGGAATGTATTTAGTTAAAGTAACTGATGCATCTAGATCGTATTATAAAAAAATTATTATTGAGTAAAATGTTAGTTGAAAATTACAATTAAGAGGAGACTGTCTGAAAAGGCAGTCTTTTTTTTTTACAATCAACTAAATGCGGGATCAGAGTTGAAGTTTAAATGTTTAAGAAAACCATACTTAACCTATCTATCATCAACTTTGAAAGGAGATGCAAAACGTCTATCTTCGCACGCAACAGATGCAGTATTAAAAAAGCACTATATTGATGAGCGAATCGTAGACAAAGCTATTAAAGAATTAGATATATTTGAAGATTAAAAAAATAGTAAAACGCTACTCTTTGGCGGTACTCCTGTGAAAATCAAGAAAATATGAATTAACGAAAAATAGGAGTAAGTAGCTTAAATTCAATAACTTAAAATTTTAAATTTCAGAAATTAAAAAACTGACCAACAGTTGACAACAAACAACTGACAACAAACAACAAGCAACAAAAATAACCATCAACCAAAAAACAAGTAAAAACCAAAACCAACCTAAAATGAAAAAATTAATCCTACTATTACTCACCTTTTCCGCGATTGGGATGTCTGCGCAAGATTTCTCTATGGAAACGGTAAAAAGTATGAAACCGCGGAATATTGGACCTGGCGGAATGAGCGGACGTGTCACTTCAATTGCTGTTGTGAACGAAAATCCAGATGTAATGTATGTTGGAACGGCTTCTGGAGGACTCTGGAAATCTACTTCTGGCGGCATTAAATGGAAACCTCTTTTCGATAAAGAAGTTACAGCTTCTGTTGGTGCAGTTGCCATTCAACAATCAAATCCAAGTGTAATTTGGGTAGGAACTGGAGAAGGAAATCCTAGAAACAGTCTGAATGGCGGTTACGGAATTTACAAATCCTTAGATGGTGGGAAAAACTGGAAACTCATGGGATTGGAAAAAACACGACATATTCATCGTGTAATTATCGATCCTACAAATCCGAATGTAGTCTACGTAGCTGCAATTGGTTCACCTTGGGGAGAACATCCAGAACGTGGCGTGTATAAAACTACTGATGGTGGCGAAACGTGGAAGCAAATTCTATTCGCAAATAATAAAACTGGTGCTGCCGATTTAGTGATGGATCCAACAAATCCAAATAAACTTATTGCATCAATGTGGGAACACAAACGCGATCCATGGTTTTTCAAATCAGGAGGAAAAGGTTCTGGATTACACATCACACATGATGGTGGGAAAAGTTGGAAAAAACTAAGTGATAAAGAAGGATTGCCAAAAGGTGATTTGGGACGTATCGGAGTTGCCATCGCGCCAAGCAGTCCAAACATAATTTATGCATTGGTTGAAGCAAAAAAGAACGCATTGTACAAAAGTACAGATGGCGGATTTAAGTGGACAAAAATAAATGATAAAAAGGGAATTGGAAATCGTCCGTTTTACTATTCCGAAATTTATGTGGATCCGCAAAACGAAAATAGACTCTATACAATTTTTACGTATGTAAATGTTTCTGAAGATGGCGGAAAAAGCTTCAAACAACTTATGCCAGCGTATGGCGTAAGCAATGGTGTACATCCAGATCATCATGCATGGTGGATTCATCCCACAAATGGAAAATTTATGATTGATGGAAATGATGGAGGAATGAATATTACCAAAGATCGTGGACAAACCTGGCGTTTTATCGGAAATTTACCTGTAGCGCAGTTTTATCATATCAATGTAGACAACGAATATCCGTACAATGTGTATGGCGGAATGCAAGATAACGGTTCTTGGCGCGGACCTGCGTATGTTTGGCGCGATCAAGGAATTCGCAATTCGTATTGGCAAGAAATTTCGTTTGGTGACGGATTTGATGTTGTGCCCGATAAAGACGATTCACGTTACGGTTGGTCCATGAGTCAGCAAGGTTTTGTATCGCGTTACGATTGGATGACTGGAAATAATTATCCTGTAAAACCTACACATCCTGATGCAAAAGTGAAGCTACGTTTCAATTGGAATGCAGCCATTAATATTGATCCTTTTGACAATAATACACTCTATTTTGGAAGTCAGTTTGTACATAAAAGCACGGATAAAGGTTTGACTTGGACAGTGATTTCGGATGATTTATCTACGAATGATCCTGAAAAGTTAAAGCAAGCTGAAAGTGGCGGATTAACCATGGACGCAACAGGTGCCGAAAATCATTGTACTGTTTTAGTGATTGAACCTTCTCCGCTAGAACGAAATATGTTGTGGGCAGCAACCGATGATGGTCGCGTACATGTGACTAGAAATGGTGGACAAGAATGGACAGAAGTCACTAAAAACATCAAAGGTTTGCCTGCGGGAAGTTGGATTGTACAAGTGAAAGCTTCCAACAAAAAACAAGGAGAAGCTTTATTGGTTGCAAATGATTACAGAAGATTTAATTACGAACCGTACGCGTACAGAACGACAAATTATGGTAAAACGTGGCAACGAATTGTAGCAGCTTCTGATGTAAAAAGTTATACTTTATCAATTGTGGAAGATCCTGAGAATAAGAATTTACTGTTTTTAGGAACGGATGATGGTTTATATATTTCGCTTGACGCTGGAAATAAATGGCAGAAATGGACCGCCGGTTTTCCAACAGTTTCTACGAAAGATTTGGTAATTCAACCACGTGAACACGATTTAGTAATTGGTACTTTTGGTAGAGCGGCATGGGTTTTAGACGATATTCGTCCGTTGCGCGCTATTGCAGGAAATAAAAGCATTCTGTCTAAAAACATTGCTTTGTTTGAACCGCCAACTGCATATCAAGCAGCATATCAACAACCTACGGGAAGTCGTTTTGGTGCAGATGGAATTTATCATGGTGAAAATAAGAAAAGAGGCGCTATGATTTCGTATTACATCCAAAAGAAAGACATGCCAAAATCTGCTAAAAAAGATAAAAAGAAAGACGATGATGCAGAAATGGACGAAAAGAAAGTGAAATGGGATTCGATAAAGCTTGAAATTTACGATAATGGAAAGTTGATTCGTACCTTAAAAAATAAAGCGCCAAAAGAAAATGGAATTCACAGAATGTTTTGGAGAATGGACGAAAAAGGTGTCGATAGGCCTTCACGAACAATTCGTAAAAATAAACGTGAACGTGGCGGCGTTTCTGTAAAACCTGGAACGTATCAGTTAAAAATGACTTATGGCGATCAAACTTCTGAAAGTACAATTACAGTCGCAAGTGATCCACGTTTGAACGTTTCTCAGAAAAATAGCAATGAAACCTACGCTGCTGGAAAAAAGATTGAAAACATGATGCAAACTGCTGCCGACGCTGTAAAACAATTGGTTGAAAGCAAAAATGCAGCAAAAAATTATCAAACGACACTTTCTAAATTAGATAAGAAAAAGCACAAAGAAGCGATTAAAGAATCAAAAAATATCATTAAACGTATTGATGAAGTCATTGCTTTGTATTTAGGAAAAGTGGACAAACGCCAAGGAATTACACGAAATCCAGCAGTAAATGTCATGCAACGTATCGGTACTGCAGGTCGTTATGCAACTACACGCAAAACAGGTTTGACAAGCACAGAAACGCAATTAATGCAACATGCTGAAGACGCGCTGAAAGCTGCATTAAATAAAACAAATACATTTTTCACAGATGAATGGAAAGCGTATCGATCAAAAATGGAACAAATTGATATTAAACCATTTAAAGAAACAACTTCATTTCAATTAAAAAACTAACAGATGAAAAAACTAAGTCTAATATGCATGCTCAGTGTTTTCTTTTTTTCGTGTAAAAACGATCAAAAGAAAGCCGACGGAAAAGATACCACGCAATCGGTTAAAGAATATACGATTGATCAATTTATGGATAACGAAAGTGTGAGAGGCGGAAGTTTTTCTCCTGATAAATCAAAGTTATTGATTACCAGTAACCGTTCTGGAATTGTAAATATGTATACAATTCCAGCAAATGGCGGCGAATACACACCAATTACAAAGTCGGATAGTGTTTCAGTTTATGCAGTTTCATTTTTCCCAAAAGATGAACGTATTTTATACACGATGGACGGTAATGGTGATGAAATTTATCACTTATTCGTTAAAAATACAGATGGAACTTCTCAAGAATTAACTCCTAAAAAAGGCGCAAGAGCTTCTTTCTTTGGTTGGACGAAAGATGAAAAAGGTTTTTTCTATCAGTCAAACGAACGTGACAAGCGTTTTATGGATTTGTATGAAATGGACGTAGCAACCTTTACTCCAAAACTGTTATATAAAAATGAAGATGGATATAGAATTGGAAGTATTTCAGACGACAAAAAACACTTGGCGTTGATTAAAAGCATCAACACAAACGACAACGATTTGTTTGTGTATACTATTGCTTCTAAAAAGTTAACTAAAGTAAATAAAACACTAAGTTCTAATAGTCCTGAAGAGTTTTCAAGTGATAATACTTCACTTTATTACACGACAGATGCTGACGCAGAATTTGCCTATTTAATGAAATTTAATACGGTTGATGGAACACACAAAAAAATGCTCTCAAAATCGTGGGATATTAACGGAAGTTACATTACCAACAAAGGAACATATCGTGTTACGTACATAAATGAAGATGCTAAAAACACGATAGAAGTTACGGAAGTGGCTTCTGGAGAAAAATTAGAATTACCCGATTTTAAAGATCAAAGTATTACCAATGTAGGTTTTTCGAGAGATGATACTATGATGCGCTTATTTGTAGGAGGTTCAAATACGCCTTCAAATTTATATGTGTATAATTTAAAAACAAAAAAACTCGTTCAGCTCACAAATACATTGAATAAAGAAGTAAATATTGATGATTTAGTTTCTGCCAAAGTCATTCGTTATAAATCGTTTGATGATACTGAAATTCCTGCAATTTATTATGTTCCAAAACAAGCTTCTGCTGATGCAAAAGTTCCTGCGTTGGTTTGGGTTCATGGTGGTCCAGGCGGGCAATCGCGTCAATCGTTTCGTGCGTTAATTCAGTATTTAACAAATCACGGATATGCAGTTTTAGCTGTAAATAATCGTGGAAGTAGTGGCTATGGAAAAACGTTTTATAAAATGGACGATCAAAACCATGGAGAAGGTGATTTGAAAGATTGTGTAGAAGGTAAAAATTGGTTGGCAAAACAACCTGAAATTGATGGAGATAAGATTGGAATTATGGGTGGTTCGTATGGCGGTTATATGACAATGGCTGCTTTGACTTATACTCCGGAAGAGTTTCAAGTTGGTGTCAATATTTATGGAGTTACCAATTGGATTCGTACGTTGCGAAGTATTCCACCATGGTGGGAATCACAAAAAGAAGCATTGTATTTAGAATTAGGAAACCCGAATACGGCAGATTCTATCCGCTTAAAGCGAATTTCACCTTTATTTCACACAGATAAAGTAACAAAACCGCTTATGGTTTTACAAGGTGCGCAAGATCCGAGAGTGTTGCAAGTAGAATCGGATGAGATTGTAGCTGGCGTGAAGAAAAATGGTGTTCCTGTAGAATATCTGCTGTTTGAAGATGAAGGACACGGTTTTGTCAAAAAAGAAAATCAGATAAAAGCGAATAGCCAAATCCTCTCATTTTTAGATAAATATCTTAAAAAGAAGGAAGATTTTAAAAATTAAGAAATTGCAATTGTTTGTTTTTGTTTTATTATCTACTTACCTTGTTAAACGAATTTTGAAATACTAACAAAAACCCAATACATAATGAGAAAAGGAATATACATGACGCTTGTTGGATTGTTATTCATCGCCGTAAGTTGTTCAGGAGGTAAAGAAATTGAATTTGATTTACAGTCAAAAAGCGATAGCAAAGTTACAGGAACTGTCAATTTTGCTGAAACTGAAGATGGAAAAGTGAAAATGGTTGCTTTGATGGAAGGTTTAACTCCTGGAGTGCATGCAATTCATATTCATGAAAAAGCGGATTGTTCTTCTGCGGATGGAAAATCTGCTGGTGGACATTGGAATCCGACAAAACAACCACACGGAAAATGGAATGCAAAAGAAGGATATCACAAAGGTGATATTGGAAATTTTGAAGTTGATGATGATGGACATGGAGAAATTGAATTTTCTACAGATCAATGGTGTATTGGTTGTGACGATGACACTAAAAACATTGTTGGAAAATCGATCATTGTACACCAAGGAAGAGACGATCAAAAATCGCAACCTTCTGGAGCTGCTGGCGCACGTGTAAGTTGTGGCGGAATTATTGAATAAAACGAAAAAAATAGTATATGGATAAAGCTACTTTCCTCAAAGTAGCTTTATTTTGTATAGAACTTGAATGCATCATGAACCCATCTGCTAAAGGCTGGATCAAGAAATTATTAGCCGAAAATCAATCGAAAGAAACAACGCTTGTTACTTGCTCACTTGAGGAGTTGTATAACGAATTAAAAGTTTGTGGTTTTGTGTATGGAACCAATTTAAAAGCAATTTTTAATAGCGTTACACGAACCGATCTTACACACGAAGAATTGTGCAAGGTGAACATGATTTTGTCCTTTCATTACATTCATAAGTGTTATGCTTCCGATCGTGTTTTTGTAGATACGGTAACCGATTTCTATAACATTATCGATGATTTTAAAAGTTCATTTTTTCAGGAATTATTTTTGGGAAAAAAGAAATCGTATGATCTGCTAGAAAGCATGATTAATAAGCGAATTGCCATTGATGACAACCTCATCACAAAAAACTTTAATTACCTTATTACCAATACGTTATTATTTGTAGATATATTGGCATATCAGAAATATATAGAATTTGGTGAAATTACCGATCAATATTTACATGACTTAGAATCCACTATAGAAACTATTATTTTTGCTTCTTTAGATTTAAAGACTGAGAAAACGAAATACGATAAAAGTTTGATTAAGCTTTTTGAATCTTCTTTCCGTTACGATCATCGGGAGCGCTTACAATATGAGGAAGTTATTAAAAATGTGTCCAATCCGTTAACCAAATATTATATCATCGATTTGGTGTGTATGACTTTCTGGACAGATAAAATTATTGACGATGAAGAACATGCTTTTCTTCAGCGTTTGGGGCAAGATTTAGAGATTTCGGAAGCTGTTTTGATGAAATCAGCTGCTGATATTGTTACTTTTTATACTGAACATAAAGATGAAGTTGCGTTGTTAAAATCGCGCAATATGATTCAGAGTTTTTACGAAAACTCTAGTAATATGGTAAAAAAGCTCATCAACCGAAATAAAAAACGTTTGGCTACAGAAATGTATGAAAGCAAAGAGTTGATGATTTTGTTGACACAATCGACAACACGATCACTTTCAGACGAAGAACAGAAACGTGTAAAAGATCAGTTACTAGATATTTTTAAAAGTATTCCGAGTTTGGCTATTTTTATGTTGCCTGGTGGAATGTTATTGCTTCCAATTGTGATTAAATATATTCCTAATATTTTGCCTTCTGGCTTTGATGATAATCGTTTAGACGAAGAAGAATAACATACTTTATATTAATGAATACAGCATTCATCTTCCTTACAACGGCAGAATTTTCTATTGTAAAAGTGTAGCAAGACCAAGCCTAAAGATGGAAAATATATGGCATATTCTGGAATAGAAAACCATTGTATTTTTTCATTAACTATAATAAAGCTTAAAAGCAACCAAGTACTCCACAATGCGTACTTCATCCATTCTTTACTTGTTGACTTTACCGACCAATAAATTGCGAAGAATGATATTACTAGAAAAAGTATATCCAACGCTTTCCACCAAACCGGAACTTCAATTTCACAACAAATCATTTGTGATTGTGCGATGAAAAGTAAAGGTGTTGCCAAGCAATGTACTAAACAAAGACTACTTGCAAATATTCCTATTGTATCGGACTTTTGTGTGTGTAAAACCATATTTTTTAATGCAACTAAGTTGCAAAAGTAATTATTTTTTTTGTTAATACAACTAAGTAGTGTTAATTTTGATATATGGGAGTGATACGAAAAACAAAATCTGTTCAAATAATAGTCGACATTTTTAATGAGAATAAAGATGCTATTTCTGTCGTGAAGCTTATCGACCAATTGAAAGATAAAATGAATAAGACAACGATTTACAGAATTCTTGAACGTTTGGAGAATGATGGTATTGTACATTCATTTATGGATAAAGATGGAATTAAGTGGTATGCTAGTTGTACCAATGGTTGTACGGCTTCACATCATGCAGATATGCATCCACATTTTCAATGTCAGGATTGTGGCAAAATCGATTGTTTGTCTGTTACCATGAATATTCCTAAAATACCTAATAGAACTATTGATTTTTCTCAAATTTTACTGATTGGAAAATGTGAAAATTGCTTGTAGTATTCTTTTCAACACTTATCTGCCTTTTCCATATTGTAAAAAAACCATTGCACTTCCAAATGAATGGAAGCACAATGGATACTATCGTAGTGCTTAATCAACGATACTTTATTTTTAAGTATTGCTCTCAAATAACTTGATGATACAGTTCATACTTAATATTCATAAATTATTTATATGAGTTGTTTTGTGTAAATTTTAATATTGAAAATTGCACCTAAACTGTACTATACTTTAGCACAATCTTGGTATTGATTGGTGTGTTGTTGGTTGTCAAATTTGAAAGAGACCACAAAAGAATATTCAATAGTACATATAAGTATCATGCGCTCGTAATATACTACAAGTTATCACCTTACAAGTCACATTTAATCGTGATTCATAAAAAATTATCCTAATATAGTTGCCGTAGATGGCGGAGGTTTATTGAAGAATTTTGAAAAGTGGTAAACTCTAATGATCGGGCTTTTATACAGTAATGTGATTGGTTTGTGAATAGGTGTAACAAAACTTGTTGTTTCTACATTATTAACAGTATGGTAATCAAATAGATTTTTTTCATTGGTATCAAGAATCAAAAAACAATCTTCACAATCAGCAACTTCATCATGAGAAAACGCATGAGAAATTGAATGCATAATGCCCATCTTTAAGAAAATAAAGACAGCCAATAATAGCAAACTCTGTAATTTGAGTATGTTTGATTTTTGAGTCACTTCTCAAAACTAAGTAAAATATTTTTAAAACTGTGTTAATATTTTTGAGTGTGCACTTTAGCTGTCGTTGCAAATTTGATGTACAATAAAAAAATACGATTCAAAAAAAGAAGAATTTTCTACTCTTTTTCAATAATTATAAGCGCTGATTTATAAATCAAGAGTACGTTTTGTTTCAATTATCAACTATTGCAACTATTTTAGAGTCATCAAAACAAAAAACACATCAAATGAAAAAACTTAATTTTAGTATCCTAGTAGCCCTTATTTTTTCTTTTTCAATGCTTAACGCGCAAAATGATCACAGTGATAAAAATCATGATAATCACGATTATGGTTCGGACGCTAGGTTTAGCTTTTTAGGATATGGAGGAATTGGATATGCGGTTGTAGATAATGACAATCAACCAAATTACAATTTAGATATCAATACAGCCGATTTTTTATTGCACTATCGCATTGGAAAACGCTACGGAATTGCCACAGGAATTGGTTTCGATCAATTGACAGGAACTGGTTTTAATGCAGGTGGAAATTTTTACCATGAACGCGGAACACTTCGAATTCCGTTATTGTTGAGCGTGAATTATAATTTGTCGCACAAAGTCCGTTTGATTGCCAATGTTGGCGTATACGGAAAAACGATTGTAAGAGACGAATATAGCTTTGTTGGCGGAACTATAGACGATGTGTACGAAGGTTGGAATTTTGGTTTGCAAACAGGAATTGGTTTGTCATACAATTTCAATCAGAAAGTAAGTCTAGGCATAATGTTTACTACACAAGGAGATTTTAATCGAATTGATAGCGATCCGAATAAAGGAATTGCTGATGCACAAAAAATCACAGGAGTGAATACGATTGGATTGCTGTTTGCGATTAATTTGTAATTGGACTTGCTGGCGCTTTTAGACTCGTTGTCACTCTTAGAATGTTAGAGCGCTTTGCTTTTTAGACTCGCTGGCGCTCTTGGAATGTTAGATTGCTGTGCTTTTAGATTTTAGTTTTAGATTTTTAATTTCAAAGCACTTCTTGATAGTTCTATTACGCTTTTCAAAACGTCTTTGCGAAAGTTTTGGAAAAACTTGTGGCAATCTGTTTCTAAACAAGCAGATTACTTCGTCGCAAACTCCTCGTAATGACGTATCGAAATGTAACTTTTACATTTAAAATTTAGCATTTTACGTTTATATTTTCAAAGTGCTTCTCGATACAACGAATCTACGATTCGCCACTCGAAGTGACGTTTGGTGTTCGGTGTTCGGTGTTCGGTGTTCGGGGTTCGGTGTTGAAAAGAAAATTACTTAAATAAGATAAATCGTGTTTTGAAGTAAATTCAACATTTAAAATCTAACATTTGGTATAAAAGAGGAAACAGATTGCTTCACTTTGTTCGCAATGACGTATCAAACAATTTCAAATTTAAACTTAATAAGAAACATAAATATCTTATCAAATTCCTCAAGTTGAAATCAGAAACCACTTCAAAATTCAGTATTCAGTGTTCAGTGTTCAGTGTTCAGTGTTCGGTGTTCGGTGTTCGGTGTTCAGTGTTCAGTGTTCAGTATTCAGTGTTCAAAAAATAAGTAAACTGAGCGGAGTCGAAGTTTAGTTCAACCAATTTTTAAAGTCTTTTACACGTTCGCGACTTACTATAATTTCTTGTTCACTGAAGTTGTGTAGTTTTATTTGCAAGCGTGAGTTTGTGTAGCTCACAATATCTTTGATGGCGTTGATATTGATATAGAATTTTCTGCTTACGCGATAGAATATTTCTGGAGATAATTCGTCTTCTAAATGTTCTAAGGAAGTTTCTAACAGATAGTTTCTGCCTTCTATCGTATGTGCATACGTGCCTTTATTTTCACTGTAAAAACATTCAATTTCGTCAATTGGAATCATTTTTAAGTGTTGTCCGACTTTTACAGTATATCGTTTTTTGTAGGTGCGTTCAATCGGATTTACCAATAATTTTTTGATATCGTCAAAATTCAGCTGCACGTTTTGTGCTTTTGGTGCGCGCGATTTGTACTTTTCTACAGCAGTGACCAATTCGTCGTCATCAATAGGTTTGAGTAAATAATCAATACTATTCAGTTTGAAAGCTTGCAATGCATATTCATCATACGCGGTTGTAAAGATGATTGCAGAGGTAATTTCGATGACTTCAAAGATTTCAAAGGACAATCCGTCTGACAATTGAATGTCTAAAAATATCAAGTCAGGATGTTCATTATTCTGAAACCATTCAATAGATTCTGCTACTGAGTGCAACATAACTTCTACTTTCATGTTTGCTGCTTCTAACATTCGATTCAATCTTCTTGCAGATGGTTTTTCGTCTTCGATGATGATTACTTTCATTGGTTGGGTGTCTTTTTGTTCTTTGTTGATTGGTTGATTTGTTGATTTGTTGATTCAAAACCACTTTTACATTTAAAATTTATAATTCAACATTTATCATTTCAAAGTGCTTCTCGATACAATTTTTCTTCATTTTATTGCGAAAAATCACTCGAAGTGACGTTTGGAAATCATTTAGCATTTAAAATTTATAATTCAACATTCATAATTTCAAAGTGCTTCTCGATACAATTTTTCTTCATTTTATTGCGAAAACCACTCGTAATGACGTTTCGTAAACTTTTACATTTAAAATTTATAATTCAACATTTATCATTTCAAAGTGCTTCTCGATACAATTTTTCTTCATTTTATTTCGAAAAATCACTCGAAGTGACGTTTGGAAATCATTTAGCATTTAAAATTTATAATTTAACATTTATCATTTCAAAAGTTATTCCCAGTTTCGTTTGTCGTCAGACATGTACTGTTTAATTTTTCGTTCTTCCCAGCTTTTCCCTAGTAATACATCTGGTCCAAAAACGCCTGCTGCATGAAATGCAACTCCGATTCCCCAGAAAAATGCTGTTGAGAAATGTCCAAACTTCCAAAACGTTTCGCCTTCGTCTAAGTTGAGTGCAATCATTGATAATATAAAAATATTGACAATGACATACGAAGCAAAATGTCCGTAAAAGCCTTTTATTTTTTCTACCTTTTTTCGAGCGCGCATATACGCTTCTTCTTTGGTATAGTCTTGTTTATAATTATTTGCGTCTATGTTTGATGGTAATCTTTCCATAACTTTTCTTTTATTTGATTGTTCTTTTGCATTCGCCATTAATGCCATTCTTTTCGTTGGTCATCTTTCATGTATTCGCGTATTTTTCGCTCTTCCCAGTTTCTTCCAAGCTTTCCATCTTTTACAAAAATATTAAAAGCATGAAATGCCAATCCAATTCCCCAAGCCATCCATACAAAGTAAGTTCCTATGTCAAAAAAAGCTTCCTCAAAGGTTTCTCCATTGTCTAAGTTTCTTGATATTTTTTTGATACTGATATACAAGTTTACACAAATATATACGAGTAAATGAATATAAAAACCTTTAATATTTTCTACCTTTTTTTCGGCGCGTAAATATCTTTCTGCCTTTTCTTTATCTTGATTATCTATATTCATTTTTTCCGCTTTTTCGTTCTTCTTCATCCATGTATTCTTCTATTTTTCGTGCTTCCCAACCGCTACCTAACATTCCATTTTTTACAAATGTGTTGTATGCATGAAACGCCATTCCAATTCCCCAAGCTAACCATAAAGTATGTGTTTCTATGTCTAAGAAGGCTTCTTGAAAAGTGGCGCCATCTTCCATATTTTCGGCAATTCTTCTGTAGCTAATAAATATATTTACACAGATATACACAATTAAATGAACGTAAAAACCTCTTATATTCTCTACTCTTTTTTGTGCGCGTACGTATCTTTCTTCTCTTTCGCGATCGTAATTATTTGAATTCATTAGTTCCATCTTTTTCGTTCTTCTTGTTCCATGAATTCTTGTATTTTACGTTGTTCCCAATTTCTTCCAAAACGTCCGCCTTCAAAATATACGCTCATCGCGTGAAATGATAATCCAATTCCCCAACCGAACATTGGAAACCAAAACCAGTGGAATTGTGGACTAAATCTTAAATTGATAAATATTAAAAACGGAATGACTAAACAGTATGATAATAGATTATAGTAAAATTCTTTTAATTTTTCTACGTGCTTTCTAGCTTGAATGTATGTATCGTCTAAATCATTATTATTTGGTATTATTGCTTGATTTCTCATGACTTCTTTTTGTTTTGTTAGCATCGGAATTGCGATTTGAAAGTCCGATGTAGTTTTGTTAATATATACTTGGCGTTGTGTGAGTAAATTGTATCGTTGTCGGATATTGTTTAAACCTACACCACTACTCTTTTTTACAATTTGCTTTTCTTGAAGATTGTTTTCAACGATTAAGTTGCCACGATCTTCATATATTTTTATGTGTAACGGTTTTGAGGGCGTTACCATGTTGTGCTTTACCGCGTTTTCTAGTAATAATTGTAATGACAATGGCACTACTTTACTTTCTGGATTACTTGCTGCCTCTGGAGCTTCAAAAATGATACTTTCTTCAAAACGCATTTTTAATAAACTCATATATGTTTTGGCAAATTTCAATTCTTCATCAACCGTAACTAGTTCTTTATTTTTTTGTTCTAACACATAACGATACACTTTGGAAAGTCCGGATGTAAACTTCTGCGCTTGACGCGGATTTTCATCAATTAAAGAGCTAAGCACATTTAAACTATTGAATAAAAAATGTGGATCGAGCTGATTTTTTAAAGCATCAAACTGTGCTGAAGCGGTTCCTGCAATTATTTTTTGTTCGGTAACTTTCTTTTTTTGCAATTCTTTGTAAAAGTGAACTGCATGAAAAAATACAGAGAAAAAGATGGTTACTAACAATACATTCAAGTAATATGATGGATTTTCATTCTCAATAAATTGTTGAAAGGTTTTCCCTTCTATGGCAACTTCTTCAATGATTCTAACTAAAAAAACAGTAAATACAGTTATGATGATAGATCCTACAATGCCAATAAGCAATCGGTAACGTTGCAATGCTTTCGTCCACACAAATCGACTGTTCAAATAATCAAAATAATAAGAGTTTACAATACTTATCGGAATCGAATACAAACAATACATTCCAAGCATAATTGATAAGTTATGATCAAAATTTACAGTTCCTCCTCCAAAATAAATAAACGTAAGTCGTATACCACATAAAATAAATCCGATGATAATTCCTATAAGTACAATTCTATTAAACTCTTTCATTTTATTCTGTTTTGTTGGCTACTTTCAAATATACTAATGATTTTGGAACGATGCTGCTACTTGCTACATTCTTCTGCTAATTTTGTGGCGCGATCTTTTCCCCAACTTGGGCTGAAATCGTCTTTTTTAGTTTCTGCTTCAAAAAGTGTTTTTGCTCTTTGTAATTCTTTACAAAATGGCGACGTATCTTGTCCAAAATAACGAGCGCTTCCAATATCCCATTCTGCTTTGTTTAATACAACTCTTGGATTGTCATTGTTTATTGCTAACGCTTTCGCGTAAATTTGACTCACTTTTGGTGCATATTGCATTCCATAAGTAGCACCATCATACGCAACCCAAACGGTGTATAACATTGCTTGTAAAATCATGATTTCCGGATTGTTTGGTGAAATACTCGTTGCATGATCAATTTGTGCTTGCGCCTTTTCTAATTGTTGTGTCAACTTGCTTTTGTCTTTGATAGCAAATCCATTAATAATATTGATTTGTGCTGCATAATACGATGGCAACCATTCGTTTGGTGTTGCGGCAGAAATACGCTCAAAGACATTGACTGCTTCTGTACTTTTGTTTTCTTTCCAAAGTGAAAAAGCTTTTTCCATTCCTTTTTCATATTTTGTTTGTGCTGTTCCAGTTGTAATACTTCCGAAGAAAACGAAACTTAAAATTAATACGACTTTTTTCATTGTGTTGGTTTTTTGATGATTTAACTTGTTCTTACTTTTTTAAATGATTGAAAAAATAAATTCGATGATGATGAATGTGATACTGATCATTTTTTGATTGATTTGATTGTTTCTGATTGATGGTTCAAATATCCAACAAACTACCTGTTTGAAAAAAAAGAAACTACCGAATTGTAATTTTTTAAGGATGAATTGTCGTTTTGTTGTTTGTTGTCAGTTTTGTCGCTTTGCTCCTGTTGTCAGTTATCGGCTGTGAGTTTGTTTTTGGGCTTTCCTTGATTTGTTGATTTGTTTGTTTGTCGATTTGTTTGCACTGAGCCTGTCGAAGTGTTCATTCGTTATGATAACATCTAACACACACTTTGAAAACTTCTCAATACTAACAGCTCAATACTCATTTCTATAAAATACAATCTCCCTATAATTAGGTATTTCCTAGCGTTGTGAATTTGGTACTTTTAAGCTACTTAACCGAAACATTTTTTTTATGCAATTTTCATCAATTTTAGTATATTTTATATCGATTACCGTATACCTCTTATTGAGTTATAATTTTTTGACAACGATTCTTTTCTGCTTTAAAAAAGAACTATTAACAACGAAGAAAAGCATTCAACGGTTTCAACAATTTTTATTGATTCTGCTGTTCGTTTGCATGCTTGTTTATCACAATATAACCACAAAAGAAACTGCGCAACTATCTATTATTCCTTGGGTTTGGGGATTTTTAACTGGACATATTTTTAGTTTCCAAAAAAAGCAATACATCAATGAATTGGTCGGTTTAGGAATTGTACTTGCTATGACTATTGTGCTATTTTTTAAACAAACAGAAATTATTGAGCTATTTACAACAACAAGTATTGCAACTATGAAGATAACAATCTACCTTTTGTATATGGGTATTGGTTTTATTTTGGGAACTTTTCTTTGGTCGAATTCATTTAAAAAGTAAACTGGTTACAGTGTAGAACTATTTTTTATGTAGTTTCTTTCAAATCTAATTGAGCTATTTTTTGTTGCATATTACTTTCTAATTATTTTTGTTGAAAATAGTTTATTTCAAAAAAACATACACGCTTTTGAAAAGATTGACATTTGCCGATATTAAAAAATTACCTGTTCAAGTAATACTAGTAACTCTCTTTAATGTTATCCAAACACTACTTATTTTATATATTCTTATAGTTGTATTTCCTGTAGGCTGGTGGTTTGGTATTATTGCTGTACTTTTAATCACCGTAAATTACTTTCTATTGCTCGGTAAAAAAGCTGCTTGGACATTATTACTGTTATGGTATATCATTCTCACTGTTTCAATTCGATTCTCAACAGAAATGCTTAATTTTTGGTTTGATTTCTCGTATGGTTTTAGCTATCTTTCTATTGGTCTAGACTTAGGCGAACAAAAAATAAGAGCAGATGTTCTATCATTAATCATTTTGATTGTTCACTTTTCCTCAAGAAAATATTTTAAACCAAAAACGGTGATTGATGAAATTGATGAGATTTCTGGAGAAGATTCAAACTTAGAATAAACTAGCTATTTTAACAAATATGCACGCAACCTTTTTATAAATGCTGTATCTTACTTGTAAACAATTAACATCGATATTATGAAACGAGCATGCTAAAAAGTTTCTCTCATAGGGAAATGATTAATTGCGAACAACATGTAACCGAAAAAAATAATAAACATAAACACATGAAAAATTACACCATTCTTTTTATACTTTCACTGCTTATATGCAGTTGTAGCTCTGATGATGATTCCGAAACTACCATTTCTTCTATTGAAACTACTTTAATTGGAAAAGGAAGTTTATATGGCGGTTCTTCACAAGGAGTTTACCAACAAAACATTGTTATTAATACGACAGCCGATTGGAACAACCTTATTTTACTTTTTGATGCCGTAAATGATGTTTCTTCTTCTTTTACAGAAACGGATATCGATTTTACAAATTTCACTGTAATCGTTGCTATTGATGAAGTAAGAGGAAATGGTGGTCATGATTTAGACATTGAAGTAAATTCAGATACACAAAATATTATTGTGACTGTTACAGATCTTATTCCAGAAGGGAATGCAACAACCGTAATTACACAACCGTATCACATTGTAAAAATTCCTAAGAATACGTTGCCTGTAGTTTTTGAATAGAAACAATACTATAAAATACAAGAGGCTGTCTAAAAAGTCATAATTTCGTCAAACCGAACTTGATTCGGTTTCGCATAACAGTTGAAAATCAGCTTTATGAGATTCTGGATCAAGTCCAGAATGACGACTTTTGAAACTTTCCAGACAGCCTCTTTAGTTTTGAATTTATTTCGAGGCTAAAGTCTATATTTATTATTTTACATAAATAGCTGTTTGTCCGTATTGAAAATGAATTGGCACATGTCCTGGATCTTTTTTATACATATATAATTCTTCCTGTGGCTTTTCAAATAACATAATAATATCTGATCCTCCGAATCTAAATTTTCCAAATTCGCGTCCTTTTACAACTGTATCGCCAACACCAATTAAGTTTTCAGCCGGAACACCTGCTGGCGGATTGTCTTTTGCATACATCATTACACCAGAAACTTGTGCCATTCCGATAGGAAGTATGGCTACTTTCCCAACTTTTTCTCCTCCATCAACAATCACTAATCCACGTGCTTGATTAAATTCGTATCCATCTCCTGCTCCATCTGGTGCATGCCATTGCCCGTCACTCATTTCAACATTCAAATATACTTTTCCCGTGATATCTTTTATTTCCAACACTTCTCCACTTACTGGCGTATGGAAACGGTGATAATCATACGGTCCTAAAAAGTAATGTACGAACGTTCCACCATAAAAATCACTTGCATATTTGCTATCTTTTAGTAACTCGTTTACCGTTCCAATTGCGTGTGTGTGCTTTAATCTGTCTTCTGTAACTTCTCCACCTTTTCCTAATACATTTCCTTCCGAATCTATCTTATAATCTTCTTTATACGTACAATCTGCTGGCGCAACTACAGTTCCGTTATCGTCTGGTGCTGCAATTGGACGCAATGGCGAAATTCCTGTTACGGCAGCTGCTCCGTTAAATTCTCTGTAAAAGAACTCATTAAAAGTTGTCCAACTAGACGCATTTTCAGCATACAACGGATAGTTGTACATTGCGTTGTGCTTGAACGAATACAAACTTGATTTCGTTAACGAATCGGTTGTATCAAGGAAACTTCCCCAAGCTTTTGCAAATTTCACTAACCAAGCTGCAAATTCTGGAAAACTTTGCATTGTTAAATCGCTATCAGCTATTTTCTGATCTACTAACCAGTAAAACTGACATAACAAATCGTATACTTTTTGGTTGTAACCGTTAGACGTATCGGTACTTGTCCATGCATTCGGGTAATTTGGATCACTTTTTTCATCAGGAACCAAACATACATACATATCTAAATAATCGTAATAATCTTCAATAGTTATTGGAAACGCATTTCCATGGAATTCATCATTTAACGCGTTGTATAAATCGGAATTCAATTTCGTTTCTGCGGAAATTCTAGCAGCAATCAACGAAGCATTTAAAGTAATTCGCATTGGCGGATTTGCGTCGAGTAATATTTTTAACTCTTGAACAACTTCACTGTGGCTATGAACTGAGGTATTTTTCATTGTAAAAAGGTTTAGTTTTATTTTACTCAAATATAAAAGCTAAATTCAGGACGCGTTAGCGTAGTATTGTCCAAGTTTAAAAAACACGTAGATTTGCGTACTTTTGGAACTACAAATGTTAAAAAATGATTCACTTTAAAAAAGCGACTCTTAACGATATTTCAGCAATTGCCAAGATTGGAGAAACTACTTTTTTAGAAACCTATCTTCCAAATACGCCAAAAGAAGCCGTGGAATCTTTTGTAAAAAAAGCATTTGCTTTGGATACGCTCATGGCAGAATTTGACAATCCGAAGATTCACTATTTTATGATTTTTTTGGATGAAATACTCGCTGGTTATTCTAAAATTGAACTCAACGCACCAACTGAATATACAGCAGCAACTCAGCTCACCAAACTCGATCGTTTTTATGTTTTGAAACAATTTCATGGACAAAAATTAGGCGCAGCACTTTTTAATTACACCATTAAATTTTCTAAAGAACAACAGCAACAAGGAATTTGGTTGTATGTATTGATTGCGAATGAACGTGCTTTGCAATTTTACACAAAAAACAACTTTCAAATTATAGGCGAATACGATTTTAAAATTTCCGAAACACGCTACAATCCAAATTATGTAATGTTTTTGCCATATTAGTATCATGTTGGCTTTGTATCTATCTGTTTTTGGAATGAAAAAAAAGTTTCTATGAACACTTTTTGGAAAAATGAATCTATTATTTGATAAAACAAACAAGGATATGCTTACAAAGATGCCGATCATAAAAAATTCTTTCCATATCTTTAAAATATAAATCATACACAACATGCAATCAATTCCGCTTTGGAATCCTATACACATAAAAGATATTATTGGCACTTATAAAATTGCGGGTATCAATCAAGATGCTGAACGCAGTACATATAGTGGCATTTTAACATTAGCTCTCAATGAAAATGATAGAATACTAGCCAATTGGTCTATTAGCAATGATTCGCAAACGATGCAAGGTATCGGGTTTTATAAGGACAATATTCTCGTTATTAACTTTCAATATCAGGGTCACGATTCCAACATTTACAAAGGTGTTGTGGTATATAAAGTACTAAGCACGAATATTTTAGATGGTTTTTGGTCAGAAAAACATGGAGATCAACAATTTTTAGGCGAAGAACAATGCATTAGAGTTGCTACTGAGAATTTGAATTGATCGTTTGTTTTGACAATACACATTTTACTATTCAACATACCGTAGGTTATTTGTCAGCTTTATCTTATTTTTATGAGCACAACCACTTTCGGTGGCAACTACCAACCAAAAAATTGAAAAATGAATCAATTCTCAAAACTAATCTTAATTTTCATAGCACAACTATCCTTTTTCACTGTTATTAGTCAAGAAGCTAATAATTCTTATGTCGTACAAAGTGGTGATTGGCTGAGTAAAATATCTCAAAAAGCATATGGAAATCCGCATTTATATTACAAAATAATTGAAAGTACCAACGAGAAACATTTATTAGATAACAGCTTTCAAAAGATTACAAATGTTGAAAAAATTAGCGTCGGACAGAAATTATGGATTCCAAATTACAAATCATCAAAAGAACAAAAAGCTGATGACGTATTGGTTGCTATTCCTGTAACCGATTGTGAAATACGAATTTGGTATAATTATCAAGTTGTTGCTATTTCTGAATTAAATAAAAACTGGATTCAACAAAAAATTGATCTCAAAACGAGAGCCGTGAAAGCTTATGAATTGCGACATAATGCGCGAATAAACGCACGATTTATGATGGCTGATAGAACTGCCGTAAAAGAACTACAAAAAAGAGATATCGATAAATATGGAAATCCGCACGGACCAACTTTTGAATATCTTATCGGGAAATGCACAAAAAAAGGAACTGCAATGGCAACTTGTTATGAAGATATTATCGTTTCTTCAAGTAGCGTAAGCACTGTTTATAATAGCAAGTGTAAAGACTAAATGTATTTTTCATTTTTAAAAACTACTAGACTTTTTTGATTAAATTCTTTTTGGTGTAATTTTTGTTGTTCTTTCTACATAGAACCAATTATTACAATTTACCAACATGAAACATTTTGCATTCATCTTAGTTTTGACTTTTTTAGCAAGTGCTTGTCATCAGAAGCAAGAAAAGAAAACGGTAACGAAATTACCTCTTTTACAAGCTTCGAGCGAAATAAAAAAAAGCAACCATCCGTTTGCAAATATAAATTTATATGATGATTTGAATAATGAATTAATTCTCGATACGCTTGAATACAATCGTGATGCACAATTCTCTCCATTGTATATTGGTGATCTTAAAGACGATATAAAACTTACATATAAAATCTCTAAACTAAAGCATGGAACTTCGCTTGATTTTAATTATGTAACACCAAAGTCATCTGACTTTACAATTTTTATTGACACCACAAAAACCATTGGTTTTCCAGTGTCTATGTTTGAACATTACAAAAAAGCGGAATATCGTACCAATAAAAAATCATATCCGGTATTTATTAAAAACAAGTCTGCTGACACTTTACATATTGGTTTAGGCGATATTTTATACATGCGGACAGAAGCACAAGATACTACTGGGAATTGGCAGGAAATTGAAAGAGATCACATCTATTTTTGCGGCACAGGATTACGAAGTTTTTACCTAAACCCAAATCAAATTGCAGTGACTGCGTTACGTCAAAACTACGGACGTTATAAAACCAAATTTCGTATAAGATTTGGCAATTTAGAACATAAAATTTATTCTAATGAAATTGATGGCTATTTAGATTTTGAATTGTAATTTTTTAGATAAAAAAAGCACGAATCTAAGACTCGTGCTCGTACTATATTTTATTTTTTAGTTACATAAATTCGGAACTAAACTATCACAGTTTATTCGACAATGGTGTGGCGCTACCGAAGTAAGCCCAGGTCCAGTAGAACATGGATAGGTTGCGCCACCAACTACTTCTTCACTAACTAATTTAGAGATCATTTTTTTACTAAGTACTAAGGTTTTTACATTTCTTTTTTTCATAATGGTTTAATTTTCAATTAATAAACCTATAATTTAAGAAATTCAAGCGCTAACTATGTATGGTAAAGCCTTACTTTTTTGAAATTTATAATCCTGATTTTATGATTCAATATTCCTAAAGTGTGTTTAATTGATTGCTCTTATTATCATCACTAATCGTCCAAAAGAATCCGACAAAGAAAAATTGGTCTTGTGCAGGACGACGCACCATTCGCTGAAATGTTCCGTTGACATCTGCCTGATTTGCGTATTCATATCCAAAAACATTTCGTACACCAAGCGCATTTGAAACTGAGAAGTATAGTATTTTTTGTGGCGAAAGTAAATATGCCCAATTCACGCTTAAACTATGGTAATCTTTCGTTTTTTCAGATAGAAAACCTGTCGTATTCGGATTTGTATACGTTCTTCCTGAGGAATAGTTGTAACTGAATCCGACTTGACTTTTTAAGTCATCAATCCAGTATTTAGTAACTAACGAGAAATTGTGTTTTGTTGCAAAATTTGGCATTGCTTCCGTGGGAAAGTTTTCAAATTTTCTAGACGTGTCTAAGTATGAATACGAAACCCAATAGTCTACATTTTTGATACTTTTATTGTCTCTCCAAAAAATATCCAATCCAGTAGCATGTCCAAAACCATCATTTCCAAAACTCGAATCTGGTTGTATAAAATCGCCCGAAAATGTAACTAAATTGTTGTATTCTTTATGATACGCTTCCGCGCGAAACGTTCTACCATCATGTACATATTGATAGTTTGCAATGTAATGTGTTGCGTTTTCTGGACGGAAATTTGTGTTAAATTTTAAGTAATCATTGTTCGGATTCTGATAAAACTGTCCGAAAGCAAATGACACTTGGTCTTTTTCCGAAGTTTTGTACGCGACAGATAATCTTGGAGAAATGGTCGTTTCATTCAAAATAGAAGCATGATCTAAGCGAATTCCCGCCTTAGCGGCAAAGTTTTTAGAGAAAAATATATCCGTTTCCGCAAAAGCGCCAATTAAATTACTTTTGAAACCATAATCGATTCTTGATACATTTGGGTTTTCAAAACTTTCATCAAAATCAGTCGTGAAATATTCTGCACCAAAACTCAATTTAATTCGGTTGTTAAAGTTCTTTTTCAGCTTTGTTTTAAAGTGCAATGAATTTTCTAAACTATTAATTTTATCGTCAATGATTCTAATTTTAGAATTGTCGCGTGTATAACTCAATCCCGAAGAAATAGACCATTTTTCGCCAAATACGCCTTTGTACGAACCGTTCATGTATAAGTTATTGTTGTTCAGTTTGAAACGAACCAATTCATCAAAATTGATACTTTCTTGATCGAGTTCAAAATCGGTAATATCAAACGCAGTATAGAATTTTAAGGTTCCATTCTCAAAATGATGACGAAATACACTTTCTCCTTGTCCGCCTTGAAATGGTTTGATCCAATCGTTACGATCTGGAAACAGCTCCAAATACGGCGCTAAATTAATGTATGACGTGCTGAAACTGACAGAACCTTTTTCCCACTTTTCCGTATGTCCAAGCGCTCCACCAACTGTCATTACTGAAATATCCGTTTTTTCTTGATCAGGTTCGTTAATGGTATTCAATTCCAAAACTCCTGACAAAGCTTGTCCAAATTCTGCCGAATAACCACCTGTAGAAAACGTGATTCCTTTAAATAAAAATGGCGAATAACGTCCACGCGCCGGAATATTGTTGGTTGTATTGCTGTATGGTGTAAATACGCGAATTCCATCGATAAAAATTTGGGTTTCTTCGGCGCGTCCACCACGTACAAATAAGCGTCCGTCTTCTGCTACCGTACTTGTTCCTGGTAAGGTTTGTATAGCGCCAATAACATCGCCCAACGCGCTTGCAGTTGTAACAATATCAAGTGGTTTTAACGCCGTAACTTTTGCGTTTTCTCCTGCTTCAAACGAACCTGCACTTAAAATTACCGCATTTAAGGCATCTACATTTTCACGAAGTTTAATAGTAATATTCTCCATTTTAGAAACAGCTAAGGAAACTTCTTTCGTTTCAAACGATAAAAAAGAAACGACTAAAATTTGTGTTCCCTTTTCTTCTGTAGTAAAGTTAAATTCTCCTTTTTCATTGGTAGAAGCACCATCATAAGTTCCTTTTAAATAGACATTTGCGCCAAAAATAGGTTCATTTGATTGATCGGTAATAATACCAGAAACTGTCGATTGTGCCGCTACAATATTATAAAAACAGAAACCGATAAGTAGTAGTAATTTTTTCATGAGATGAATGTGTTATTGATTGATTGATGAGACAAATCTCCATCAAATTAGAAAAAATAAAAAAAGGGAAATGCTCAATTGTCTTAATTTAAGGATGAATTGTATTTTGCTAGAAATATTGTAAATTTGAATTCTAAATTTTCTGCAAGTACTACACGCTTATGAGTTTAATGCCTTATATTTCAATTGCTGTTATTGTAATTTTTGTCTACATCGTTTTTTTTAAATCAAAAAAAGGAAACTCAATTCTTCCTAAGAGTTCAAAAGAAAGTTACCAAACTATTGATGATAAATTTAATGCGGAACGAAAAGAGAAACAACAACGTATTGACCGTATTTTGGAGAAAATCAATGACAAAGGTGTTGCGAGTTTAACTCCGCAAGAAAAAGCCTTGTTGGACGAATATTCGAATACGAATTAATGGCGTCTATTTTTGGCCATGCGTTGGCTGCGTATACGATAGGAAGAGTGGCGAACGTGAAGTTACATCCTGTAAAATTATCGTTGTTGGTCATTTTTTGTGCGGTTATTCCTGATGCAGATGTCATTATGTTTAATTTCGGATATCCGTATATGCATCCGCTTGGACATCGTGGATTTACACATAGTATTGTATTTGCTTTTATTTTGGCGTTTTTGATACGCGCTATTTTTTATAGAAAGGTGCACTATTTTTCTAAACTTGGAATGGTACTTTTTGTTATTTTTCTACTATCAACTTTATCACATAGCTTGTTAGATGCGTGTACCAATGGCGGAAAAGGTGTTGGTTTTTTTATCCCTTTTGAAAATTCTCGTTACTTTTTTCCTTGGCGACCGATTGCGGTTTCTCCAATAGGCGCTGGTAAGTTTTTTAGTGAACGTGGATTACGAGTGCTCCAAAACGAAGCTGTTTATATTGGAATTCCCACAATAAGTATGTTGCTGTTGAATTATTTTTTGAGAAAGCGACTAAAAAAATAATACGATTTATTTTGCACTCTTTTTTTTACTAAATTGTAATGCTTTTCGGAAAGCCTAGCACTATATGAAGTTTTTAAGAGTCTTTATTGTCATATTTTTACTCAATTTATCTTTAGATATTTATTTTAATAATACTAAAGAGTACCACGATTATAGGATAATTACAAAGCCTTTAATCACCATTTTATTAGCTGTTTTTTTCTTTGTGAATAGTTACAGGATGCTAATACGGCAACGTTTGATTATTCTTGGAGCCTTACTATTATTATGTGCAGGCGATATTGCTTTGTTAGAAAACACACCTTTTTACTCTTTTATTTTTGGACTTACATTTTTTTTGATCGCGATATTATTCTATTCCTTATATTTTTATAAACAAGCGCGGTACGACATTGACCGATTGATTCCATTTTTGGCAGTTTCACTGTTAATTTCTCTTTCAGTGATTTACTTAATGTATGATAATTTGAATAACTTGCTAATTCCCGTGATGATTTACCTGGTAAGTGTTTTAAACTTATTAAAACTTGCTTATTTACGTTACAAAAATGTGAATATGAAAAGTTATAGTTTGGTTTTTTTAGGGATTTCATGTTTCACCATTGCACAAGTTGCTGTTGGTTTAAATCGGTTCTATACAGTTTTACCGTATAAAGATATTGGAATCATGCTTTTTTACGGAGCTTCACAATTGTTTATTATTGTTGGCATTTTAACATTTAAAACGCAAACAGAAAACAAATTACAAGAAGATGCCTTTTTTATTAAATGATGATTTTTTAGCTTTTTATACGGTCGGATGATTGAGGGTGCTTCACAAACAGAGTACATGTAATTATATACCCAATTAAGAAGAATACATACACATCTACCAATAAAAACAATACCAACTCAACTTATTCTTGGTATGTCTATAAAAAGGTTCCTTTCCACTACAAAAATACAGCATTCTAATTTTTTTTAAAAAAATATGTAACATATTTGTATAAAGAAACACTGATAAGCAAATAACCATCAAAAATTGAGCAAAAACCTCGAACATAATTTTGTTACCGAATTAGAACGCAATCAGAATATCGTTCATAAAGTGTGTCGTATATATACCTCGAATAAGGATCAACACAACGATCTTTTTCAGGAAATTACCATACAATTATGGAAAGCATATCCAAAATTCAGAGGCGATTCTAAGTTTAGTACTTGGATGTATAGAGTAGCGTTGAACACGGCGATTACACTTTACAGAAAATCTAAACGCAGGGTACGAACGCAAGATTATGAAAGTGTTGTTTTTAAGATATCATCTGTAGATTATGATGATACGGAAGAAGAGCAGTTAAAAATCATGTATAAAGCAATCAAGCAATTATCAGATATTGAAAAAGCATTGATTTTCTTGTACTTAGAAGATAAAAATTATAAAGAAATAGCCACAACAATTGGGATTACGGAAGTGAATGCACGTGTGAAGATGAACCGAATTAAGACCAAATTGAAAAAGATTTTAAATCCATAACTCATGGAAGAATTAGATTTATTAAAAAAAGATTGGAAAAAGCAAGAGGCAAATCAGCCTAAGCTATCCTACAACGATATTGACAATATGATGTTGAAGAAATCCTCTTCACTTGTAAAGTGGGTTTTTTACGTCAGTTTGTTAGAACTAGGTTTCGGAATTGCCATTGTGCTCTTAGCCTTATTAATTCAACCCGATTTACTAAATGATTCCAGTATGCCTTCTTGGCTTAATTGGTTCTTTTATGCCTCTTCTACTGTTGTATTTTATTTTATTTATAAGTTTTTTATTAACTATAAAAAGATATCTACTACCAGTTCTATTAAAGATTTAATGTCAAATATTATGACAACCCGTAAAACGGTTAAACATTATGTAATGTACAGTTTGAGTGTTATTGCATTTACTGTTTGTATTGCAGTTCCGACAGGTTTTATTGAAGGTGCTGGCGGTATGGAAAAATTCTCCGCAGAAGCGAACCTTTCTCAGTATTTATTTTTAGCCGTTGGAACCATTATTGCTGCGTGCTTGGTAGTTGCTTTGTTTTATGGAGTGTATTATTTATTATACGGACTGCTTACAAAGAAGCTTAAAAAGAATTACAAAGAGTTAAAACAGTTAAAATCATAAACAATCATACCATCAAATAAAAACTATTCATCATGAAAAAAATCGTTTTTCTAGTACTCGCTGTTATGTTTTGCGTTTCAGTTAGTGCACACGAACCAACCAAAAATTTCCAACAACAGTTTGAAACATCATTGGTACAAAATACAACTTCACAGACATCAATGCATACAATTAATAATGGCGGATGGATGCAGTTTATTTATAAAGTATTTCATAAAGTTGGGCAAGTATTATATACAACTGTAAATGATACGCCAGAAGAAGAAAAGACTGAGAATTAAAATAATCAGAATGCTATATAAAAAAAGGACTCAAGTTGAAATTGAGTCCTTTCTTATACGATCTATTATAGAGAATTAATATTCCCATTTGCGTTTTTCATTAAGCTTTTCCATTGCTTCTAATTCTGCTTGTGGAATTACTTTAAGAAAAGAAGGATGCTGCTCTATAGCATATTCTATTTTTTCTATGATCGCCGCTACACTTTCATTTTCGTAATCAATTTCTAGCGGTTCTTTGATTTCCATAGATTGTAAAATACCTTTCTTTTTGATGCGAAGTCCTTTTCGATCAAACGAACGTCTAAAACCATCAATTACGATAGGTACAACAATAGGCTTGTAACGCTTTATAATATGCGCGGTTCCTTTTCTAATAGGTTTCCAAGGTCTAGTAGTTCCTTGCGGAAAGGTGATTACCCAACCATCTTCAAGTGCAATTCCTATATTAGAAATGTCACTCATTTTCACCTGTCTGTTTACTTCTTCTCCGTTGGCGCGCCAAGTTCGTTCAATACTTACTGAACCTGCATAGGCTAATATTTTTGGTAAGAATCCAGATTTCATGGTTTCCTTAGCTGCTACGTAATATAAATTCAACTTCGGATTCCACAGGTAACCAACATTTTTAATATTATCGCCTCGTCCTTTTAAACTTGCATTAAACACATGAAACATGGCTACAACATCGGCAAAATAAGTTTGGTGATTGGACACAAATAACACATTATTATCAGGCAATGAACGTAGTATTTCAGAACCTTCAATTTTCAGCTGATTGAATCCACGGTAACGTCTATGCGTCATTGTTCCTGCAATTCTAATCAACCATTTTTTTAAAAAGAGTATATGTCCGAAAGGATTTCTTTTGAATAATCCCATGTATTTTAATTTTTGAGCGAATTACAAAGCTACGAAAACTAATTTGAAATGGCTTGAGAAATAATGTCTTTAACTTCGCTGAGCATCATTGCTGTTGCGCCCCAAACTACATGTTCGTTTAAATAAAATGCTGGAACTTGTATCTTTTTCTTGTACGAATTTGTCAATTCTTTTTGTATTACAGCATTTTCAGCAAGAAAATCTACAAGCGCCACTTCTATAACAGCTTCTACTTCTGATGGTTGCGGAATAAAGATTGGCGTTTTTTCTACAATACCTATAAATGGCTGTACCAAAAAGTTACTTGGCGGAATATAGGTTGCTGTTATTTTACGTACTACTTCAATTGTACGTAAATCTACGCCAACTTCTTCTTCGGTTTCACGTAACGCGGTAGTTTCATAATTTATATCTTCGGGTTCTGACTTCCCGCCAGGAAATCCAACTTGATTGGAATGTACGCCACTATACGTTTTTCTTAAAATTAAAACGAAATTAGTGTCTCCTTGCGCATTCGGGTAAAATAAAGCCATCACAGCAGATTTGCGCGCATTTTTCATGCGACCTTCCATTGCTCTTAATTCTTTTTCGCGCATAAAAGGTGCCATTTTCAGTTGTGAAGCAGTACCTGGAAGCGGGATTTTTGCTATTTTTGGAAGGACTTTTTTAAAATTATCAAATTTCATCTATGAAAAAAATTTGCTTTGTATTGATTGCTATATGCGTATTGTTTAGTTGCGAAGATACTAAAAGTTCTACACCCGATTTGAAAGATTCTCAAAAAACTGAAACACCAAAAGTAGCCGAAAAGCCTAAAAAAAAGGTGAAGAAAGAACCGAAAAAAGAAGTAAAAATTACCAGTAAAAACGTACTGGATTACATGATTTTGTACGGAAAAGAAAATAAAGAACGTAAAGTGCGCATTGTAACCGATTTTGGAAATATTGATCTTGAGTTATTTACTGAAACTCCGTATCATAGAGCTAATTTTATCATGCTTGCCAAACGCAACTATTTTAATAATACACAATTTCATCGTGTGGTGAAAGACTTTGTAATTCAAGGTGGAAATTCCGATGGTTGGAATATTGCTGATAAGCGTAGAGAAATTGGCAAATACTTGCTTCCGCCAGATACTAGAAAAGGGTTCAAACATGACAGAGGCGTTATTTCCATGCCAAGTAGCGATATTAAACAAGCGTACAAATATGCTTCTCCTTATGAGTTTTTTATCGTACAGAAAAAAGATGGTACACATCATTTAAACGGAGCATATACTGCATTTGGGCGTGTTATTTCAGGAATGAATGTTGTGGACAAAATTGCCAATCAAGAGACGGATACAGGCGAATGGCCAAAGAAAAATATTATGATTCATCGTGTAGAAGTACTCGATTAATTGAACTCATTCTGTATTGCATAACGCTTATATATTTTTTTGTTAACTTTTGCAATAATTTATTAGTTTTGCATAAAATCAACAATCGAATTTATGAAAAAAATTACAGGTGCATTGCTTATTTTCTTGATCGCTACTTCAGGAATTGTTGCACAAATCAACTTTGAAAAAGGATCATTTACGCTTGAAAATGGTCAGAAAACGGAGTGTTTTATTAAAAATGAAGATTGGGTCAACAATCCTTCAAAGTTTGAATACAGACTTACCCAAGACGGTGAAACCAAGATATTGCGAATGATCAATTTGAAAACAGTTATCATTGATAATGCTTTTAAGTTTGAAAAACACATTGTTCCTTTTGATGATGCCGATCGTTCTATTAAAAATTTAAC
>NZ_JBGCDL010000157.1:0-15017 GCF_045105435.1 Kordia sp. | reverse complement strand
TTTTTGTTTTAAATTTTAAGTGTTGAATTTTAAATTATTCCTCACTCTTGTGTGATGCTGAATCAAGTTCAGCATGACAAAATGTTTCATTTTTTCACTTTTTTAATACGTCATTACGAGGAAGAATGACGAAGTAATCTGTTACTTAAAAAAACAGATAGCTTCACTTCATTCGCTATGACATTTCTTAGAAATTTAAAAAAAGTACAATTTTCTAGCGAAAAAAATCTAAGAGAGAAGCAATCTAATAAAGTCTAATTCCTACATACATCGTTCAAATAACGATCTAACTTTATTTGAAACAGCGTTCCTTCCATCAAATCAGAAATAGCTTCTAATTCCTTTTCGGAAACAGCCAAGTCTACATTTGCAGCAGGAGTTTTTAACAATATAGAACGACAGTTGTTATTGGCTTTACATTCCTTGCAACAACCACGAGAAACCGCTTGTTGTACGAGTTTTGCAAAGTTTTCTAGCTGCTGAAGCGTCAAATAAAAGCCTGTATCTCTGAAAATTACCTGAAAATGATCGTGTCTATTTTTAGCTATATCTTGCTTCCATTGAAAAGCAATTCCAATATCATTATGATAAATGCGTTGTATATCGCTCATGATTTTTGAATTTGAAAGTTCAAATATACAATTATTTATAATTAGTCTAAATAAAATTAACTGTTAATTATAGATAAAGCTTTTTATAATTTGAGTGGAAATCTAAATTTACTCAATGGAAATCAATTGTCATTAAGTGCTGCTGATAATGTAATAAAAGATGAATTAGTGAATAGATTGAGTGAAATACGACAATAGATATTAGCTGTATTTTCTTTTTTAAAGTATTCATTAAGTGCTAAAAACACACTTATTTACGTTTTATCAATTGTCCGTTTACATCAAATCTTTTACAAGGCCATTGCACTCCAGCGTGTTTATTCCCAAATGCTGTATAATCATATTCTAACACTTTTTTACCTTGCATTAAATACAATAAAACAGTATCGTCTGGAAGTAGAAACCAAACAGAACTATCATTATTTTTGTTTCTTATTTCAAAAAAAATAGCTTGTTCTATAAACTCACTATTAAACCTATAATTGCAACCGCAATGATTTTTTTGTGAGGTTTTTATAGCTTTGGCAATATCAAAACTAGGTTTTATATCAGCAGTTTTGTACCAATCTAAACTTTTTACATAGTCGTCTTGATATTTCCAATCTTTAGGACTCTTATTTACACCGTCAATATTATATGCGTTGATTGTTTTATTATTAAAGAAGTAAATATCTAATGTGCTTTGTGTATGATTTTTTAAGTACTCAGTAATGAACGAAATATGCTGGACTCTTTTTACGACTTTTTGGTAGTAAGATACTTTTGAAGTTTCTTTCTCTTTAAAAGTTTCGGACTTTTTTTTCGCGAATGTATGATATCGAAAAGTATATTTTCAATATCAAAATTGTAACTTTTTGTTTCAGTGAATGAGCTTTTCCAGGGAATTTTAAAACCACCAATTGATTTTCTTGAAGTAATTTCATCAACCAAAGTATTATTTTCAAAAACTCTAATCTGATATTCATCTCTATAACTTTGATGCATGGTTACGCAGCAACCACTATTAAGATAGTCCAGATAATACTTTTTATAAAGACGTATATCGCGAAGTTGTGGTTTAATAAATTCTTGTTGCTGTTGATTCCAATCTATCTTTGAGTTTTTATACTTTTTGATGAAATCTAATGGAGCATTCAATATTTTGAGCGTATCTATTTTCGAGTTTTTAAATATATCGTCTACAGATTGCACATTAGAAATTGCACTTAACAAATTAGTTGTTTTTCTATTATTTTTGATCTTAATACTATCAGTCTCATATAAATACTCCTCACCATCAAATCCGGAAGCGTATAAGTTATAAATTACATAAACTTCTTTTTCAATATGTTGAGAAAATCCAAATTGACAGACAAAGAGAAAAAATACTATAAATCGATTCATTGATTTCGTTTTAATCATACCATTTTAAACGTAAATTGGTATTACTCAAATATATTTTTCTTTTCAGATTTAAAAAACTATCAATGAGTAAACTACTCCTTTGATTGCGTAAAAAGGTTTTCTTCACCTAAACACAATAGGAATTCTTGTTATATACTTGAAACTTAATTTATGTTAGAGACCACAAAGAAACTATTCTATTTCTTCGTGCGCTTTCATATCTTCGGTCAAATCTAACTTTCGTAATGATTTATTGAAGAAGCCTGTAGCAAATACGGTAATCAAGGTCATTGTTCCACCAAAAACAACCGCAGGAACTACACCCATTAATTTTGCAGTTGCGCCACTTTCAAAAGCACCTAATTCATTAGATGAACCTACAAATATAGAATTTACAGATGCCACACGTCCGCGCATTTCATCAGGTGTGCGTAGTTGTAAAATTGTCTGACGAATGACCATAGAAACGCCATCTGCCAAACCACTTACAAATAAAGCTAATAATGAAAGCCAAAATGAAGTAGATACACCAAAAACAATAATACACAATCCAAACACAAAGATAGAACCTAATAATTTCATTCCTGCTTTTTCAGTTACAGGAATATAGGCAGTAACTAACATTGTAATTAATGCGCCTACCGAAGTCGCTGCGCTTAAAATTCCGAAACCGAGTGCGCCAACATTTAAAATACTTTTTGCAAAAATTGGCAATAATGCTATTGCTCCACCTAATAAAACTGCAATCATATCTAAAGTTAATGCGCCTAAAATTACTTTTTCATTTTTCACAAAATTGATTCCTTCTTTAAGACTTGCCCAAATATTTTCTCCAATTTTCGGGTTTAGAATTGGTTTTTTAGGAATCATCAATAACATTACCAAAGACGTAATAACCATTACGAAAACTATTCCTAAAGAAAATTGTTCTCCAAACCAATAAATAGCTAATCCACCAAAGGCTTTTCCTAAAATTCCAGAAGCTTGCCAAGTAGAACTACTCCAAGTAGCTGCATTTGGATATACTTTTTTAGGCACAATTAATGCGACTAATGAAAAGATTGTTGGTCCAAAAAAGGAACGTAAAATTCCGCCAAAAAAGATAAAAGCATAAATACTGTATAGTACAGGTTCTAATTTCCATTTTCCTGTAATTTGTGGCGTTGCAATTAGAAATAATCCCAAACTCATTAAAGAAAATAATGCTATATTGATAGCTAATAAATTTCGTTTTTCACGCTGATCTACAATATGACCAGCAAACAATGCCATGCCTACCGCAGGAATTACTTCCATCAATCCTACCAATCCAAGAGACCAAGGATCATCATCGGTAATTTCACTAATAATCCAGATAATCACAATAAATTGCATGGACCAACCAAATACTAAAAAGAATCTGACCAATAAGAAGATGTTGAATTCTTTGAATCGTAAGGCTGCGTAAGGATCTTGTTTTGGCATGAATTTTTATTCAGAATTCAATTTGAATGCTACTCGTCTGTTTTTTGCTCGTTGTGCTTCAGAATCATTTGGAACGATTGGTTTTGAACTTCCAAAGCCAAACCATGTAATTCTAGAAGTTTCTAATCCTTTCAAAATTAAATAATCAGAAACTGCTTTTGCACGCTGTAAAGATAATTCTTTATTTCTTGTTTCCGTACCAATATTGTCGGTATGTCCGTAGATTTCAATTGCGAGTAGCGGTCTTTTTTCTAAGTGTGCGTACAACTCGTCCAATTCTTTTATGGAAGTTTCTACTAAAATTGCTTTGTCAAATTCAAACAGTACATTTGTAAACGTATACACTTCATCTTCCTTTATGACAGTTTCAACTTTTGGTTTTTCTGGCTGTTTTTCTTGTGGAATGATTACTTCACTTTCTACAGAAACCACAGAAACATCATCAATATAATAATAGGCAAACTCGTATTCTTGCGCGCGTTGCATTTTGATCAGATTGGTTTTTCGGTTCGAATTAAAGTTTCCGATTGAAAAAAAATTCTCAAAACCTGAAGCTGTATAGGTGAACGTAATTTTTGTCCAATCTAGCTTTTCTCGGTAGAAACGTTCGCGATCAATTTCAACTTTATAAAACTTTTTATCCGTAGCTTTTTTAGGTTTGATCTGTTTCTCACAATGTTTAACATGAACACATTTTTTGAGTTTCTCTTCCGTAAATAAAATATCGATATCGGTTGTGGCTTTTGTAGATAATTCTGCCAAACTCACATAAAAAGTAACCGTGTATTCTTTTCCTTTTTCGAGCGTTTCTTTGAGTGTTCCTTGAACGTATTCACGATAATTTCTTTCAGTATATACATAAATACCCGCAAGCGCAGTTCCCGATTTTGGTTTCTGATATCCGTTATAATGATTGTAACTTTTTTGACTTTTATAATTAAAATAATCAGTGGTACTTATATTTGGCGTACTCCAACTAATGATATTATTATTGAGCTGACCTGTCGATCGTTCGCAATGCAAACAGTTTTCAAAACTTGGATTTAGCACTAAATTCTGTGCAAAAATAGTTGCAGATATAAAAAATATGAAAAGTTGAAAAGTTGCTTTCATTTCATACAAACGGTTTTGTGATGAAGTTAGTATTTTTATTGAATTCAGATCACATGCAATATTTGTTCAACACAACAAAGTTTTCTTTGGAAATTAACAACTCAACAACCAAAACTACCGAATATCGCGCAATCGCAATTGTAAAGTCGTATTTCCATTCCATGTATTTTCATCTACAGAAAACACGGCATCAAATGGTTTTTTGTTTTGCACTTTTGGTAACTTATCGCCTAAATTAAAGCCAATTCCGTTTATTCGTGGCGATCTGCGTTGTACAGCGCATAATTTTAAATGATCTTCTTCTGCGCCTACACATTTTGCCCAACCGGTATCTTTTAGTTCCGTACTCATAAAAACAGGACTCATATTTTGCGGACCAAATGGCGCAAATTGTTTTAGAATTCGGTAGAATTTTGGCGTAATTTCTTGAAGTGTAATTTCTTTATCAATCAAAATTTCAGGCGTTCGTAAATTATTGTCGATTGTATTTTTTACTACATCTTCAAACGCAGCTTTAAACGCTTGATAATTTTCTTCTTTCAACGTTAATCCCGCAGCATATTTATGTCCACCAAATTGCGTAATGTGTTCTTTGCACTGTTCCAAGGCATTGTAGACATCAAATCCTTTCACAGATCGCGCGGAAGCGGCTAATTTATCGCCACTTTTGGTAAAAACTAAGGTTGGACGATAATAGGTTTCTATCAAGCGTGAAGCTACAATTCCAATCACACCTTTGTGCCAATTTTCATCGTACACAACTGTGGTAAATCGTTCTTGTTCTTCTAATTTTTCTATTTGTAGAAAGGCTTCTTTTGTAATTTCTTGATCCAATTCGCGTCGTTCCATATTAAATGCTTCAATGGACGCTGCGTATTGTTTGGCAACTTCAAGATTGTTCTCCGTAAGCAATTCAACCGCGTGCAATCCGTGACTAATTCTTCCTGCGGCATTAATTCGCGGCGCAATTACAAAAACGACATCTGTAATGGTTAGACTTTCTTTTTTGAGCTGATTGATAATCGCTTGGATTCCTGCTCTCGGAGCCGTATTGATGACTTGCATTCCAAAATATGCCAAAGTTCTGTTTTCGCCCGTTACAGGAACAATATCGGCTGCAATTGCTGTGGCAACCAAATCTAAATACGGAAACAAATCGGTCACTGTTTGCCCTCTTTTTGAACCCAATGCTTGAATCAGTTTGAAACCAACGCCACAACCACACAATTCGTTGTACGGATACGTGCAATCGTCTCGTTTCGGATCTAAAACGGCAACGGCTTTTGGCAATTCGTTTCCAGGTCGGTGATGATCACAAATGACAATATCAATCCCTTTTTCGGTGGCAAAATCTACTTTATCGATGGCTTTAATACCACAATCAAGTGTAATAATCAGCGAAATATCATTGTCGGAAGCATACTCAATTCCTTTAAAAGAAAGTCCGTAACCTTCTTCATACCGATCGGGAATATAGGTTGCTATATTTGGATAAATCGTCTTTAAATACGAAGAAACAAGCGCTACTGAAGTAGTTCCATCCACATCATAATCGCCATATACCATGATGTTTTCTTCGTTGGCAATTGCTTTGTCAATTCGCGCTACAGCGACCTCCATATCTTTCATTAAAAACGGATCGTGAATCTGTTCGATAGAAGGACGAAAAAAGCTTTTGGCTTCTTCAAATGTTTCAATTCCTCTTTGTAATAGTAAGGTTGCTACAACTTCATTTACCTGCAACGCTTCCATTAAGTGTTGCATTTTATGTGCTTCTGGTTTTGGTTTTAGTGTCCAACGCATGGTGTAAACTTATTGATTAATGATTCTAATAATTGCCAAATCGTCCATAGGTTTTAATGCTTTTTCTTTTTCTAAAAAAATCATTTTCCCTTGTAACATATCTTGATGATTTGTAGCATTTTTATCAATCGCTAAATAATCAATCATTTCTGTAGTTTCTTCGTAATTCGTACTTTTCCCTAAACGTTTAAACGTATAAATTCCGTCTGTCATGATACTCAAATCTTCTATATTTTTCAACGAAATTTTCTGATCAAAATTTGCAAACCATATATCAAAATCTTTTTGTAAATGATAGGCTAAATAATCGGGTTTGTCACCTTGTTCATATTCGGTAATAGTTCCGTTATGAACAATTAAGCCATCTCCAATTGTAATGATTTCTGCTTCCTTTGTTTTTTTATCATACACTCCCAAAATAAGTGTGCTTAACAATTCTAGCGTTTCAAGACTGAGTTCATTTTTGATACTTTTCAGCTCAATAAAAAAGGTTTTCATTACATTTTTCAACTGACTTGGTAATGTTTCCTCTTCTAAATTTAAAAATTCTGAGTAGAATAATTCTTGACTGATTTTGTTTAGAATCTTTGCAAAAAGTGTAGATGCAAAATGACTTTCTGTTCCCATAGAACAACCATCCATTACTGCAATGAGCACTTTGTTTTCTCCAATTTTTGTAGAAACGAGCGCATCTTCACAATGATTTGTATGAAAACCGCCTATTTGAATACTTGTATATATCTTCATTAGTTATCGTTAATTCTTTATACAATTTTCTTCATTTCGATGTCTTCGAAATGCTGTTTCTGAATTAAACTGAGGAAAATTATACTACGGAATTAAGAACGGTGAAAATACGTATTGGTTTCGACTTTTGCAAAACGACGGAACATTTCCATAACACCACAATAGGTTTCTACCGATAAATCAACAGCGCGCTGAATCTTTTTTTGGTCTAAATCCGTTCCATAAAAGTGATACTGTAACGTAACGATATGGTAATATTTTGGATGTTCGTCCGTGAGTTCGCCTGTAACTTCCATTTTAAAATCGTCAACAGTTACTTTCATCTTGTTCATGATCGAAACTACATCCAAACCTGAACAACCTGCCAAAGACGATAACATCATTGCTTTTGGACCTAAACCTTCGTTATTTCCCCCATTTTCTGGCGAAGTGTCCATTAAAACCGTTTGTCCTGTTGGATTGTCGGATTCAAATAACATATTCCCTTTCCATTGTGTTGTAATTTTATGTGCCATAGTTGAAGTTCATTTTGTTTATATTTCCTTAAATTAGCGTTTTATACAAACGTAGTTTTTCGCGCAAAGCGAATTCAAAAATACAAGTAATAATTTTAAAAATATACACGTATGCCATTAGTAACGCCATTGAATCCAGATCATGATTTGGAAACCAAAGAATTAGCCGAATTTTTTAACGAAACACTTGGCTTTTGTCCAAACTCTGTCTTAACAATGCAACGCAGACCTGCCATTTCAAAAGCATTTATCAACTTAAATAAAGCGGTAATGGCAAATGAAGGTCGTGTAACTTCTGCATTGAAACGAATGATTGCTTGGGTAAGTAGTAATGCTACAGGTTGTCGTTATTGCCAAGCACACGCTATTAGAGCCGCAGAACGTTATGGAGCAGAGCAAGAACAGTTAGATAATATTTGGGAATACAAAACACACGCTGCGTTTTCGGATGCAGAACGTGCCGCTTTAGATTTTTCGTTGGCAGCATCTATTGTTCCAAATGCGGTGAATGAAGATATTAAAGCTGAATTGTACAAACATTGGAACGAAGGCGAAATTGTAGAAATGTTAGGTGTTATTTCATTGTTCGGATATTTAAACCGTTGGAACGACAGTATGGGAACTTCTATTGAAGAAGGCGCTGTAGAAAGTGGAGATCAGTATTTAGGAAAACACGGTTGGGAAAAAGGAAAACATGTATAACACCATTGAAACAGTAGAAAATAAATGTCCACATTGCGGAGTAGAAGTAGCAAAAGTTGCTATCATTTGTGAAGACTGTAAATTTCCAATTGCAGGAACAGAAAAGGAGAAAGCTATTTTTATTGGGCGACAAACGCTTAATATTTCTAAAGTTGCAAGCTCAGAAGAAGTTGTGACCAGAACACAAATTATATTGTATATCGTAGCTGCGTTTAAAGTATTTAGTGCTTTTTTAGTGTATTCAAATTTCAAAAGCGTTTCTGACACAATATTTTACCTAGTTATTGCTTTGATTTTGGGTGTGTTTGCGTATTTATTACCTAAGAAACCTGTCGTTTTTATACTTGCTTCGCTTGGTGTAATTTTAGGGTATTATTTACTATTATACCTTTTAAATCCTATACTAGTATACAGCGGAATTCTATGGAAATTTGTGACTATTGGTTTACTTCTTTATGCCTTATATACCGTAGTAGAAAGCAATAAAATAAAGAAAAAATATAATTTATAAAACCTTAAAACCCTTATTGTAAAGCAGTAAGGGTTTTGTTTTTTGGACGAGAATCTCCTCAAAAACCACAAGTCACAAAAATCTTCATCTACACATTATTGCATTTCGTCTACACTTATTCTTCGTTAAACTGCATTTTGGTTTTAATGGTTTTTTATAAACTAAAATTGTAACATAATTGCTCAAACAAGAAGAATGAAAAATTCATTAAACGTATTATTAATCGAAGACAACATGATTGAAATCATGAAGATGAATCGTACGGTTTCTTTACTCAAAGCCAAGCATGAAATTACAGAAGCGAAAAATGCAGAAGAAGCATTGGCGATTTTAGAAACCAAAGAAAATTTACCAGATATCATCTTACTCGATTTGAATATGCCCAAAATTAACGGAATCGAATTTTTATCAATTTTAAAAAATGATCCCGATTTACGACATATTCCTACCGTAATTTTAACAACATCAGACAATAGAAAAGATATTTTAGAATGTTACCGAATCGGAATTTCTGGTTATATTTTAAAACCTCTAAAATATGACGACTATGTTTCTAAAATAGAAATTGCGCTCTCGTATTGGTCTATTAACGAATTAAAAAGTGCCTAACCTTTTTTTGAATCCCAAATAGAAAAAAGAACTCAACCTAACTTTTGCTTATGAAAGGAATCATCTTTACCGAATTTTTAGATTTAGTAGAAGACAAATTTGGTCTAGAAATGGTTGATACCATCATTACGCAATCTAAACTAGAATCTGAAGGCGCGTATACTTCTATTGGAACGTATCGTTTTTCAGAAATGCTACAATTATTACAAAACCTAAGCAACAATACCGAAATCTCCATTGATGATTTACTGCTTACCTACGCCGAACACTTTTTTAGCGTCATTGAAAGTAGTTATCCCGGATTGTTAGCCACCTACAAAGATCCTATTGAAATGCTAGCTTCTATTGAAAATCATATTCATGTAGAAGTCCGAAAAATATATCCTGATGCAGAATTGCCTATATTTGTAATAGAAGAAAAAACGGAAAACTCATTAACTATGGTCTACAAATCGAGCAGAGCTATGCATCATTTTGGATTGGGTTTAATGAACAAAACGTTTGAACACTTTAACAGTTCGGCAGAAATCATTTTAGAAAAACTTAATGAAGAAGGAACCGAAGTAAAGTTCATCATTAATAAAAATGAATGAGTCAGGAGCAAATAAACATATTACAACGCGCATTAAAGCGTGAAAAAACAGCTCGTAAAGCCGCCGAAAAAATTCTGGAAAGCAAATCTAGAGAGTTGTATGCATTGTCTGAAGAACTCAAAATTACCAACACCAAACTAGAAACATCTGTTAGTGAAAAATCGTCACAATTAGCAGGTGTTTTTGAGAATATTATAGATGCGTATATGGTCATGGACTTGCGTGGAAACGTGCTAAAAATGAACGATGCTGCTTCCAAACTTTTTGGCTATAATCTTTCAGAAGAAAAGCTAAACGTAAACAGTTTAATCTACACTGAAGACATTACGTATGCTTTTGAATCGTTTAGTGAATTGGTGGAAAAAGGTCGATTTTCTAACTATACTGCACGTGTTTTTCGAAAAAATAAAGAAGTGCGTTGGGTACAAATTAATGCAAGTTTGATTTATGATGCCGATCAAAAACCCATTGCCGCACAAGGAATTATTAGAAACATTACCGAACTCAAAAGTTTAGAAGCGCAGAAAGAAAAAATTCGCAATGCACTCGAAAAAAGTAACAATGAGTTGCATGAATATGCACATATTGTTTCCCACGATTTAAAATCGCCTTTACGCAGTATTGATGCATTGGTTTCTTGGATAAAATCTGATAATGAAGGAAAACTTGATGAAGAAACCTTGCAAAATTTTAGCATGATTGAAAGTACCCTAGAAACCATGGAGAGACTGATTTCCAATATTTTAGAATACTCTAGTGCGGGTTCGGAAACGAACAAATTGGAAGACGTAAACCTCAACAATACTATGGAAGACGTAAACCGTTTGTTATTTGTTCCTGAGCATATTTCTATCGATATTTTGAAAAAAATGCCTACGGTAAAAGGTGATCCTACCAAGTTTCAACAACTCTTTCAAAATCTAATGAGTAATGCTGTAAAATTTAGCAATAAAGACAACGGAATTGTAGAAGTTGATTTTGTAGAAGAGCCATCTTTCTATCAATTTTCTGTAAAAGACAACGGAATTGGTATTGAAAAAAAGTTTCACGATCGTATTTTTAAAATCTTTCACTCTTTAAACAGAAACAAAGAATCAACAGGAATTGGCTTATCCATTGTAAAAAAAATTGTCGATTTGTATGAAGGAACAATTTGGTTAGACAGTGAATTTGGCAAAGGAACTACGTTTTTCTTCACGATAAAAAAATAGCAAATGAAAACCGTTCAACTTAAAAAAACAAAGAATTCAGATTGGGAATATTTGAGTGAAAATATACTTCTCAAAAAACCATTAGTATTGGTTTTTGGAAATAGATATATGCTTGAAAGCGAAACTATTTTTAACGAAGTAAAAGTACTTTTTCCTGATGGCGAATTTGTATTTGGTTCTTCTGCTGGAGACATTACATCGCAATATGTAGATGATGAAATTATTACGCTTACCGCTATTGAATTTGAACGAAGTAACTTTGTCATTAAAACAGCAAATGTACTGGATAACGATTCCAAAATTAACAGTTTTGAAACCGGAAAAAACCTCATTGAGCAGTTCGATATAAAAGGCTTGAAACATGTGTTTATTGTGTCGGAAGGAAGTTTTATAAACGGAAGTCAACTGACTTTAGGAATGAATTCGGCAACCGAAAATAATTTACTAATTACAGGTGCATTATGTGGCGATGCTGCACGATTTGAAAAAACAGTTGCTTCATACAATGAAATTCCAAAATCGGGAGAAATTGTCGCAATCGGATTGTACGGAGAAACCTTAGATATCAGTTTTGCTATTAATGGCGGCTGGACACCTTTTGGACCCGAACGCATTGTCACAAAATCGAACGAAAATGTATTGTACGAATTGGACAATCAGCCTGCATTGGATTTGTATAAAAAATACTTGGGCGAAAAGTCGAAAGAATTGCCTGCTGCGGCTTTGTTATATCCGTTAAAAGTAAAATCGACCAACGAAAAACAATCCATTGTACGCACAATTTTAAATATAAATGAAGAAGAAAATTCCATGATTTTGGCAGGCGATATTCTTGAAAATTCTCGCGTTCAATTAATGATGACCAATGTTGATACTATTGTTGATGCTTCTGAAAAAGCCGCAACACAAGCTTTGGCTTTGCGTAAAACAGCTCCCGAACTCGCCATTTTAGTCAGTTGTATTGGAAGAAAATTAGTGTTGGATCAACGTGTGGAAGAAGAAGTAGAAGAAGTCATTGAAGTTGTTGGACAAAATACTACTATTTGCGGACTGTACTCTTACGGAGAAATTGCGCCTTTCGGTGGTGAAAAAAACTGTCAATTACACAATCAAACAATAACAATTACCTTGATAAGTGAATAAATAGATGAATCCACTTTTAAAACGACAAATACGAAAATATCTTTCGCAGGAATTGAAAAACCATCCTGATATGGCACCTTTTTTAGATGCTATAAATCGTTCGTATGACAATTCTAATGAACAATTTGCTATGTTGCAACGTGCTACTGCAATTAGCTCGGAAGAACTTTTTGATGCCAATCAGCAGCTTCAGAAGGAATCTAACGCGCAAAAAGAAATCATCCAAAAACTAAAGAGTGTTATTGACACACTTAATTCTTATGAGTTAAGTAATACTGAAAATCAAGAAAATTTAGACCTGGATTCACTTCGCTTGGTTGATTTAATCGACAATCAAACCAAACAAATATTGCAAATCAATCAGCAACGAGATAAATTATTGACAAACTTAGAGCGCCAAAATGAAGAACTTAATAATTACACACATTTGGTGTCTCACGATTTAAAATCGCCATTACAAAGCATTGACGCGCTGACTTCTTGGCTAAAAGATGATTATGAAGAATTGTTGGGTGAAAGTGGTAAGGAAACCATCAAACTGATTCGTAGTAATGTTGAAAAAATGGATACACTGGTCAAAGGAATTTTAAAATTTTCTACTATTGGAACGATAGAACATAATTTTTACGATGTCAATCTACATCAAACGGTTCAAAAAATTATTGATTTTATGGAAATTCCTGCGCACTTTACCATTTCCATTCCGCAGAAATTACCAATTATTACGGGAGACAACTTTCGCATGGAAGAAATCTTTAGAAATTTACTCAGAAACGCAATAAAATTCAATGACAAACCGCAAGGTAAAATTACCATTGGTTATGCTGATAAAGGTGAATTTTGGGAGTTTTATGTACAAGATAATGGCAAAGGAATTGACGAAAAATACTTTGATAAAATATTTGTGGCATTTCAAAAATTAGAAAACGATTACAAATCTTCGGGTATTGGACTTTCTATTGTGAAAAAAATCATCGAACTTTATAATGGTGACATTTGGATTGAATCGACACCAAATCTAGGTTCAACCTTTTATTTCACACTAAAAAAATAGTACATGGAACAGCCAAATTTAGCCTACGTAGAACAATTAGCACGCGGCGATGACAAGATACGACAGACGTTAATTGATGTGATCAAAACTGAATTTCCTGAAGAAAAAAAGGAGTATCAAGATAGTTTAGACAAAAAAGATTACAAAAAAATAGAAGAAAATGTACACAAAATTAAGCACAAAATTAGTATTTTGGGGCTTGAAAAAAGTTATGAACTTGCCAATGTATACGAACACAATTTACGTGAAAAAAGCATGCAAGGCGAAACAGACTTTGAACAAATTTTGAACACGATTTCAGCATATATAAAAACGATTTAGCGATATGAACTGTATTATTATTGATGATGAAAAGCTAGCAAGAACGATTATAAAAACCTTGTGCGATGAGATTGATTCATTGCAAATAGTTGGAGAATTTTCAAACGCAATGCAAGCTATTAAGTATTTGAATGAACATGAAGTTGATTTGATCTTTTTAGACATTCACATGCCCGATTTTACAGGATTTGACTTTGTAAAAACGCTTAGAAATCCGCCAAGTGTTGTATTGACTACTTCCGATCCGAAGTTTGCTATTGAAGCGTTTCAGTACGAATGTATTGTTGATTATTTACTGAAACCTATTGAAGCCGATCGTTTTAAAATAGCCATTAAAAAGGCAGAAAAACAGCAGCTTTTAGCTACGAAAACAGAAGAAGTTACAACGGATGCAAGCTATGAAAATGATTTTTATATAAACATTGATCGTCGTTTGATAAAGATTGATATTCCTAGTATTTATTTGGTAGAAGCAAAAGGCGATTATATTCACATTAAAACGGAAGATAAAAACTATACGGTACATTCTACGTTGAAAAAAATTGAGGAAAAATTACCAGATACATTGTTCTTAAAAATTCACCGTTCATACATTATCAACGTAAAGAAAATCATTGATATTGAAGATAATAGTGTACTTATCAAAAAAGATGTGATTCCTGTAAGTCGTTCTAAACGCCCGGAATTGATGAAGCGATTGGATCTTTTGTAGTTAGATCGCTAATGCTTTTAGACCGCTGTCGCTGTTAGACTTGTTCCCGCGGAGGCGGGAATCTCTTAGATCGCTTCACTTCGACTTCGCTCAGTGCGAACGCTTTTAGATTTATTCCTGCTTTCGCAGGAATCTTACTCTTGTGTTTTTACTCTTATGTTATTTCCTTATAAACATTGAGCATTATTGAAATATGAAACGTCTTTGCGAGGAAGCATGACGTGGCAATCTGTTTCTTAAGATACTTTTGTTGTCAGCTTTCACCAACGTCAAATCGAGTGGTTTTTCGAAGAGAAACGAAGAAAAATTGTATTTCGGCTGCGCTCAATAGAACTACCGAGATCTACTTTAAAACACTAAATATTCTTAGAAACCATCTTGAATCTTGACTCTGAAAATCCTGATTCTTTTTTCAACCACGAATTCACGAATTTTTAGTTTGTTGTTTGAAACCTCTCAATACTCACTTCTCAGTACTAGAATCTTTTTCAACTACAACCTCAAAAGCCAACTTCTTTTCCCCAT
>NZ_JBGCDL010000156.1:0-2812 GCF_045105435.1 Kordia sp. | reverse complement strand
AGAAGGAACTAACGCTTGTTGGTTCCTTTTATTTTTGATAGATCGTTGGCAATTGAATTCTGAATTTCACTACAATCAAACGAATGGAAATTACCATCAATGCCGTAAAGATGTAGATTAAATTTTCTGTAAGACCTACATATTTTAATGCAAAAAAGGTGCATCCGCCCAAAATACACGCCGTAGCATATATTTCTTTTCTAAAAATCACAGGGATTTCGTTACATAATATATCTCGAATAACACCACCAAAGCTCGCGCTCATGGTTCCTAAAGCGATACAAATAATAGGATGTAAATCGGCAGAAATTCCTTTCTCCACTCCAATAATGGTAAAAACACCCAATCCGATTGTATCAAATAAAAATAAAGACGTTCTTAGTCGATTCAACTTTTTTCGCAATAGTATTGAAAAAACGACCGCTGCTCCAATTACGTATACATAATTTAAATCGTCCATCCAGCCAACTGGTGTTTTGCCAATAAGTATATCGCGCAACGTTCCGCCTCCAACTGCTGTGACAAAAGCAATAATGAAAATTCCAAACGGATCCATACGTTTTTGCATCGCAATTAAAACGCCCGAAATTGCAAAAGCAAAAGTTCCAATAATATCAAGTGTGTAAAATAACATTACATGTTTTGTGTGTAGAAGTTGAAATCTTTAATAACAATATTAATAAAAGGAATTGTTTCTTTATCGGATTTTACTTCCATAACTTGCTCTACTTTAGCGCGAAGTTTGTTAAGTGTATCAACATCTTTTCCTTTTTTAGCAATGACAAATGTTTCTTTTACAATACGCATATCATTGTCAGAAAGTTGAATAACTGATGGAAACTGTGGTTTATAATCGACTCCTATTTCTTCCATAATTGTATGTGAAATACGCACTTTTTGTTTCTGAGAAATTACAGCTGTTCCAGAAGACATTCCGCCTAAACGCTGTGCTTTTTCACTCATAATAATAGCAATAAGGGCTACAAAACCACTTAGCATATTCAAGTCGACAATTCTAAAAAACCAACGAATTATATAATCGACAAAAGTAGCTTGATAGCCGTCAATTTTAACCACTTTGATCTTTACTATTTTTTTTCCGATTGTTTGTCCTTCCCACAAAGACTCTAAAACCAACGTATAAATAAGCGCAGGAAAAAGTATCATTATATATATGGCGGTTTTTGACCAACCATCTAACGAATAATACGATTCACTGTCTTCCACAAGTGAATGAAAAAACAAAACAATCAAAACACAATACACAATTTTAATAACCAAGTCAATAACATGTGCTACCACACGTTCACCAACAGCAGCTTGCGTAAAATTGATATTTACATTTTGCGTAGTATTAATTTGTATCTCTGACATATAATGTTTTATTTTAGCGTATCTATGAGAGAAGTTGCATTTATCAAGCAAAATAAGCAAAAATGGTTAAACTTTGAAAAAACCATTTATAATAATCATTTTAAACATCCTGATGAGCTTTCGTCTTTGTACATTCAGTTAATGAATGACTTGTCGTACGCACAAACCTATTACCCTAAGAGTAAAACTATTAGCTACTTAAATCAGCTTGCTTCAGCTGCTTTTCAACGTATTTATAGAACCAAACGCACCAAAACTAATCGTTTTATTTCTTTTTGGAAAACAGAAATTCCGCTAATTATGTTCGATTATCGTCGATATACATTTTACGCGTTTTTAATATTTGGACTTTTTGTCGCTATTGGCGCGCTTTCTGCTGCGTATGACGATTCGTTTGTACGTTTAATTTTAGGCGATCATTATGTAAATACAACCTTAGAAAACATAGAAAACGGAGATCCTGTTGCCATTTATAAAAGTGGAAGCAATTGGGGAAGTTTTATTGGTATTACTTTTAATAACTTATTTGTAAGCATGAAATCCTTTATTTTTGGGATTTCTGGCGGCATTGGAACTGGCTACATTCTTATGGTAAATGGTATTATGCTTGGTTCGTTTCAATACTTTTTTTACGAACAAGGTGTACTTTGGGAAAGCGTTCGCGGAATTTGGATTCACGGCGCTATGGAAATATTTGCCATTGTCATTACTGGCGCTGCTGGTTTGGTATTGGGTGCAAGTATTTTATTCCCAAAAACCTATTCGCGTTTAACTGCGCTAAAAATTGGACTCAAAAACGGAATTAAAATACTAATCAGTACGTTTCCTTTTATGTTTGCCGCAGGTTTGTTGGAAGGATTCGTCACACGATATTCCAATACAATGCCAAATTGGCTTTCAGTTGGTATCATCCTTCTTACTTTAGCATTCATCTCATTTTACTATTTAATATATCCGCATATCATACACAAAAAACTAAGAACTCATGTTGCAACTATATAAATCAAGAGATTTCGGATTATTCTTTAAAGATACGTTTGCGTTTTTAAAAGCACACGGACGCCATTTTTTCAAAAATTACCTGTTGGTGAGTGGCATCTTTTTGGCAATTCTCATTTACATGAGTTACATGCTACAAATCGAACATGCAGAAATACAGTCATTAGGGCTTTTAGATGAAAGAAATCGAGACGAATTATTCAACTATCTCCAAGAAACGATGAATGCCAATTCGGGTAAGATAACACTTTACAGCTTACTCTTTTCGTTTGTGGGCATCCTGTGTTATTCCTATGTACCTCTTTATATGAAACTGTATAAAAAACACAAAGGAGCCAATTTTTCTACCAAAGAATTGTTTGATGAGTTAACGCAAAACTTTGGCAAATTGATCAAGTTTTTTCTAGCAACTGTGGTCATTTCAATTCCTTTAATGATT
>NZ_JBGCDL010000155.1:0-2576 GCF_045105435.1 Kordia sp. | reverse complement strand
TATTTTGAAAAGCTCTTCTGTACGAAGGGCTTTTTTTTGGTCTCTTCTGAAAGTAAAAAAAACTTCATTATTGAATTACTATATTAATTTTCAGGAAAAACACAGAAATAATAACGTATTTCGCCTCTTCCCTATTTTAGTATGCTGAATAATGATATTTGAAAATCACTAAAACGAAATACTGTAAAAAAAATTATCACTTTGCAGACAATCAGCCCATATTTATAACTTGCTAAACAGAAGACTATAATTTTGTGTAAAGCCGCTTTTTTAATGAAAAGGGGCTTTTCACTAGGAAAAACACGGTGTCTTTTTTATTTATTTTCCTGTTTTGAGAATGTATCCGTTGCAACATCTTTGCAATGAAACAAAAACATATATCATGAAGAAACAAATCAAAACATTGGCTTTAAAAAAACAAACAATCTCATCTTTAAAAATAAAAGCTTTAAATGGTGGCGCACCCACAACCATTACGATGCAAGTATGGTGTGTAAGTCAGCGAAATTGCGAACCATTACCACAAGATCCAAGACCACTTCCAGATACTTCTCGTGTGTTGCCTTGCGGAAGTTGGAACAGACCAGATTGTCCAAACTAAAAAGGAGAATCTACTCTGAAACAAAAAAGCTCCCGAAAAGGAGCTTTTTTTATTAAATATATTTTTTCTTAAAAATTATTTCTTCGGAATGTTCTTTAGAATCTCTAACACATATTTCCAATATTTTTGTGAAGAAGAAATACTGGCACGCTCATCTGGTGAATGCGCTCCACGAATATTTGGCCCAAAACTAATCATTTCCATGTCTGGATAGTTTGTTCCTAAAATTCCACATTCCAATCCTGCATGACACGCAGCTACATGTGGTTCTTCATTATTGTTTAATTCTTTGTATAAATTCACCATTACTGGCAAAATAGACGCATTCATATTTGGTGCCCAGCCTGGATACGAACCTGAAAATTCTACTTCGCAACCTGAAAGTTCAAAAGTAGCTCTTAGTTTCGTTGCTAAATCCATTTTTCCACTTTCTACAGAAGAACGCGTTAAACAACCAATTTTAATTTCGCCATCTTTAACAATCACACGTGCAATATTATTTGAGGTTTCTACCAACTCTTCAATATCTGGACTCATACGAAATACGCCATTATGTGCAGCGTATAATGAACGTGTAATTCCTTCTTGCACGCCCAATTCAAGCACTCCAGAAGGAGTTTCTGTAACTGTACATTCAATTTCTAAATCGGCTTCAAGACTTACAAATTCTTTTTTAATCGTATTGATGAGTGCTTGCATTTCAAATTCAAAAGCATCTTGGTGTACTTTATCAACAACAACCGTTGCTGCGCTTTCTCTTGGAATGGCATTTCGTAAACTTCCGCCATCTATTGCTGAAATTCTTAATCCGAAGTTTTCAAAACCATCAAACAACAAGCGATTCATTAATATATTAGCGTTTCCAAAACCTTTATGAATATCCATTCCACTATGTCCACCTTGCAATCCGCTTACTTTAATAGTATATCCAATTACGTTTTCTGGCGTTTCTTCCACTACATACGAACGTGTTGCTGTAACATCAATTCCACCTGCACAACCAATTCCAATTTCGTCATCTTCTTCCGTATCAAGATTCAATAAAATTTCGCCTTCCAACAATCCGCCTTTCAATCCCATTGCGCCTGTCATTCCTGTTTCTTCATCAATCGTAAACAGTGCTTCAATAGCTGGATGTGCAATTTCATTACTTTCCAAAACGGCCATAATTGTAGCGACACCAAGTCCGTTATCGGCTCCTAAAGTAGTTCCTCTTGCTTTTACCCAATCGCCTTCAACAACCATTTCAATTCCTTGCATGTCAAAGTCAAAAACTGTATCCGAATTCTTTTGGTGCACCATATCTAAATGCGATTGCATTACAATGGCTTTGCGATCTTCCATTCCTGCCGTAGCTGGTTTTTTAACGATCACATTCCCTACTTCATCAACAACTGTTTCTAAACCTAAATCTTCTCCAAATTTTTTCATAAAAGCAATCACGCGTTCTTCCTTTTTGGAAGGTCTTGGGACTGCGTTTAAATCAGCAAATTTATTCCAAAGTGCATTTGGTTCTAAAGTTCTTACTTCTTGACTCATTCTATTTTTTTTATGGATTGAATAATTGTTTGCAAAGGTAAATGTTTGACTGTAAAATTGAATGTTTTTTATAAAATACCTTACAAAATTGATTGTCTTATGACAAAAATATCTCATCAACGTAGCAATAATGATTTAGTTTTTTTACATTAGCTACATATCATTTTCCCGAATGATGTTCAAATGTATTGCTTATGACAAAGAGAACAAAAATTTTAATTGCCTTATCTTTCCCATTACAATTCTTTCTTATTAAGATACTTGGCAATTACCCTGAGTTTATTGAAACTTATTATAGCAACGGATTGTATCCGTATATTTCAAAACTTTCTAGAATTGTCTTCGGATGGATTCCATTTTCAATAGGCGATATTTTTTATACGATTGCAGGTATTTTAATCATTCGTTACATTTATAAAAATTTCCGTTTAGTTCG
>NZ_JBGCDL010000154.1:0-6555 GCF_045105435.1 Kordia sp. | reverse complement strand
ATTAAGAAGCGGCAAAAGTACAGTTATTATTTCTATTGACAAGTTTTTTCGATGTATGAACTGCAACTACAAGAATATCTTAATCTTACTTTTATATATACTTTTAAAAAAGTAGCGTTTCTATTTTTTTGCCTAAGTTTGAAAAGCCAAAAAATTATGTTCATGAAAAAAATTCTATTCTGTTGCTGTGTTTCTTTATTTTTTGCGTGTACTTCTGAGAAGAAAGACACAAAAACTACTTCCGATTTTACAACTATTTTTGAAAAATCTGGCGGAACACAAACGCCAACTTACGCAGAAGTGATTTCGTATTATACCGCTTTGGCGGAAACGTACACTGAAATCCATTTGGAAACTATTGGAAATACAGATGCCGGAAAATCGTTGCACTTGGTCACTTATAATCCTGATGGGAAATTTGACTTTGAGAACATTCGCACAGAAAAAACCATTTTATTAGTCAACAACGGAATTCATCCTGGCGAAAGTGACGGAATTGATGCAACAATGATGCTCATGCGCGATTTGGCAAGCGGAAAAAAAGAAGCGCCAAAAAATGTAGTCATTGCAGCAATTCCTGTATACAATGTTGGTGGAAGTTTGAATCGTAATTCGGGCACAAGAGCCAATCAAAATGGTCCAGAAGCCTATGGTTTTCGTGGAAATGCACAAAATTATGATTTGAATCGTGACTTTATTAAATCGGATACACGAAATGCAAAAGCATTTGCAGCAATATTTCATAAAGTGCAACCAGATGTTTTTGTCGACAATCATGTGAGTAATGGCGCCGATTATCAATATACACTGACACATTTATTTACACAACACAACAAATTAGGACATGAAGCTGGCCATTTTCTACACAATACCATGATGCCCGATTTGGAAGCAACCTTACTAAAAAATGATTGGGACATTACGCCGTATGTAAATGTTTTTGGGCGTACGCCAGAATCAGGATTTTCTCAGTTTATGGATTCGCCACGCTACTCTACAGGATATACAACTTTGTTTAACACGCTCGGTTTAATGGTTGAAACGCACATGTTAAAACCCTACAAACAACGTGTAGAAGGCACGTATGCATTGATGGATGCCTTGATTGAAAATATAGACACAAAACACCATTCAGACATAAAATTGATTCGTAAAAAAACACACGAATCTTTTGTAAATGCTAAAACGTATCCTGTGCAATGGAAATCGGATAGAGAACAAAAAAGCACATTAAATTTTAAAGGGTTTGAAGGAAACTTTGTCGAAAGTGAAGTAACAGGTCAGAAACGTTTAAAATATGATTCCAGCAAACCGTTTACCAAAGAAGTAGATTATTACAATTACTTTAAAGCAACAAAAGAAGTTGCTGTACCAAAAGCATACATCATTCCGCAAGGTTGGCATAACATCATTGATTTATTGAAACTAAATAATGTCGTTATGAATCGTATTGAAAACGACACTGTTATTAACGTTGAAGTATATCATATCAAAGACTTTAAAACCTATACAAATCCGTATGAAGGACATTATACGCATTACAATACCGAAGTAAGCAAAAGTGTGCAAAAAATTGGTTTCAAACAAGGTGATTTTATTGTAAATACCAATCAGGTAGCATTTCGTTATTTGCTAGAAACACTGGAACCAGAAGCGGTTGATTCATTTTTTAATTGGAATTTTTTCGATACCATTTTACAACAAAAAGAAGGATTTTCGGCGTATGTTTTTGAAGATGAAGCTAAAGAATTATTAGCACAACATCCTGAATGGAAAGCTGAATTTGACGCATTAAAAGCTACGGATAAAGAATTTTTAGAAAGTGCTTCTCAACAGTTACGTTGGATTTACAAAAAATCGAATCATTACGAAAAAGCACATTTACGCTATCCTATTTTTAGAATTTCGCGATAATCCGCATAACGACTTCGTTCAATGCGCTCATCATATTTGCAGACTGAGCGAAGTCGAAGTCAAAACAACAACTTTATATTTTCATACGAATTTAACAATGCTAATTTGGTGTCGGCATCATTTTTCCATTCCACTTTCATAATATCTTCTTCTATTTGTGGAAGCAACTCACCATCATAGTCAGTTTCCATTAGGTACCAATGCGTTAATTTGAGGCGATATTCACCATTTCGCTTAAAAACATGATAGGTTTGCATTAAAAATTCGGTTATTTTCAAGCCAGTTACACCTGTTTCTTCTTCCACTTCTCGAATGGCAGTTTCTTCGATATTTTCACCTTTTTCTGTTTTGCCTTTCGGCAGATCCCACTTTCCGTTTCTAAAAATAAACAAGGTTTCTTGCGTATCATTTTTCACCAAACCGCCCGCCGCTTCTACTAAAGGCAGTTTTGTGTAGAGTAACGAAAGTAATTCTTCACCTTTGTCGTGATAAAGTATCGCTTTATCTATTTTTCCAGCATTTAATTTTCCTATAAGCCACTCTAAATCAACGTCTTTCAATAAATACGTGTCGGAAATTTCATTCTTTTGAACTTCATTTGATAGAATAATGAGCTTTTCATTGATAAAAACTTTATACATTTGCACTATGATTTTTGATAAAAATACAGCTAAAAAGACTGCCGAATTGTTGTTGCAAATTAACGCAATTAAATTACAACCACAAGAACCTTTTACTTGGGCTTCCGGTTGGAAATCGCCAATATATTGCGATAATAGAATAACTCTATCGTTTCCACCGATACGAAACTACCTAAGAGAACAGTTTGCAAAACACATTGACAAAGAGTACGGAAAGCCCGATGTCATTGCTGGTGTAGCTACTGGCGCTATTGGAATTGGTATTTTAGTAGCTGAGTATTTAGGTGTGCCTTTTGTGTATGTTAGACCAGAAGCAAAAAAGCACGGAAGACAAAATCAAATTGAAGGATTTATTCAAAAAGGACAAAATGTTGTCGTTGTAGAAGATTTGATTAGTACAGGAAAAAGTAGTTTAAATGCCGTAAAAGCATTGGACGCAGCAGAAGTAAATGTAAAAGGCATGGTGGCTATTTTTTCGTATAATTTTGATGTTTCTAAAGAAAACTTCAAAAATGCAGGTGTCAATTTACACACATTAAGCAATTACGAAAATCTTTTAGAACAAGCGTTAGACACTAATTATATTACATCTGATCAGTTAAAAACTTTAGAGAATTGGCGCAAAGATCCTGCAAATTGGAACGCTAATTGATTATATATCGAAAATAATAATATGAAATGAGCCTTTTGCTAGTATTGATATATTCAAAATGGTTATTGGCGAATTCCATCTGATAGCATAAAAATAATATAACACACACAGATGAACATAGAAAGCCCAAAAGTAAGCGTAGCTAAATCTCCCCAAGAGCTTTATGATTTTTTGACGAATGTTGAAAATTTTGAAAAATTAATGCCCGAAAACATCAGTAAGTTTGAGGTTTTAGCGGAAGGAAAATTTCTTTTTGCTATAAAAGGAATGCCCGAAATTGTATTAAAATTACAAGAAAGTACGCCAACTAGTCAAGTTGTATTAGGTGCTGCTTCTGACAAATTACCATTTACATTGACAGGGAATATTGAGGAAACCGGAGAAGGGAAAAGTGATGCGCAATTAGTATTTGAAGGCAAATTCAATCCGATGATGGCAATGATGATCAAAGGTCCAATTGGGAAATTTGTAAACACACTTGCCGAAAACATGAGCAAATTATAATAGAAACATACATACTTTTTTAAAAGCTGAATAAAGTAATCTTTGTTTGGCTTTTTTTTGTTTTTAGTTAGTAAGAAACAGCTTGCCACGTGTCTTTACTAAAACACTCGCAAAGACGTTTCAAAGAAGTTTGAGAATACACGTGAAGTGATCCACATTTCGATTCCGCTCAATGTTCGTATTTCCAAAAGCAAAGCGAGTCTATTTGTTAGTTTGTCAATTTGAAAATACAGTTTTAAACGAGAGTTTCATTACCAAAATAAGAAAAGGCGAAGCCGATACTAAAGCAATCGCGTGTCTAATATTGTAAGAGTAAAGCGAATCTAGACTAATACAACAACTTAATTTCTTTCAAATCAAACGCAGTCATAATATCATCTTCTAGTAGTACATTCAGTTTTCCATCTTCGGCGACACCTTGAATAAATCCCATAAATAATTCGCCTTTTTTATTTTGAAAAGTAGACGGTTTATCTTTTCGGAATAATAACGATTCATATTCCAATTTGAGTGGTTCAAAGGAACGTTCCGTGATCAAATCGGCATATTTTTCTAATTGCGCAGCGATCTGAAATAGCACTTCATCCAAATCAAAATGAATTCCCGTTGTTTTTTTTAGCGACGAAGCATTTAGGTTTTCTGCAAAATTAGTCTGATTCACATTTAAGCCAATTCCGATAATGGCTGCTGTCATTTTGCTATTTTGTATGACATTTTCAATCAAAATTCCACATATCTTCCGATTCTCTGACAAAATGTCGTTTGGCCATTTAATTGCTAATTTAGGAATTTGAAAGTGCTTTAGTGCGTTATAAATTGCCAAAGAAGTTGCCATACTAATGTAAAATTGTTCTTCATTCTCTAAACAAGAAATCTTCTTAAAGACACTAAACGTAAGGTTTTTTCCTTTTTCTGAACTCCATTTTGTACCCATCTGACCTTTTCCCGCTGTTTGAGACGTAGCCGTAACAATTGTAAAATCTGCTAACTTTTCTTCCAAACGAAGCTGTCGTAAGTAGCTGTTAGTGGAATCAATGGCATCAAGTTTGATTATTTTCATCGTATATTTAAAAAACTTTAGATATTCTTATGATAAAGGAGTTACAAATAACATTTAAAAGTAATACTTTTGTATAAAATATAAATAATTGAATGACAAAAACTAAGGTAAGCACTGATCAATTGATCACAGGCATCATAAAAGGGATAGAAGAAGTAAAGGGAAATGATATCACTGTCTTAGACTTACGCGAAATAGATAATACAGTTTGTGACTACTTTATAATATGTAATGGTACTTCTAACACACAAGTAAACGCCATTGTAGGTTCGGTTCAAAAAATGGTTAGCAAAGAGCTAAAAGACAAACCATGGCACATAGAAGGTGCAGAAAATGCTGAATGGGTATTAATGGATTATGTAAATGTTGTAGTACATGTTTTCCAAAAGCACATCCGAGAGTTTTATGATATTGAAGGACTTTGGGGAGACGCTAAAGTAACTACTATTCAAGCAAATTATTAAAAATTACATTTTGATTTAATGGCAAAAGACAATAATAATATGACAAAGAAACCTAAATTTAGTCCTTACTGGATATATGGTTTAATCGGAGTTTTTCTCCTTTTCTTAATATTTTCAAGCGATTCTGGAGCAGGTGACAAAGTATCTTTTTCAAAATTTAAAGAACTTGTTCCTTACAATGATATTAAGAAAATTGAAGTTGTAACAAATACAAATATTGCACGTATCTATCTAAAAGCTGATGCTTCCAAAAAAGATATTTATAAAGAAATCGTTAGTAAAAGATCTAGCATTTTCTTAATGGGAGAAAGTCCTGATTTCTCAATTAAATATTTAGATTTAAAGAATCTTGAAACTTATTTAAACGAAATAAAAGAAGAAAAAAAGCTAGATTTCGAGATTGCTTCCGATCAACAAGATACTACTGTTTCTAGTTTTATCTTTAGCATTTTACCGTTTGTATTGATCATCGGAGTTTGGATTTTCATCATGCGCAGAATGTCTGGTGGAGGTGCTGGCGGTGGTGGCGGACAGATTTTCAACATTGGGAAATCGAAAGCCAAACTATTTGATGAAAAAACAGATATTAAATCTTCATTTAAAGACGTTGCTGGTTTAGAAGGTGCCAAAGAAGAAGTGCAAGAAATTGTAGATTTCCTTAAAAATCCTGAAAAATATACCTCTTTAGGAGGAAAAATTCCAAAAGGAGCCTTACTAGTAGGACCTCCAGGAACAGGTAAAACTTTATTAGCAAAAGCTGTCGCTGGAGAAGCAAAAGTACCTTTCTTCTCGCTTTCTGGTTCTGACTTTGTTGAAATGTTTGTTGGAGTTGGTGCATCAAGAGTACGTGACTTATTTAAACAAGCCAAAGAAAAATCGCCTGCAATTATATTTATTGATGAGATTGATGCCATTGGACGTGCACGTGGAAAAAACAACTTTACAGGTTCTAACGACGAGCGCGAAAATACATTAAACCAGTTATTAACTGAAATGGATGGTTTTGGCACCAATACAAATGTAATTGTAATGGCAGCAACGAACCGTGCTGATATTTTAGATAAAGCCTTAATGCGTGCTGGACGTTTTGACCGACAAATTTATGTAGATCTTCCAGACTTGAATGAACGTAAGGAAATCTTTGAAGTTCACTTAAAGCCATTAAAGAAAGAAGAGAATTTAGATACTGACTTTTTATCAAAACAAACACCAGGATTTTCTGGAGCTGATATTGCCAATGTGTGTAATGAAGCTGCCTTAATTGCTGCCAGAAAAGGAAAGAAAGCTGTTGAAAAACAAGATTTCTTAGATGCAGTTGAT
>NZ_JBGCDL010000153.1:0-2520 GCF_045105435.1 Kordia sp. | reverse complement strand
CTCATTTGTCCAAGACTTTCTTTAAAAAATCATTCTCAACTTGTAATTGACCTATTTTACTATAAAGAGCACTCTTTTCCTTATCGACTTGCTCTGTTTTGGTTTTAGAATCAAAAGCTTTTGATGAATTTTCGATAAACTCTCGTTTCCAAGTAGATATTTGTGTTGGATGAATCTCAAACTTTGAGGCTATTTCCTGTAAGGTCAATTGATTCTTGATCGCTTCTAAAGCAACTTTGGCTTTGAAGGATGAACTAAATTTTCTTCTCGTTTTTTTCATAAGTACAGCGTTAAATTTACAATTTAAGTTGCTGTCTTAAAAATGGGGAGGATTATATAGTTTACTAGTTTAAAATAGAAGTCATACGGTTCTAGCTAAAATAAGAAGCTAAAAAAAAGTTTTTAACTAACTATTTATCAAGAAATGCAACTTGGGTCATTTTCACTCCTAAAGCTTAGTTGAAAATTAGTTCTTTAAAACATTCATTTCTTAGCGGCTTCATTCTTCATTTTAGCATGCTGATAACCTTGTTCCCACCATTCTGCCATTTGTTTTTTATTAAAGATTAAAGAATTATCTGTTAGTTTCGTTGGTGTAAAATAAAGATTGAGTTTTACATCTCTATATTTTGCAGACAATTTTCCAATATTTATATCATGTCGTTCCACTTGATCAATCAAAAAACTAAATAAATTTACCATTAAAGAAAAAGGGTTTTTTCCCAACTTTTTATTTTCCTCGCCACGCCTAGTTTCCAATATAATAGCATCAATTTCTGTGGCACCTCTTTTAATTGCTTCATGGATAGGAACAATACAACCAAAACCACCATCGGCATATTCGTCACCATTTTTTGTAGCCAAACTCATAAACGGTACATAATTGCATGAAATCCAAATCCAATCGCAAAAATCTTCATATTCATAGTCTTTAATTGATTTGTATTCAACTCTGTTTTTAGTAAGATTCGTTACCGTGACTACAACTTCTTTTCCCGATGCTTTTAAACGTGTGAATTCTTCTTTAGAAAACTTTTTTTTAATCAGTTTTCTGAGCTTCTTTGTCTCTCCAAAAGTTCGTTTTCCTCTAAGTTGTTGGGTAAAAACATTAAAATAATTAATACTAATAAACGTTTGGCCTTTTTTCTTTCTAACAACAAAAGGATTCCTGCTAAAAATACTGCGCTGATTTACAGAAGTATATATTTCTTTAAGTTTAGGTACATTATCCAATCCCAATATTGGAACGATTAAACTCCCTGTAGAAGTTCCTAAAAACATATCGTAACTCTTTCCTTGTTCTTCTATAAGGTATTGCGCAACGCCGCCTGCAAATGCACCTTTACTTCCGCCTCCAGAAATGACTATTGCTTTCATTTAGTCGTAGTTTTTTTGTGTAAATATGCTTTCTCTTTATCATTGAGTAATTTTTCTGCACGTTTCAAATTTGGTGCATATTCAGAATTTTTGATGATTTTGTCTAATAAATCTCTGCAAAACTTAGCAAATCGCCAATTGTGATGCAATGCGCCATTCACTAAATCTGCTAAATTTTGATCTGTAAACGAACGTAATTCGTTAATAAATATAAACGCATTTTTTCGTACTTCAAAATGATTATTCGTGCGCGTATAGTTTGAAAGTTCTTGGTAAAAATACGGCGTATTATGTCCGCTATAATTCTTCGTCACAATTGCCAACGTAAGCCAAAGTGTTCTAAAACTCTTATCGTTAAAGCCTATCACATCTTTTGTTTGATCTAAATACTTCTTTTGATCAGCTGGGAAATTTATCCATAAATTGTACAAAGCGGCTTCTTTTGTTGTATAAGAAGCATCATTGAGTAAACTTTCATACTCAGATTTTAACTCCACAGGAATTTTAGTAAGTGTTTGTGCAATGGCTTGTCGCACTTTCAAATTATTTATTTGAAATGCTTTTTTGTACGTTTTTATATTTTGTTCCGAATTTCCTTGCGGAATGTTCTTAACAAGATTCACTAGTAATTCTTCTGAAAAAGGAGCTTGTTCTTTTACAGCTTCATCTTGCGAAAGCAGTAGCATTTTTTCAATAGCTTTACTAATTTCAACAGGCAATTTGTTGATATTTGATTGACGAAACAGTGCTACTTTTCCTGGTACATTTCTCATTGCACCTAAATATGCATACAAACTTTCATTAGTACTTGAATCTTGCGTTAGTAATTTTTCAAAACTGTAAAAGTCTTCAGGCAACTGCGAATTCACTAACCAAGTTTGTACAAACGGATCTAAGTTTTTCCCACTTTCTTCTTCAACTATTCGAATGAAATCATTAGTTTCTGCACTTTTGAATTTATAGGTATTCAAATATCGTTGTACAGCTTTTTTAAACGGCTTCTCTCCTACTTTTGCACGCAACACATGCAAAGCCCATGCGCCTTTTTGATAAAACGTTAAACTGCTTGCTTTCGGATTCAATAAAGATTCACCTTTTCCATCATTCAACGCTTTTAATTGCATTGCCGATTTAAAAAGTGTC
>NZ_JBGCDL010000152.1:0-28925 GCF_045105435.1 Kordia sp. | reverse complement strand
AATGCTGATAAAACACGAATAAAACAATTATTTCAAAATTTAATCAGCAATGCAATTACGCACATTGACAAAGAAGAAGGGAAAGTTGAAGTTAAATTTACAGAGTTAAAAACATATTGGAAATTTTCTATTTCTGATAATGGAGTGGGAATTGCGGAAGCATATCATGATAAAATCTTTAAAATATTTCAAACCTTAGACAGAAAAGGAAAATCGACAGGAATAGGTTTGTCAATTGTGAAAAAAATTATAGAACTTTATAAAGGAACTATTTCTTTAGAGTCGGAAGAAGGAAAAGGAACTACGTTTTTCTTTAAATTAAAAAAATAATATGCAGTTAGATAGCCCCAATTTATCGTACATAAAAGAGCTTGCAGATGGTGATACTGAGTTTGAAGCAAGCTTGATTTCGATCTTAAAAAAAGAGCTTCCTAAAGAAAAAGAAGCCTTTATAGAAAGTGTTCAAGCAAAAAACTATCAAAATTCCGCGGAACATGTGCATAAAATTAAACATAAAATTAGTATTTTGGGACTCGAAAAAAGTTATGACTTTGCAATTGCTTTTGAGGAAGAATTAAAAAATGACGATCCCAAACGATATGAAACATTTCTCAAGATTTTGCAAAACATGGAAGAATTTTTAATGACTATATAAGCCTACCTACTTATGAAATGTATAATTGTAGATGATGAAGCAGCAGCAAGAGCTATAACCAAACAATTGAGCAAAAAGATTGAAGAACTTACTATTGCTGAAGAGTTTGAAAATGCTATTGATGCTATAAAATATCTAAATGGGAATACAGTCGATCTGATCTTTTTAGACATTCACATGCCTACATTTTCTGGATTTGATTTTATTCAAACCCTAAAAAATCCACCACTAGTAATTCTTACAACTTCCGACAAAAATTTTGCGTTAGATGCTTTTGAATACGATTGTGTAGTTGATTATTTAGTAAAACCAATTACACCTGAGCGTTTTGCCAAAGCGGTAGCACGTATCAAAGAAAGAGTTGTAGTAACTAAAGAAGAAGAAGAGCCAACTATAGCAACTACTGAAGAAGCGTCGACTGTTGGAAATGATTTGTACGTTAATATAGATCGTAGATTGGTCAAAATTAATGTGCCTGATATTTGTGTGATAGAGGCCAAAGGTGACTACATTAAAATAAAGGCAGAAGACAAAAACTACGTCGTACACTCTACACTTAAAAAAATAGAAGAAAAGCTTCCAAATCATTTATTCTTAAAAGTACATCGATCATATATCATCAATACAACTAAGATTGTAGATATTGAAGATAACAGTGTTTTAATAAAACAAGATGTAATTCCTGTAAGTAGAGCCAACCGAAAAGAGTTGATGCAACGCTTAAATCTCCTATAACTTAGAACATTTGTTTAAGCATTTGTAACATTTGATGGACGTTTAGAACATTTTACGTCAGAAGTTATGTTGTGTAAGATTATTTTCTTACCTTAAAATCACTAAAAATAACCTACTTAGTTTTATGAGATGGAAAGGAAATAAAAAATACAAAGAAGTCATTACTGAAGATGGCTATCATTTAAAAGCAGAATACATGCAAGATAGCAAATATTGGTGGATTGTTTACAAAAACGGAGAAGTCTTATATCGTGCTATTGCCGAAAGCGAATTTGCAACGAGTTTGCAAACTGCCCAAGCCAAAGCGCAACAACGCATGATAAGACACCTAAAAAGTATGACTTGCTAAAACACATGAGTTTTTAAAAAATTAAGAGTAGCGTTGAAAACACATCAATTTAGTAATTTTGAAAGTGTTTCCAAATCGCTTGGTCTTGGTGCATTGTTTGTTACAATTGTGCCATCATCGATAATGAGATATTGCGGAATGCTCACTTGTGCTTTTTCTTTAAAATTAGGTTGTATTCGTTTAAATTTACTACAGTTTTATTATTCTAAAGTACAATATCATCTACCGGATTTTTAACACTAACAAAATTTACATTTGATCCTGAGGCTATAATTGTAGCCGTTTTAATTTCTTTAGTGCAGGAAGCTAGAATAAATAAAAAAGCGAGATACACTAGTTTTTCACGTTAAAAATGATTTTAAATATACATAAATAACTAAGGTTCTTATTTCGATTTCAATTAAAAAATCAGAACAAGAACCTTAGTCATTACAGCAACTCAAAACCGTATTGTTTCATGTTGCTTAGCAAATTTATTTGAAGCTTTTACTTCTTTGATTTTGTTTTCTTCTTTACAGGCGGCGGCGGCGGAAGTAGTTTTCCGTTTTTATCTACCAATTTGCTATCTTCATTAAAAATAAATGTTCTGCCATTTTTAACTACAGAAAAGTGCTTCTTTCCATTAATCATGATGTTATTTACTTTTTCACCTTTCATGATTTTATGCATAAAGTTAACAGCCTTTGCATTTTTTTGATCTGGACCAGAAACTTTAACTGCTTTTATCTTTTCTGGAGCTGGCGGCGGCGGTGGCAATCGGACACTTTCATCACTATTTGAATTGCTAATTGTAATGTCGTAAATATGATTCTTTTTCAAGATAGCAACTGCATCATTTACTACTTTTTCAGAAACAGCTTTGTCATAGCGAATTGACGCAGTGGTGTGACTTTTCTTTTGAATCTTTTTTAATTCAATTTTAACAAACTTATCCAGGCTTTTTAGCTTACAAACATAATCGTCATTTACTAAAAATTGTTCATTTTTGTTGATAAGCAGTTCAATGTCTTTTTGTTTGACTTGCTTTTGAACTCCTTCTGTATATGGTGCTTCCATTTCGTTCGGACCATTCTTTTTATCTACATAATTAATAGATAATTTATTAGCCTTAGCAAGTTCATGGCGCAAGTTGTTTTGTACATTTGATCCTACTTTTTTATTTTTGATGAATATATTATTGCTATGTTTCCCTTTTTTAAAATGTAGTACCGCATTTTTACTTAATGGACTCCCAAAATCTTTCACCATCGCATTAAAGCCAGATTTGGTATACAATTGTACTTGATACGGTTGTGGAAAACGCTTGCTTCTTGCGTTATTGTATACAAAGCTTTGTGTGTAATACACGATGGAATTATTAGAAATTGCTTCGTTATTAACTACTTTTCCATCAATCCAAATTGCAAATTCAGAGTTGTTTCCCCAATCATTCAATTGTTTTTTAGTAGGATTCTTTACAGATGGTTTGGGCGGCGGTGGCACTAACAATGCTTTCTCTTCAGTGGTAAGCTGTGCATAGTTTTTAGTTACTTTATTGCCTTTTGAATCTTCAAAAATAAATGTTGCATTTTTATAATAATCGGCTTTCGGGTCTTGTGTTTCTGTTATAAGTATTTCTGTGTCGGAAGTTTTTTGCGATTTCGTTATTTCTTTAGCAATTACTTTTGTACTAAATAAAAATAGCGCGCCTATAAAAACTGGAATCGTGAGCGTAGCTGTAAGCCAAGCGCGTACACGTGTGGTATGTTTTGTCATCATTTGTAATCTTTTTTTAGTTACGGAAAAATTCAAATTACTGGCCAAATGTAAGTTGTGATTCCGATCTGCATTCTTCAATAATAAATGTTGATATGCAGGAATCTTTGTGTTTGATTTTAATACAGCATCATCTGCTAAAAATTCATGATTGAGCTGTATGGCCTTTTTATAATAAATAAATAATGGATTGAACCAAAATACAATCTGGATCAATTCAATAAAAATAATATCTAGCGAATGCTTTTGCGAAACATGCGCCAATTCGTGTGTGTATAATTCTTCTGCGATATTTTGCGTATCGTAGGCTTCTTTTTTTAGAAAAATATAGTGTAAAAATGTATGTGGCAATACGTTTTCTTTCAGCAATACCAAAGAAGCTTCTCTGTAGCGAACACGCACACTTTTAATGATTTTATAAAAAATTCGGTATATATTTCTAATAAAACGGAAAAAGAATAATAAATATCCAATTGCATACAAACTAATGGTTGCTATAATCCACGGAGCAATTGTGGTAGTTTCCTGAGCATTTTTAGTGTCAAAATCAGTAATTCCGGCAGTAGTTAGTGCTTCAAAATTTGCGGCAGTTGCACTTTCTGCAAGAGGTATTTCTACAGTAGTTTCCATTGTAATAAAAGGAACTATTAGCGCAAAACACAATCCGAAAAGTAAATAATATCTGTTAAACGTATACATACGTTCACGCTCCAATACTATTTTATACACTAGTAAAATGAGTGCCAAACATAATCCTGATTTGATAATATATATGATCATTCCGTTTTATCTTTTATTTGTTGATCAATAATTTTACGCAATTCTTTTAACTCAGTATCTGATAAATTTGTCTCTTTTGTAAAGAAAGAAGCAAATTGTGATGCAGAATCATTAAAGAAATTTTTGATTAATCCGTTTAAATGATTTGAAAAATAATCAGCTTTTTGAATCAATGGATAATATTCTCGTGATTTCCCAAACGTTTTATATGCAACGTATCCTTTATCAGTCATGCGCTTCAATAAAGTGGCAATGGTCGTTGTTGCAGGTTTTGGTTCGTTATATTGTTCCAAAATATCTTTCATAAAGGCTTTTTCAAGCTTCCATAAATGCTGCATCAATTGTTCTTCTGTTTTTGATAATTTCACACGTCAAAATTTTAAGTATTGTTTTGATTGCTTGTAAAAGTGAATGCAATTATTTTGGTCGACATCAAAATAAAAACAGTTCATTTTATACCAATCACTGTAATATTACTCTACAAATGTAGAATATAAATTTTGATTCTACAAATGTAGAGGTAAAATGTTTTGCGAATTTGTGTTGTTCTGACTTTTTTAAGATGTACCACTTTCGTGGGAATTTCCCCGTTTCATAGGAACTTCGCGTTAAGGATAGAGGCATTGTTGAAGCTCCTCGAAGAGAGCGACTGCCGAAAGCCTGACCTTCGTTTTTTTCGGAGGTAACGCCCAAAATGATATATTTTAGATATTGAAACAAGTTCAGTACAAAAGAAAAATCCGCTACTAAGAGCGGATTTTGAAGTGTATGTGTTTACTTAGAAAGTTCTGTAAAGTATTTGTAGAACAGCGGAATGGTTTCAATTCCTTTGAGATAATTGAAGATTCCGAAATGTTCGTTTGGCGAATGAATTGCGTCGCTATCCAATCCGAATCCCATTAAAATAGTTTTACTTTTTAGTTCTTTTTCAAATAGTGAAACAATCGGAATACTTCCGCCAGATCGTTGTGGAATTGGTGTTTTTCCAAATGTATCTTCGTACGCTTTGCTTGCTGCTTTGTAGCCAATATTGTCAATTGGAGTTACATAGCCTTGTCCGCCATGATGCGGCGTTACTTTTACCGTGACACCTTTTGGCGCAATGTTTTCAAAATGTGTTTTGAATAATTCTGTAATTTCTTTCCACTCTTGATTCGGAACCAAACGCATTGAAATTTTAGCATACGCTTTGCTTGCAATGACGGTTTTGGCACCTTCACCTGTGTATCCGCCCCAAATTCCGTTAACGTCTAAAGTTGGTCGAATAGAGTTGCGTTCGTTAGTTGTGTAACCAGCTTCTCCGTATACCGAATCAATGTCCAAGGCTTTTTTGTACGCTTCTAAAGAGAAAGGTGCTTTTGCCATTTCGGCGCGTTCTTCTTTTGATAAATCTTCTACTTTGTCGTAAAATCCTGGAATGGTAATGTGATTGTTTTCATCATGTAGCGAAGCAATCATTTTTGATAATACATTGATCGGATTCGCTACAGCGCCACCGTATAATCCTGAGTGTAAATCACGATTTGGACCTGTAACTTCCACTTCTACATAGCTTAATCCGCGTAAACCTGTTGTGATAGATGGTTGCGTGTTGCTAATCATTCCCGTGTCGGAAATTAAAATAACATCGTTTGCTAGTTTTTCTTGATTGCGTTCAACAAACCAAGCCAAACTTTCGGAACCAACTTCTTCTTCACCTTCAATCATAAACTTTACGTTGCAAGGCAATTGATCGGTTGCGGTCATTAATTCCATGGCTTTTACATGCATGTACATTTGCCCTTTATCATCACAGGCACCGCGCGCGAAAATGGCGCCTTCTGGGTGAATGTCTGTTTTTTTGATGATGGGTTCAAATGGGCCACTTTCCCAAAGATCTAATGGATCTGGCGGTTGTACATCGTAATGTCCGTATACAAGTACTGTTGGTAAGTCGTCTGAAATATGTTTGTGTCCGTATACAATAGGATATCCGGGCGTTTCGCAGATTTCTACATGATCGCAACCAGCTTTTTCTAAACTAGTTTTAATGGCAGTAGATGTGTCAATAACATCTTGTGTATACGCTGGATCGGCGCTTATTGAAGGAATTTTTAAAAGTTCGATGAGTTCATCTATGAAACGGTTTTTATGCGCTTCTACATAGGATTTTATAGTATTCATGAAGTGTGTTGAATTTTCTAGATACTCAAATGTACTAAAAAAGAGGGAAAAAATACGTTTGACTTGCTTTGAATATTAAAAATGTTCTTTATATTTGCAGCCACATTTGCGGGTGTGGTGAAATTGGTAGACACGCTAGACTTAGGATCTAGTGCCTCACGGTGTGAAGGTTCGAGTCCTTTCACCCGCACAACAAACGAAAGCCGAAGTTGAAAGACTTCGGCTTTTTTGTTTGGGTACAACATAGGTAAAACATTTTTTTTGAACTAAGCTTTTAAGGTTTATCGATTGTTTAATACTAATTTGCTAAGTAAAGAGGTTATTTTGTCTTCAAAATAGATTATTTTATAAAGCTTGAGTATAGACTGTAAAGAAGTCCATTCCTTAGGTAGCTTAAATCCTTTTGCTTTTATGTTTTCGTTTGAGATATCAAAAAATATTTTCCAATGTAATTTTAATATCCGTACCTAAGAGAAAAATTATTCTGGTTTAGGCGAGTATAAGATTAATAGAATTATTATTGCTTTTTAAAATTCAAATACAATAATTACATGTTTTATAAGTTTTTACCTATATTAACCTCAGAATCAGTTTCCCCTTAAAGCCTAACTTTTATGATTAAAAAAACAAAAGTTACTTATGAAACGTATTTTTAGAGTATTTCTCTTTTTTATTTTGACTGTTTTTCTGAGCGTTTTAAGTTGTCAGCATGATGATAGCGTAGATCACACTCATCAATCAAATACACAAAAATCAGAATTTATTATTCAAATCGAAAGTGGTAAACATTTTCAAGATTTTAATTCAACTGTTTATAAGAAACTAAAACAAACATCGCAAAGCGTCGCATCAGCAAGCATTGGCAAAAATGATAGTAACGGCAACACTTTCTCTCTTAATCTGAATACAATTCAAATCATCGAACGGAATACCTATACACAATATACAACACCTGTTATCGGTCATAAAGACCAAGAAACGCATCTGATTAATTATATGTTGATTGAGTTTGATGATGGGGCTGAATATCAATTTCTGATTAAATATCCACGTATTATAAACAATCAAGTTGAGAGCCTAGATCATGCAAACGCTGTTATGGAAGCGATCAATGGTGAAACGATTCTCAATAAAAGTGGTATTGGTAGTCCGCGTCCATGTTTAGAGGGTGTGCCCGAAATTGTTGATAGTGTGCAGCAATATATATGTACAGAAACACCATGTACAGGAGATGAACATCATACTTGGGGTGAAGAATGTGAGTGTGTTGATCTTTCTTATTGTACGATGCCGACACGAAGTTGTGGCTGGCAAACGGTTAATGTTTGGGGATGCTCTGGTGGTGGAACAAGTACAGGAAGCGGAAGCGACCCAACCGCAGACGGTGGCAGTAATCCTCCCAATGATACTGACCCAGACGATCCAATTGAAACTGTACCTTTTGTTCCTAACTGGGAACGTGTTGTTAATTGTATTAATGGCGGTGCTATGGGAAGTTTTGATAACAGTCTTCCTCTGTCAAGTGATGATATTAGTTGGTTACAAACTCCTACAGGAAGTGTTTATGCTGACGCAATAGTTAACCTCAATACAAATCCGTGTGAAGAAAATAAAGAATTTATTGATGAAGCCATTGAAGCATTGCGTAATAATGGTGAGGTAGATTTTGAGGAAAAAATAATTTTAGACCCAAGTTTTACAGGTAAAGCAAAATGTATTTATAATTAAAATGAAAAATGGCAGTGTTTTAAGTAAAGCCTTAGCAAAATTCTCTCCTAATAACACAAAAGCAAATGTAACTTTTAAGCTTGGTGACTTAGGTAGCAACGACAGAGCCTTAACTCAATGGCCAGATGAAAATGGTACGATTATAATCACACTCAATACTAATAGTACATCAAATAAAAGAGTAGACTATAACCCGAATATTTTTGTGGCTAATACAATAATTCATGAGGTCATACATGCTGAATTTTTAAGGCAAATATTAAACGAAATAGGGTTAGATCAAATACCTAATTTAACACCAGAAGAAGCTATTGCCTCACTAGAAAACGGTGATCGGCATATTATTTATGAATATTACCGAGTAACAAAAGACTGGAGTCATAACTTCATGGCTGACTATTATAGAGATACATTTGCACGCGCAACACAAGAATTTGATACAGGTATAGCTGTACCTGATAATGAAGAGCCTGCTCAAATATATAAAGATGTTGCATGGCTGGGCTTGATGAATTTTCCTGGACAAGAAGCGACAATAATTGCATTCGATCAGCTTCTAAATAGTGAAAAAAACCGTATAATAGCAGTTCTTAATGATCTGCTAGATGATAATGCTAACGAAACATGTACTCAATAATGAAACCAAAACTAATAATTAGCATCTTCATTCTTTTTCTATTACTTTCTTGTAGTGGGCAAGAAGAAATCAATGTTTTGTTTGAAAATGGCAAAACGGTTGAATATACAATGAAAAGACTTGATACTTTTCATAAACACAAATGTAAAACGAAAAAACTAACCGATGTTAAAACACAAGTTACTTTCAAAATTTGCAATGAATATTTTGTGAGCGATAAAGCTACTGGTATTATCTCCATAGCAAATAAAGGTTTTCAAAAAAGTAATCCCATTAGCTTAAAAGATTTTTTAGAAAATTATTCTCATTTACGTGGTGCTATAAAAGAGAATAAAGTTTTTTTTTATGAAAAAAGCGATAGTAATACCTATCAAAGATATTCAGTTAAGTGGAGTAAAGACTTTAGGCATTACGAGCCGTCTCAAGGAAAATTTGAAAAATTTTAACCTAAAACCCTATCACTTTATCAAGAGCATCATCAGTTTCTTTGTGCATAAAATTTTGTTGATAGTTTATGGTTGTGGTGATCGATGAATGACGATAGAGCTTTTGGAGCATTTGTATCGGAATGGTGTCGCCTGCAATATTACCAAAACTATGACGGGCAATATGCATCGAAAGCTTTTTATCAATCTCTGCCTTTTTTGCAATTTGACATAAATAAAGATTGAGGCTTTTGGTGGCATTCTTTGTTACACGCAATACATCTTTGGGATTGCTTTTATTAGCCTTAGTGAGCTTGGGAAAGATATAGCCTTTATTGTGTTTTTTCTTCTTTTTATAGGCTGATAAAATATCATTCATTTTATCGCTGATCTTTAATGAGAGCGTTTTCTGATTTTTATTGTGTTCTATTAATTTGATAAACACTTAAAGTCTTTAAATACAGGGAGTTTAAGGTTAACAGATGTTAATTATCACTACTCTTAGGATCTAGTGCCTCACGGTGTGAAGGTTCGAGTCCTTTCACCCGCACAACAACCAAAAGCCGAAGTTCTAAACTTCGGCTTTTTTTATTGGATAAAACTAAAGTAGTAGCTTTATATGTATCTTTTTAAGATACAATTCTTGTATTTAGATTTTATAATTACTTAGCGTAAATTGTTGTTTTTTAATATTCTTTACAAATGAATTAGTCGTTTGTTTTATGGTATTCCCGTAATAGGTTTTGGTTTTAAATGTTTAATTTATAGATCATTAACCAATAAATTTAAAAACATTAAAAAAATTACATTATTCAGCGCATTATTTTTTACTGCTATTTGCTTTTCTCAAGTTATAGCGTTGCCCGTTCCTCGAAATCAATCTTTCAATAGTGTACAATCAACAATAAACAATCCAATACCGCAACAATTTGGTACTCAAGAAATTTTTAGATTCAGACCTGGTTTAGTAACTCAATTGCAAAAAGGAAATGCTTTTGATTTTAATAATAGTCGATGGTTTTCTATTGGTAGTTTAAGTACAGGTAGTCAAAATGTATATGGCTTACGTTTTCAATTGGAAAACAAAGCAATTACGATGGGTTATCAAGATTTGGGTGATACAAATCCTAGAATTCAATGGATTGGCGCTGGTGCTGCTTCCACAAGTTCTTTAGAATTTAGAGCCGCAAATAGTTTTACATCTACTAATTCTACATTGGTAGCAACGATGACCAATGATGGAAGAACCTATTTTGGAGACCCATTAGCTGCATTTGACACAAAAGTTAGTATTGATTATACTGAAGTTAGTGGCGCTTCTTCGCGTGTGGGCTTAACTTTAGAAACTGATGCTAGTCAAAATGGTGTTTTTACCACAGCAATAAGGTCAGTAAATAATGCCGGAGGTTTTATTAAAACTGGTTTAGATATTGAAAGTACTACTGGATCTAGCTTCGAAAATACAGGCATTAATGTTCGTGTAAATAAAGGAACTCAAAATACTGGAGTAAGAGCATTTGCAACAGATAATGGTAGTGATGGCCCAACGTATGGTATTTTTGGATCAGTAGCTAGTACGGCTGATGTTAGAGTTCCTGCTTTTGGAGCAGCTATTTATGGCACTTCATCAACAGAGTCAAATCGATTTGCGGGTTATTTTAACGGAAATGCTGTGGTTACAGGATCATTTTCATCGGGTTCTGATCGAAAATTAAAACAAGATATTAAAGTTGAGGATAAAATGTTAGAAAAATTAGCTCAGATAGATGCTGTAAACTACACATTTAAGCCGAACGATCAATTAAATCTTCCTGCCAATTTACAGCATGGTTTTATAGCGCAAAATATTGAAGAGGTTTTTCCTGAATTAGTAACAACGATTAACAAACCTATTTTAGATAAAGACAACAAGCAACTTGGTGTCTACGAATACAAAGCGGTAAATTATATTGGATTGATTTCAATTTTAGCGTCAAGTTTACAAGAATTAAATGAAACATCAACTGCAAGAATAGATGAGTTAGATGCACAAAATGAAGCATCAACTGAAAGGATAAATGAATTAAATGAAAGAATAAATGCCCTAGAAACTAAATTAGGTACTCAGAATGATACTAGTGATTTAGGATTTTCAATGGAGCAAAACAAACCAAATCCTTTTACTAATCAAACAGTTATTAACTATACATTGCCAAAAAATACCAGTGCAACAATATCTGTTGTTGATTTATCAGGAAAGCTTATAAGAGATTATAATCTATCAAGCGAAAAAGGACAATTGACCATAAATTCAAGCGAAATTGGAAAAGGTATATTTGTGTATGCGCTCATTTCAGATAATGAAGTAGTGATTACAAAAAAGATGATTGTAAGATAAATTATATCACATATTATAAAATTTATAAATAAAAGCCGAAGTTGAAAAACTTCGGCTTTTTTAGACACTATCCTAAAAAGTGTTTTAAATAAGGATAGTTTTTTGAGTATTATTCACTTTAAGATTCTAATTTTTTATATTTTCAATAATCTCTTTTGCTGGTGGAGGTGTTTTTTGTGGAATAGCAATCCTTAAATTTTGCTCTCTATGATAATAAATAACATTGATAGGATATTTATTTTTATAATCATTTTGCGTATTACAATTAGTTTTATCAAATTTACTAATACCTTTTCTTTTGGCTAAATTAGTCCATAAAAATTTATACGCTTTTCTTATTTCGTTGTAAACCTCTATGATTTTATGATGATTTTTGATATCTAATTTATTTTGGATTGCAATTGTAGCCTTTAAAGGATTCTCGGATGAGTCTGGTTGTCTATTGCCTTTACAATAGTCACAGTTATTACCACCATTATCTAGGAATTGTATTAGTATTTCCGATAATCTATTTAGTTTAATAAATTCAGTTCCAAAGCTAGTTTTAATCAATATATTATCATTATCGATAACTATTTTAAATACATTTTTAGATTTTATAATAAATTTATCGAGTTTTTTTCCGTTTTTAAAGGCTTCTCCGTCTTTATTAAAGAATATTTCATTGATTGGAGCTTGGCAAGCGAAACCAAAAAATAATTTTTGAAATTTATATTTGTGACTACTATCTTTTTTCTTGACTAGTTCATAATGAGGACTATACTTTTCTTTATTCTTGGCATTTATCAAACTATTAGTAGCTGTAAGAAGCTTAGGAGTGTTTATTTTATATGTTTTGGCAAACTCTTTCTGAAAGTAAGGATTGTATTTTGGATTATTCATTTTTCCAATTGCATAGGCTAAATCTAAATCAGAATAATTTACATCACATCCTTTTACCCATCCTACTTTGCCTTGAAAATTAATCACTCTGAATATAAAACCACATTGCTCATTTCTTAGGATGTCAAATACAGACAAATATAAGCGATAACCTTTAATTCCGTTAGTCGAAACATTCATAACTTTAGTTAACTTATCACTGGTGTATAATTTATAATTATTTCCTTTTGGTTTTATACTCATTATTCCAAAAGGGACTCCAGCAGCCATTATTGAGTTGATAATCTTTTTTTCTTCAGAAGGAGTTTGTGCATTTACTGATGTAAGAAATAAGGAAACTAAAAGTAATGTAAGTTTTTTCATAATTCACTTGAGTTTAATTTCTAAGAAATCGTGTTGTAAATATATAATTTTTTTAATTATGTCGTTTTGGTGAATTCCTGTTTTATTACAACTTCCTATTATTTGAAAATTAGATGTTATTTTCAATCATAACTTATCTATGTGCGGATATATTTTTTGCTTTTTTTATGCAATACATTCTCCAAATTTTCTTTGCGATTTCCTCAATGTTTTTGACATTACTTTGTCATTAATGCAATACTTCCACTTTATAAAATACTGATCTTTAATGATTTATTTTTACGGTTATACCGTAATTTTGTTTAACTACTGAAGATTATCTTTAAACAAAATTAACTTTAATACATAAATATGAAAAAAATTACGTTATTTTTTGCAGTGCTTTTTACTGCAATTAGTTTTTCGCAAAACAAGTCAAATGGTCCTGTAGCAACTTCTATAACATCTCCTAGTTCTTCAACAGGAGAAACATTCAGATTTGACTCTGGTTTGGTGACACAATTAGATTCTGGAACCAATTTTGGCTTTACAAATAGTCGCTGGTTTTCTCTCGGTAGCTTAAACACAGGTTCTCAAACAGTGTACGGTTTACGTTTTCAATTGCCAAATAAAGCGTTAACTATGGGATATCAAAGTCTAAGTGATATCAACCCAAGACTTCAATGGATTGGAGCTGGCTCTTCCGCAGGAACCGATTTCGAATTTAGAGTTGCAAATAGCTTTACATCCACAAACTCAACATTAGTGGCAACAATGACCAATGAAGGAAATACCTTTTTTGGAGATCCGTTAACTACAAATACGACTAGAGTAGGAGTAGATTATGGTGATGTTGGTAGTATTCGTACTGGTGTAACGGCTCAAAACGTTTCTACTGTAAATGCGTATATAGCTACAGGATTCAAGTCAATAAATGAAATTGGTGGATATCGAAAAATTGGTCTGGATGTTATTGGTACTAGTGCCAGTGGTTCAGCTTATGATAACATAGGTGTTAATGTTCGTTTAAATGGAGCATCTGTTAATAGAGGTGTCTATGCATCTGTAACTGGTAGTACTACTGGAACTACGTATGGAGTTGCTGGGTTTATTTCAGGTCAAAGTGGTACAACGCCAACTGGTTTTGGAGCTGCAATTTATGGGAGTTCTCCAGCTAGCACTAATAGACATGCAGGTTATTTTAACGGAAATGTTGTTGTGAACGGAACTTTTACTGCTTCCGATAGAAAATTAAAAGAAAACATTAAGTCGGAAGAAAATATATTAGACAAGTTAGCGCAATTAGATGCAGTTACGTATACATTTAAAGCAAACGAACATTTAAACTTACCGACAGAAATACAACACGGATTCTTAGCGCAAAATATGGAAGAAGTTTTTCCTGAATTGATCACGACCATCAATAAGCCTATTTTTGATAAAGAAAATAAAGAAACTGGTACGTATGAATACAAAGCGGTAAATTATGTTGGAATGATTTCAATTTTAACGTCAAGCTTGAAAGAGTTAAAAGAAGAATCAACAGCTAATATGGAAAAGCTGAAGGAAGAATCGGAAGCTAACATTAATGCGTTAAATGAAAAAGTAGCTTATTTAGAAAGCCAGATAGAAGCAATTACTAACGGAGAAACTAGATTAGGTAGTCAGAATGATACTGACGATTTAGGATTTTCAATGGAGCAAAACAAACCGAATCCTTTTACAAATCAATCTGTTATTAACTATACTTTGCCAAAAAATACGAGGGCAACAATTTCTGTTGTTGATTTATCGGGAAAGTTTATAAGAGATTATGATTTGTCAAGTGAAAAAGGACAATTGACCATTAATTCAAGCGAAATTGGAAAAGGAATCTTTGTATATGCACTTATTTCAAATAATGAAGTAATTCTTACTAAAAAGATGATTATTAAATAAATGATGCCTACTTTTTATGTAGTGAATTTACAACATAGAAAACAAGATATGCTACAGCTCAAAATTTGGTGTTGTTAGTGACTTATAATTTACAAATGAAGAAAGCTGAGATTTAAAAATCTTGGCTTTTTTTAATCTTACAGAAATACTATTTAATGTGTTGAATTTTCTTCCTTTGATTTTTAGCGTGACCATCTAAATTTCTTCTTTGCATTCTGTTTTCAAGCCTAATTTATGGAGATAGTGAAAATGTTAAGAAAAACATAAATATCTGATTTTGTGTTAGTTTTATGGTTTTACCGTAGTTTTGTTTAATCTTTTACAATTATCTTTAAACAAAATTAACTAATAAAAATCAAAACCATGAAAAAAATCACATTACTTATTGCATTACTTTTTACAGTAATAACTTACGCTCAAACTCCTATTCCAGTACCTATAGATGATATTATTATACCGATTGCTCTTCCTCAAAATCAATCTGCAAATAGTGTGAAAAGTGTAATAAATAGTCCAATTCCTCAACAATTTAGTGGAGGAGAAATTTTTAGATTTAGACCTGGTTTAGTGACACAATTAGATTCAGGAAATAATTTTGGTTTTACCAACAGTAGATGGTTTTCTATAGGTAGACTAAATACGGGAAGTCAAAATGTATATGGTTTCCGTTTTCAGCTGCCAAATAGAGCCTTAACAATGGGATATCAAGATATAAATGACACAAACCCAAGACTGCAATGGATTGGTGCTGGTTCTTCCGCAGGAACTGACTTTGAATTTAGAGTCGCAAACAGTTTTACATCTACAAGCTCAACATTAGTAGCAACAATGACGAATAATGGTAGCACCTTTTTTGGAACTCCATTAAGCACAACAGAAGCAAAAGTGGGAATTGATTATAGCAATATCTCAGGTTCAACGCGTACAGGTTTATTTTTACAAAACACTGGCGGTTCAGGAAGTTATCATACTGCAATCAAATCAGTCAATAATAAAGCTGTTTATGTAAAAACGGGTATGGATATTCAAAGTAGCGGATCTTCGTACGGTAATACAGGAATCAATGTAAGACTTAGTGAAGCATTTTATAACACAGGAGTAAGTACATCTGTAACGGGTAGTAGTAATGGAAGTACCTATGGTGTTCGTGGGTTTATTTATGGTCCTAGTGGCACTACTCCTATTGGTTTTGGAGCAGCTATTTACGGTAGTTCGGCAACAACTAGTAACCGACACGCAGGTTATTTTAACGGAAATGTGGTGGTAACTGGTTCGTTTTCTTCAGGATCTGACAGGAAATTAAAACAAGATATTGAGAGCGAAAAGAATGTATTAGACAAATTAGCTCAAATTGATGCAGTAACATATACTTTTAAGGAAAATGATCAATTAAATCTTCCTTCTGAATTACAACATGGATTTATAGCACAAAATATAGAAGAAGTTTTTCCAGAGTTAGTTTCAACAATCAAGAAGCCAATTTTTGACAAAGACAACAAACAAGTAGATCAATACGAGTATAAATCAGTAAATTATCTTGGAATGATTTCAATCTTAACTTCAAGTTTAAAAGAACTAAACGAAGAAGCTACAGCAAGTATCAATGAATTGAACGAGAAAGTAGCACTTTTGGAAAGTCAGATAGAAGACATGAAAAATGAAGCTGGATCTAGCAAAGAAAACAAATTAGGGAATCAAAATGATACGAATGATGTAGGATTTTCAATGGAACAGAACAAGCCAAATCCTTTTACAAATCAATCCGTAATTAACTATACTTTACCAAAAAACACAAGAGCTACCATTTCAGTTGTTGACTTATCAGGAAAGTTTATAAGAGATTATGATTTGTCAAGTGAAAAAGGACAGTTAACTATAAATTCAAGTGAAATTGGAAAAGGGATTTTTGTATATGCACTTATCTCAGATAATGAAGTAATAATTACAAAAAAGATGATCATCAAATAAATTCTATAAAACTTAGAAATCATAAAATGAAAGCCGAAGTTGTAATGACTTTGGCTTTTTTTGTGCAATATATTCTCCAAATTTTCTTTGCGATTTCTTCAATGTTTTTGACATTCCTTTGTCATTAATGCAACACTTCCATTTTATAAAATACTGATCTTTAATGATTTATTTTTACGGTTATACCGTAATTTTGTTTAACTATTTAGCAATATCTTTAAACAAATTAACTTAAACTTTTAAACCATGAAAAAATTTACTTTTTTATTAGCATTACTTTTTGTCGCAACTTCTTTTGCGCAAAACCAATCATCAGGATCAGTTTTCTCTTCAATTTTCAATCCAATTCCGCAACAATTTGGCGGACAAGAAATTTTTAGATTTCAACCAGGACTAGTCACACAATTAGACGCAGGAACCGCTTTTGACTTTAGTACAAGCCAGTGGTTTTCTATCGGTAAACTAAATACGGGAAGTCAACAAGTATTTGGATTACGCTTTCAATTGAAAAATAGAGCCCTAACAATGGGATATCAAGACACAGGAGATGTAAATCCTAGAATACAGTGGATTGGCGATTCGTTTGCTTCTGGAACTGATTTAGAGTTCAGAGTAGCCAATAGTTTTATATCTACAGGTTCAACGTTAGTTTCAACGATGACCAATGACGGGAAAACTTATTTTGGTGCACCACTTGCGTCTAACGAGCCAAAAGTAGGAATTGATTATAGTGATTCGCCAAGCAGCACAAAAACAGGTCTTATTGTGCAAAACAATTCGTCTTCAGGATCATACTTCACCGGAATTAAAGCAATCAACAATTTATCTGGATACATAAAAACAGGTATTGAAGTACAAAGTGCAGGTTCTTCTTATTTATCTACTGGAGTTAGTGTAAGAACTAGCGGAACATATCAAAATACGGGAGTAACAGCATCAATAACAGGTACTAGTAATGGTGGTTCGTATGCCATTCGCGGATCAATACCTACTACAGGAACTGGTTTTGGAGCAGCTATTTACGGTAGTTCAGCATCACTTACAAATCGATATGCCGGATATTTCAATGGAGATGTTTTTGTAACAGGAATGTTTACTGTTTCAGATAAAAAACTAAAAGAAAATATCAAGGCTGAAGAAAATGTCCTTGAAAAATTAGCGCAATTAGAATCTGTGACTTACAACTTTAAGCAAAACGAGCACCTAAATTTACCAAGTGAATTACAACATGGATTTTTAGCGCAAAATATTGAAGAGGTTTTTCCTGAATTGATAACTACAATTAACAAACCTATTGTAGATAAAGATAACAAGGAAACTGGAAGCTACGAGTACAAAGCGGTAAATTATATTGGAATGATTTCAGTATTAACTTCTAGTTTAAACGAAATGAACGAGAAAGTTATTTCTTTAGAAAGTGAAATAGAAAACTTGAAAAGAGAAAATCTTGCTAAAAAAGAAGATGACATTAAGGAAATTGGGTTCTCAATGGAGCAAAACAGACCAAATCCTTTTACAAACCAAACAACAATTAACTTCACATTGCCAGATAATGCAAAAGCAACCATCTCTGTTTTTGACATGTCAGGGAAGTTTATAAGAGATTACAACTTATCAAGCCAAAAAGGACAAGTGGTAATTAGTTCAAGCGAAATTGGAAAAGGAATGTTTATTTACAGCTTAGTTTCTAATGGAGAAATTATGATCTCTAAAAAGATGATTGTAAAATAATCAGTACTACATAAATTTTTAAAACAAATATTAACTTTAATAAATCAAAATCATGAAAAAAAGAGAAATTAAAAAAATCGCATTCAAAAAAAGTATTGTATCTAACTTGACTGCTGGAAGTTTAAAAGGAGGAACTAGAACTTCAAACCTTTGTTCCGTAATATGTACACAACAATGTCCGCCTATGTCTGACGGTTGCTTTACGTTAAACAATGCTAGCGCATGTAAATGTAAATAATACATGAAAATTGAGGGTTAAAATCCTATAATGAAAAGCATCTTCAGAACTGGAGATGCTTTTTTATTTTAAAAAAAATAACAGCTAATGAAACGTTAATTAAGGTAAACCCGTAATGCATGCAAACTAAAATTTTTTATCTTAAAAATTCATCAAAAAACATTTTATCATGAAAAAAAAGAGCATCAAAAATTTATCATTAAACAAAAAATCAATTTCTAATTTACATGCGCATCAAAACACTGGAGGTACGCTTAATACGATCCGATATTGTATTCGTACTTTCGTAGATGCAAACGGAAATAACATCTGTTTACGAACAGTTAACTGTGAGCGCACAAAACAACCTGGTTGTGTAAACACCAATGAAGTAGATACAAATACGTATCCAATTTGTTAAAAACAAGCAAATTATAATACAAACAAAAAGCTTCTCCAATTGGAGAAGCTTTTCAATTTTTTGTGTGGGACACTAGTTGTTATTTCCCTCCTACTTTCTTTAATTTATCGGCAGCAGCTTTCTTTGCGTCTTCCATTTTATTTTTAGCGGCGTCTTTAGCAGCGTCCATCTTAGCTTTGGCAGCATCTTTAGCGGCGTCCATTTTATCTTTGGCAGCATCTTTTACATTCTCAACAGCGTTTTCAGCACCTTCTTTTGCGTCATTTGCCATATTTTTCACACCATCTTTTGCCGTTTCAACAGCATTTTTTGTTCCTTCTTTTGCATCGCTAAGCATTTCTTTTCCTTTTTCCATAGCACCATTGGCTGCTTCTTTTACAGCTTCCTTACCTTCTTTCACTAGCTCTTTTCCAGTTTCTTTTGCCTTTTCAGTTCCTTTTTTTACTTCTTCACAAGAAGTCATTCCAATCATTAAAGCAACAACAAGTGAAGCTTTTAAAACTAATTTTTTCATCTCTTTATCTATTTATTGTTAATTGTATGGCAATGTTAAGATTTCTTTTATGGATTCACAAAGAATGTTTTGACATCTTTTTAACATTCTACAAAATTATCAATTAAACAGTTAAAAGGTGTTTTATCTAAAGTTTTAGTTTTTTTGATAGATATTCTATAATAATTTTACTTGCATTTCCATTGGCATGAACGTAATCATGGTTAATCTTACCAACAGCATCTTTAAAATTAGCATCTTCAAGTAAACGTATCATTGTATTCTCAAATGCTATTTGAGATTTTATAGAAAGCACACCGCCAAGTTTTACCAAATCTTCCGCTTCCTTAAATCCTGTGTATGTTTTTCCAATCACAACAGGAATTCCAAAAACAGCGGGTTCAAGTGTATTATGTAGACCTGTATTTCCCATACCGCCGCCAACGTACGCAATATCTGCATAACTATATACTTTGGTCAAAATACCAATGGTGTCTATAATAAAAACATCAAACTGACTTAGATCGCTATGTTGCTCCATTTCTGAAAACAAAACAGTCGATTTTGAAATGCTCTTTTTTAATTTTTCAATTTCTTGAGATTTAATATTGTGCGGCGCAATGATGAATTTGCAGTTTTCGGTTGAAGCATTCACAAAAGGAACAAAAATAGCTTCATCTTCTGACCAACTGCTTCCAATGACGATACTAGTGGTATTATTTTTAAATTCTTCTATGAAAGAAAGTGAATTGTCTCGCTCCAAAATTTCTAAAACTCTATCAAAACGTGTATCGCCACTTATGGTAACACTTGTATAGTTGATGTTTTTTAATAGTTGCTGAGACGTTTCATCCTGCACAAAAATATGATTGAATGCATGTAAAGATTTTTGCATCCAGCCACCATAAAATTTAAAAAATACTTGCGATGGTCTAAAAATAGTAGAAATGGAAATGGTATGAATCTGCTGTTTTTTCAGTTCAGCTAAATAATTCGGCCAAAACTCATACTTCACAAAAACGACCAATTCTGGGTGTACAAGTTTAAGAAACTTTCTAACATTAGCTTTCGTGTCCAAAGGTAAATACGTGATTACATCCGCCACAGCGCTATCTTTTTTTACTTCATATCCAGAAGGAGAAAAAAATGTCAACACAAATGTATGATTCGGATAGTTTTCTTTTAAAGCTTCCAACACTGGTAAGCCTTGTTCATATTCGCCCAAAGAAGCGGTGTGAAACCAAATGACCTTATCGTTTGCAGAAATTTGATCGGCTAAAGTCTGAAAAACGGTCTTTCTGCCCGAAACAAAAAGGCCAAGTTTCGTGTTAAATAATGCTACGATTCTAAGAAAGAAACTCGCAATGTAAACCAATATGTTGTAGATAAAATACAAAAGCAATGAGTTTGCTGCTAAAATACATTCTTTCGGGTAAATTCATTGGGTATCGTTCTACAATTTTGTAATATTGTTAGAACAAAAGAAAGATACGAATGAAGAAAATCCAAATGGTCGACCTCAAAGGTCAATACGCACAAATTAAAGACCAAGTTGATCAATCCGTATTAGATGTTATTGCATCTTCAGCATTCATTAACGGACCCGAAGTACACGCATTTCAAGCAGAATTAGAAGCATATTTAGATGTAAAACATGTTATTCCATGTGCTAACGGAACGGACGCGTTGCAAATTGCAATGATGGGACTTGGATTGAAACCTGGAGATGAAGTTATTACTGCCGATTTTACGTTTGCAGCTACTGTTGAGGTAATCGCATTATTACAATTAACACCAGTTTTAGTTGATGTTGAAAAAGATTCTTTCAATATTGATCCAGAAGCAATTCGCAAAGCTATTACACCAAAAACAAAGGCAATTGTTCCTGTACATTTATTTGGACAATGCGCCAATATGGACGCGATTTTAGAAATTGCAAAGGAGCATGATTTGTATGTAATTGAAGACAATGCGCAAGCAATTGGAGCCGATTATACGTTTGCAGACGGAAGCAAGAAAAAAGCAGGCGGAATAGGTCATGTAGCTTCTACTTCTTTCTTTCCTTCAAAAAACTTAGGTTGTTATGGTGATGGTGGCGCTATTTTTACAAACGATGACGATTTAGCACATACCATCAGAGGAATTGTAAATCACGGAATGTATAAACGCTATCATCATGATGTTGTCGGTGTAAATTCTCGATTAGATTCTATCCAAGCAACCGTTTTAAGAGCAAAATTACCACACTTAGATGAATACAACGCAGCACGACAAGATGCCGCACGAAAATACAATGCCGCATTCTATGGAAATGATAAAATAATTACGCCACAAATCTCAAAATCATGCGAAAACCCAATCTGTGCAGGTTGTGATTGTCATGTATTTCATCAATATACATTGCGTGTAACAGGTGTTGATAGAGACGCGTTGGCAAAGCATTTAAACGAAAGTGGAATTCCTTGCGGAGTATACTATCCAATTCCATTACATGCGCAAAAAGCATACAAAGATGAACGTTACAATGAGGCAGATTTCCCTGTGACAAATCAGTTGATAAAAGAAGTAATTTCGTTGCCAATGCACACAGAGTTAGATGATGAACAAATAGCATTTATCACAAAAACTGTTTTAGATTTTGTAAACGGATAAAACCCAAATTTGAAAAAAATATTAGTAACTGGCGGATTAGGTTATATTGGCTCTCACACAGTGGTAGCCTTGCAATTGGCAGGATTTGAAGTTGTAATTATTGATGACTTGTCCAATTCGTTAGAAACAGTTTTACAAGGAATTAAGCGAATTACAGGAATCTTACCTGCGTTTGAAAAATTAGATTTACGCGACAAACAAGCAACAATTTCATTCTTCAAAAAACACGATGCCATTAACGGAATTATTCACTTTGCAGCCAGTAAAGCGGTTGGCGAAAGTGTACAAAATCCGTTGTTATATTACGAAAACAATCTATCGACTTTAATCACAATTTTACAACAAATTCAGTACAAAGAACACATTTCGTTCATCTTTAGTTCTTCATGTACGGTTTACGGTCAAGCCGAAAAAATGCCAATATCTGAAAACGCGCCTGTACAACAAGCATTTTCTCCGTATGGAAACACCAAACAAATTGGCGAAGAAATATTGTATGATACTGCTAAAATAGCAAAAGGATTACAGGTAATTTCTTTGCGATATTTTAATCCGATTGGTGCACATTCAAGTATTGAAATAGGTGAGTTGCCAGATGGCGTTCCACAAAATTTAGTACCTTTTATTACACAAACTGCAATTGGATTGCGAGAAGAATTATCCGTTTTCGGGAACGATTATCCTACTAAAGACGGTACTTGCATTCGTGATTATATTCATGTAGTTGATCTCGCGAAAGCGCATGTAACCGCATTAAAAAGATTACTTGATGAAAGTCATGAAGCTTCGTTTGAAGTATTCAATATTGGAACCGGAACAGGAAGTTCTGTGCTAGAAGTCATTGAAAGTTTTGAACGTGTCAGTCAACAGAAACTCAACTATAAAATTGTAAATAGGAGAGAAGGCGATGTAATTTCTGCGTATGCAGATACGACCAAAGCGAATACAATTTTAGGTTGGAAAGCAACATCGACACTTGATGAAGCCATGCTTTCTGCTTGGAAATGGGAACAGAAAATCAGAAAAACCAAATAAACTAACCATAAAGACAACCAAATGAAAAAACTACTCATTCTATGCTTGAGTATGTTGTGTACGACCATTATGATGGCACAAGATACATATTTGTATTGCGGAAAAATTATTGATACCGAAAGCGGAAAAGTGCTCACTGAAAAGACAATTATTATTTCTGGAAACAAAATAATAGGTGTTGCAAATGGGTATTTACAGCCTAAAAAAGCAAATATCACTATGATTGATTTAAAGTCAAAAACGGTGATGCCAGGACTAATTGATATGCACGTTCATATAGAAAGTGAAACCAATCCGAAAGCATATTTAGAAAAATATACACTAAACGATTCAGATGTAGCGTTTCGCTCTGTAGGTTTTGCAGATGCAACATTGCAAGCAGGATTTACAACCGTACGCGATTTGGGCGGAACAGGCGTAAATATTTCATTACGTAACGCAATTAATCAAGGAAGAATTGATGGGCCACGAATTTTTACCGCCGGGAAAGCATTGGCAACTACTGGTGGACATGCCGATCCGACAAACGGAAATCGTAAAGAAATTATTGGCGATCCAGGACCAAAAGAAGGTGTGGTTAATAATGTAAGTGATGCTAAAAAAGCAGTGCGTCAACGTTATAAAAACGGTGCAGATGTAATTAAAATTACAGCAACTGGTGGCGTGTTAAGTGTTGCTAAAAGCGGAAGTAATCCGCAATTTACGGTAGAAGAAATCAAAGTGATTTGCGAAACGGCTAAAGATTACGGAATGCATGTAGCAGCACACGCACATGGAGACGAAGGAATGCAACGCGCTATAATTGGTGGCGTGAAAACCATTGAACACGGAACGTTGATGAGTGACGAAACCATGGAATTGATGAAAAAGCACGATGCATATTTGGTTCCGACAATTACAGCAGGAAAGGAAGTAGAAGCCAAAGCGAAAATAAAAGGATATTACCCAGATATTATTGTGCCGAAAGCATTGGCAGTTGGACCAAAAATTCAAGGAACATTTGCAAGAGCCTATAAAAAAGGTGTTGGAATTGCTTTTGGAACAGACGCAGGCGTATACAAACACGGACTAAACGGAAAAGAATTCGGTTTTATGGTAGAAGCAGGAATGCCAGCCATAGAAACGATTCAAGCTGCTACGGTTACCAATGCTAAAATTCTAGGAATGGAAGATCAATTAGGACAATTGAAAGAAGGCTTCTTAGCAGATATTGTTGCGGTTGATGGAGATCCTACAAAAAACATTAATACGATGGAAAATGTGACGTTTGTCATGAAAAATGGAAAGATATACAAGCAATAAGCTTTTATATATAGAATAGAAAAAGGGAAGTAAATTCATATCTACTTCCCTTTTTTTATAATTAGGTTCTCCTAAAAAGGTGGAAAAGGACAGTTCCAAGGAATATCAGTTGGGCATATCCAAGCCGATGGACAGGCATCAATTACTGATGTACAGGTGTCTGTAAGTTTAATTCCTCCTTTAAGATGTCTGTTCTCTAAATTAGAAATCGAATTCTTGCGAAGCTTTAATGATTTTACATTTCTTTTTTTCATGACTTAGTATTTTGGTTAAGAATACTTTTAAGTTATAAAAACCATGAAAGAATTTGGTATGGGAATACCGTAGTTAACATTTTGATATATCTTTATTGAAACTAAAAAATAAAATTTGAAAAGAATAATTAGTATAGGCGTAATTCTCGCAGTATGCGCATACATTTTGTTTTTTATACAAACAGAAATTGTTGTATTGTGGAATTTGAATTCTATAACAATTCAGACAGAAACGCCTTTACAAAAAGAAAAAGTTACCGTCGAATATAGAATGAATTTTGGATTTTATGAAGATGGCTCTAAGAATTCTAAGAAGATAAATGAGCTGTTAATTTTTGATGGAACTACGACAAAAACAATCCCTAATAATTATGGCGAGAATGATTTTGTAATTAGTTATGGAAATGAATATTATGTTCGTTTTAGTCACTTTAAAACAAATTGGCGACATCAACATGATTACATATTCTATCTTTATAAAAAAGAAGATGAACTTTATGTAAAAGTTACGATTGAAGGAGTTGATGACATGAGTTTTGAAATGAAAATGAAACTAATACCCATAAAAAAACCTAGCAAGCGCTAGGTTTTGTAAGTTATGACAAAGAAACTTCTTTTCGTTTGATAAAGGAAATAATCAACAGTCCTGTGCCCAGCATAACGGAGACATCTGCCATATTGAAAATTCCTGTTTTAAAAATTCCGCCCAAATCTATATGCATAAAATCGGTTACAGAACGATATAAGATACGATCGTATAAATTTCCAATTCCGCCACCAATAATACAGCACAAACCAAAAATCATATAGCGATCTAAGTCTGTGTTGATGATAATCATTCGCAGAATAAAAAGTAATACAGCAATTGGTAAAATGATTAAAAAGATGGCTTTCAAAATCGGACTTTCCACTGAAGATAAAAATCCTAGAAAAGCACCTTTATTTTCAGTCTTCATCAATACGACATACTCGCCAATTACAGAAATACGTTCCGTTGCATCAATATGCGTTCTTGCTACTGATTTTGAAACTTGATCGCAACCAACGTTTATTAAAATCAGTCCAACAATTAATAGTATTCGCAATGATCTTGACATTTTCATAGTAATATTTTATTCGTTTCCGAAAGTAGCACCTTCAGCAGTTACAGAACGATCAATTTTACGTAACAATCCTTGCAATACTTTTCCAGGGCCTACTTCTGTAAAATGTGTAGCGCCATCGGTAATCATTTGTTGTACCGATTGTGTCCACTTTACAGGAGCCGTTAACTGCGACATTAAATTTTTCTTAATCTCACTTGGATCTGTCACAGCCGTAGTTGTTACATTTTGATAAATAGGACAACTTGGTGTATTAAAAACAGTGTTTTCAATTGCTGCGGCTAATTCTTCACGAGCTGGTTCCATTAAAGGAGAATGAAAAGCACCACCAACTGGTAAAACCAATGCGCGTCTTGCTCCTGCTTCTTTTAACGTTTCGCAAGCCGTATTAATTGCCTCAACTTCTCCAGAAATTACAATTTGTCCTGGACAGTTATAATTTGCGGCTACGACAATTCCGGCAGTTTCCTGGCATATTTTTTCAACTACTTCATTGTCTAAGCCTAAAACGGCAGCCATTGTACTTAGTTTAATTTCACAGGCTTTTTGCATTGCTAAAGCACGTTGTGAAACCAATTTTAATCCATCTTCAAAGGTTAATGCTCCATTGGCAACTAATGCAGAAAGTTCTCCTAACGAATGTCCTGCCACCATTTCTGGTTGAAATTTGTCTCCCAAAACTTTACTTAGAATTACCGAATGTAAAAAGATGGCTGGTTGCGTAACTTTCGTTTGCTTTAAATCTTTCGCAGAACCTTCAAACATGATATCTGTAATATGAAATCCTAAAATGCCATTGGCATCTTCAAAAAGGTGTTGTGCTATATCAGAATTCTCATAAAGGTCTAATCCCATTCCTGAAAATTGAGCACCTTGCCCTGGAAATATATATGCTTTCATTATATAAGTCTTTAAACTTTCTTATAAATTAAGAAAAAGTGTTTATGTATATTTTTGGCAAAAGTAAAGAATTTTCCGAGAACAGGTGTTTGTTACTATATTTTCTGAATACTTTACTTAATCAATTTTCTTTTTCTGTTCAATATTGATTTTTGATGCTGGCGGAATTCTCTTTTTTAAGAATAGTATTTGCCCTAAGTGACTTGATTGATGTTCCATGACATGAAACCAATAGTAGTGATTGTTAGATTCACGTGAAGCATTGGTGATTTGCAGCCAAGAGTCGTCTCTTTTTTTGAGTTCAGCTAATGTAACAGCGCGGACTTCTCTGTAAATGTTTAGGTAATATTCTACGTCATGACCTTTATAAGTTTCTCTTCCTGCATCATCAAGACTTAGTGCTGGTCCCCAAAATTTTTCCTCTTCTTCATTAAAGCCTCTATTTTCAAACGTATACAATTGATATATTTTTTCAGCCGCAGCTAAATGCATAATCAACGCACCAATAGAATTTGCTTTTTCATCATGTAAATGGTCTAGCTCTCGTTGATCAAGATTTTTAACAGTTCTTTCTACACGATGGCTAAGATTATTTAGCATAGAAACTAAAGTTCCAATTTGTGGTGTATAGCCTTCGCGTTCACCTATGATTTTAGTTTTAATTATTTTGATATCACTTCCAATAATACACAATGATAGATTTTTAGAGGGATCATCTTTTACAAGGGAGAAACTAAACTTTTCATTTTTAGGATTTCGTAACGCAATATCATTGTGGTCCCAATCACGCACTGTTTTACCAACAATTGTTTTTTCAAAATCATAATTGTCAAGTTTGATTTCATCAAATTTCCCTGTAGCTTTATTTTCAACAAATAACTTTACATTATCAAAATAAAATTTACCATTAAACAGGCAAAGTCCTCCAAAATTTAATGATTCAGAGTTTTTATCAATATAACCATTAATTACATACGTATCCCATGTGTTAGTTACAACAGCTCTATCTTGCATATTGTCAAAAAAACCAGTTTCATCATTTTTAGTGTCCACGCGTGCCCAAATACCTGCCCAAGCATCTGGATCATTAGTGTCAACTTTTATGGAAGCAGTAATTTTGAATTTTAATTTTACATCCGTAGACATTTTAATTGACTTAGCAAATAGTGTCCAATATTGATTTTGTGCATGTAGATTGGTGAAAGTGAAAAAGGAGATAACTAAAAAACATATCAGTTGTTTTTTAGTTAAGATAGTAAAGTAATTCATTCGTAAAAAGTTGTTTGGTATTTATACTCTTTCATAGGTGATAAAAGAGAATTCGTAGTCGTGTTTGTCGTCTTTTTTGTGGAATTTATTTGCGATTTCTTTCCAATCTCTCATCTCAATTTCTGGGAAAAAGGTATCACCTTCAAATTCGTGATGTACACGCGTTAATTCAATTTTTGTAGCAAATGGCATTGCTTGTTTGTATATTTCGCCACCACCAATTACAAACGGTTCTGCATCTGCAACTGTTGCAACACTTACGGCTTCTTTCATGGTGTGAACTACAATAACGCCTCTAGGCGCTTTGTAGTTTTTTTGTCGTGTGATGACAATATGTGTTCTGTTAGGAAGTGGTTTTGGGAAACTTTCAAAGGTTTTACGTCCCATGATAATATGATGTCCCGATGTAAGTTTCTTAAAACGTTTTAAGTCATTACTTAAATGCCAAATTAACTGATTGTCTTTTCCGATGACATTGTTTTCAGAAGCTGCAACAATAATTGCCAAACAACTGCGATCAATAATTTCGGGTTCTGGCTCATTTGCTAGTTCGGCTTTTGCTTGTACTTCGGCAACTTTCGTTTCTTGATCTATGAATTTTTGTTTTAATTCTGCAATGCGATTTTCTTGTTGGGCAACCAATGTTTCTAATTGTTTGGCTTCCCAGTTTTTTCCCATGAATTTGTTGGTAACATACACATCAAAAGCATGGAATAAAAAAGCAAATAACCATAGGAAAACTGCCCAAACAAACCATTTTGTTCCAAATAGTGTGGCATCTTCTCCTAAGCCCAATACTACATTTATAAGTACG
>NZ_JBGCDL010000151.1:0-46103 GCF_045105435.1 Kordia sp. | reverse complement strand
TCCAAACGCTCAGGAATTCCTGGGCTTTCAAAGTCAATAATGGATTGGAATCTTCTGGTAAAAGCTTTGTCAATATTACTACGATAGTTAGATGCTAAAATGACCAAGCCTGAATGTGATTCTATACGTTGTAGTAAATACGAAACTTCTTGGTTGGCGTATTTGTCATGTGCATCACGCACACCTGTACGTTTTCCGAAGATAGCATCAGCTTCGTCAAAGAAGAGAATCCAATCTTTATTTTTGGCTTTGTTGAAGAGATTGGAAAGATTTTTTTCGGTTTCTCCAATGTATTTGGATATTACTAAAGATAAATCGATTCGATAGACATCTTTTCCCGTGTGTTTTCCCATCAAACTTGCCGTGAGCGTTTTTCCAACGCCTGGCGAACCAAAAAACATGACTTTGTAACCTGGTTTGATTTTGTCTTTCATGTTGAAGTCGTTCAGCAAGGTTTCATTGTGTTCCATCCATACGAGTACATTGTTGACTTCATCGAGCGTTTTTTGATTTAGGACTAAATCGTCCCATTCCATTTCTGTTTCTAATAATTCTGCTGGGAAGTCTTGACTTAGTTTTGGTTTTGAAACCGAACCGTACACGAACAATTCCACATATTCAAAATCTAACAATAAATTCCCACTAATTTTAGGTTCACCCAAAGGCACATTTCCTAATCTTAAAATTGATTTTTTAGCAAAAGCATGTTCTTCATTAAATATAGAAATGATAAAGTTTCTTGCTCTGTAGTTTGTTCCTACTACAATAAATATGGCAGTTTCGCCAGTTGGCAATATACCGCGATATTGCGTTCCTTTTACGCCTCCAAATTCTGGAAAGTCGCTTCCGTCAGGAAAATATTCAGAAAGTATATTGGTTAAAAAACCTGGTGCAATATATGGTAACATTGAGAGCAACAGTATTAGTATTTCAAAGATTTGAAAGTTGTTTTCTGTTACAAATCTTGAAAACTCAGAATCGTCATTAGCAAAGTCAAAACTTGGGAATGTAACTTCATCATCGCTTCCTGAAATTTCGACCAATCGAAATCGTACGACTTGTTTTATATAATCTATAAGTTCTACAGTCATGGTTTACAAGGATTTTTTGTGGTGAAATAACTCTTTTAATGGTTAATTTTTTACGTTTAAATAAAAGAAGATTTTATGTTTTGTAAAACAGTTGAAACACTTTTTTTAAGGGTGTTTTCCTTTTTTCTATACTTCTATTTTAATTTTTGCTTTTTTATATGACAAAAATAGTTTTGGATATACCGTATAACTTATTTTGGATAACTTATAAAGTTGTATCTCAAGGTTCTAAACTAGTAACATTGCATTTTCCTTCAACAAGAAATTTTAACAATCTACTATCTTCCACCGTTATTTTCCAACCTTTGTCATGTGCTCTACAGGCTAGAGAATTGATTTCCCATGGAATCCAGTTGTTGGGATTCATAACTTTTGGAGAAACATCTTTTAACTCTCTGTCTTTATTAAGTACTTCTTGAAGTTGAATATTAAAATCTACTTCATTTCCAATCATTAATACTTCACGGAGCTTGATAGTTGGTAATAAATATTTTTCATACCATTTTTTCCATTCATTATCATTTTCATAAACTGCCGCTGCCTTTGTTCGAACTTCCTCAAATTGTTTTTGTACTAAATTTGTATTGTTTTTAGAATCTGTTTTTTCGAGATAATACAAGGAATAATAATAGGATTTTGACAAGTTAGAATTATGAAAAAATGGGCCTGGGTCAATTTGATTTATAATGATTTTTTTAACTTTTTCACATCTACAAATACAAGCAATATCATATATATCTACCAAAGTAGCTACGTCAGTTTTATGGGTTGAAGCTTCTTTTTCTAATGTTACTAGTTCTTGATCAATCCAAACTTCCTGAGACTTACCAAGATTCATTTCCGTAAGAATATGTGCGTATGCGCCTTGCATTGCTAGTTTCATATAGTTTACTAATTCGTCTGAACTAGCTTCTTTTTTGTCAATATATTTTAAAGCAAACCATAATATGGCACAGGCGAATAGACTGTGAGATGTTTTTGGATTCGTTTTAGCAACTTTCATCATTTGGTTTTCAAAATCAATGAAGTTGTTGTCGTAATCATTTTTAAAAGACTCTTCGTCCCAATTGTTAAATACTAGTTTATTTCCCATAATTATTTTATAATCTAAATTCTGTAAGTATTGTATCCATTGCTAAACCTTTAGAGTTAATCGGTGTTTCAGCTTTATAAAATTTTATTTGGTCAAAACCACCATTGAGTCTATAGTTTTTCATCATTTCATCTGCAAGCTCCTTCTTAGCTCCACCAGAACTTTGCATTCTGTCAATAACATATTCAAAATATTCAGCTGTTCCTTGTTCTACACGAGAACCTTTATGTTTTGCTGATCCTAATTTAGAACTACCTCCTTTTGCTTCAACTATAATGAATTCTCCAGATTCAGTTTTATGTACTTGATCAAATACTCCTGGTCCCTCATGTGTATGCGTTTTTTTTATGTCTGAATGCTTCTTTTTGATGGCATCTTCTGCGCCTGTATCACCAATTTTTTCACTATTTTTAACTTTTTTATTCGCTATTTTATGATGTGCATCAAGTAGCGCTTGCTCATCTGGTGTTAAATCTTGATTCGCCTTCTTTTTCTTTAATGCCGCTTCTACTTCTGGTGTTTTACTTGCTTTTATTTCTGCATCAATTTTAACACGATCTGCTTCTGCTTTTAGTATCTTTTTATCAAGTTCCGGTAAATTGTCTATATCAGCTTGTTTGGTAGGTCTATTACGTGTATAAGTATCCTGTATAACTTTTTTATCTGCTCCTTCATAATACTTGGCTGGTGTATCTATTTTATCGTCTACTTTCGTGGCACTTTCCCATGGAGAATTTGCATCTACTTTCACTTCATACGTTCCATCCGCTTTTCTCTGCCATTGTGCTTGATTTTTAGGGTCAAACCTATTATCCGCATTAACTTTGATTTCATCTCCTGTATCAGGATCTGTTCTAGACAATAGAAAATCTGGGTTAAATTCAGCCCAAAGCTCAATCCACTTTCCGCTTTTCTTAAGCCAAATTCTTTTAAACTTAAATTTGTCTAAAATTTTCTGACGTAAGTTACTTAATTTTTTAGTTCCTTTTCCAACAGCTCCTTGTATACGGATTGCCAAACGTGTATTTTTTATTCTGGCAACTCCTTTTTTGATGACATTTCCTGTCTTGGTAACTCCTTTACGAATAAAGTTGACTCCTTTCATTACCTTTTGTCCAGCTCGTGTCACTTTTGCTGCTGCTATAATACGTTTGAAAACTTTCCCCATTCCCAGTAGAATCTTATCTAATAAGAATTCCATCACAATAACAGCCATTGCCATTGCCAACGATTTTCCTGCTCCAACGGCATCTCCTGCCCAAGCTTTTTTCACATAATCCCATATATGTCCCATGGCTTGGAATACTGCATACGCACCAAAGATGATAACCATTGCTTTTACAATGATATCTACTGCGGCTACTAGTCCTGCACCACCTGTAAAGAATGCTATAAGTCCAGCAGCAATTAATGCGGCAACTAGCGCGGCAATAATCCATACTTTGTTTTTATTCCAAAATACTTGTAATCCTGTCATCATTTGAGTTCCCATAAACGCTAAACGAGTTGCGATGTCTAAACGTCCTGTTTTTGTGATTAAGGTTGCTGGATCGTTGTCCATATTTGGTGTGGAAGCTACTTTTCCTGGTTGTGGCTCTGCATTTCCAACTTCTTCCGATTCTACCAACATCTGTGCATTGTAATGATCTAGTTTTGCCGGATCAGTCATATTAATCCAATCAGGATCTGGCTTTTCCGCTGCTTCATCCATAGATTGATTTGCTGCTCCTGCACTTTCATCAGCAGATTGTTCTACTTGTTGCGGCAATGCGTATCCTGCAGAATCTGCTGCAGATGATTGTAAGTCTCTTGCAGTGACTGCATCTGCTCCTGCTCCACCTAATTCTAGCGGAACGCCATCTTGCATTGGTGGTAAACCTGAAATTAATTCTGGTTCTAAAGTTACTGCTGGATATGGCTCTATCTCTACATCACTATTACTTAATTGTGATTTGGTAAGCACCGATTGTAATGCTTCTGGAATTGGTTGTGTTGCACTCGCCGCATCTGCCGTTTGCTCTCCTGAATTTTTACCCATTGCAGCTGCCCAAGCTTCTTCTTGTCCTAGTGGAACTTCAAAATTCTTTAACGGTTCTGCTGGATTTCCTCCTAAAGCCACTTCTGCCAATGCGCCAAAGAATTGTCCTGGCGCATACCACGCTCCTACTTGAAGGTTCCATAAGAATCGAATAACTTTTATCAATCCAACAGTTAAAAATTTCATCGCGTCAAGCAATAAATTATACAAGGCTTGATATGCGGCTAGTATGGCATCTAAAACTGCTCCAAGTAAGTCTAGTAAAGCATTCACCGCTTTTTTGAGTCCTTCCGCTAATAAGTTTACCGCTTTTACAGCAACATCTACAGCTTTGTCTATTGCTGCGTTAAATTTATCTCGAAGCTTCGGAAATGCTGCTAGAGCTACATTTACAAAGGCTTTCAAGGCTTCTCCAAAGGCTTTTATCATTCCAACAATCGCATCTCTGGCAAGATCAATGAGTTTGTTTGCTAGTTTTTTAGCAGCTTCAATAAGACCTTTTACCAGTTTTCGTAAGCCATCAAAGAGTTTATTGAGTCCTTCTTTTAATTTGTCAAAGAAGCTACTTACGGCATCAATAGCTCTGTCCCACCAACTTTTCTTTTCAGAGTCTTTTTTGGCTTGTGCTTTTTTAGCAGCTGCTTCTTGGTCGGTTTTATTTACTTCTTTGTCTGCTTCTTTTTTAGCGCTATCGTACTCTTTGGTAATTTTAGAATCTGCATCTTTTACTTGCGTATCAATATCACCATCAACCTTTTTCTTTTCAGCCTCCGATTTTTCGCTGTATTCTTTCTTTACATTTTCATTTTCCTGTTTCCATTCTGCTCGTTGCCCTTCAACATCAGATTTTGCATCGTTTTGCGCAGTTTCTTGTTCTTTCTTTACACGTTCAGTTTCTGCATCAATGTCTTGCTCTGATTGTTGGCGTTCTTTTTCTTGATCTGCCTGCATTTTTTCATACTCCGCATTTTGCTTTTGCATGTCAGGTTCAAGTTCTTGATCTATATACGATTTTGCTTGTGTATCAAAGCTATTTTTTACTTCGGCAGATACATTTGGTATTTCTTCTGAAAGTGCTGCTGTATCTGGAGGCGTTGATAATTCGACTGTTGGTGACATCATTTCTAGTTCCATTTCTGGGTAAATGTCATCTTCTCCTTTGTAGAGTTTGCTTTCTGCTAAATTTTTATTTTGCTCTTTGTTAGTCGTTGCTTCAGATTCGTCAAAGTTTTCCTTATTCTTGTTCGGATCAGCTTGTCCTTTTAGGTCTACCGCTGGTTTTTCTCCTGGACTTGTGTTTACACTTTCGGAAGTTGGTAAGTTGTTAATTCCGCTTTTTATTTGCGATTTACGGTCTTCATCACTTCCGCTTTTTCCAAATCCGAAGAAACTTCGAATACGCGCCATCACTGAACTAGGAGGTTGTATACTTTCTGTCGCTATTTTTTCACCTTCTACTTTTCCTTTTGGAGTAAGGTCGCCCAGTATTGATTTGTCTCCTTTTATTTGTTCGCCAACTTTCTCAGATGTTGCTTTAGATTTTTCCTTTAGCGCCGCAGATTTTGTTGGAATTCCTGTTGGTTGTTCTATTTCTGGTAACGAATCGCTTAGTGTATTTTGTTCATTTTTTTGAACTTCCGCTAAGGTTGTACTGGATTGTTTTACACCTTTCATAAAATTCGAAGGTGTTTGACTTACCAATCCGTCAGCATATACTTTGCTGTTTTCTGTAGGTAATGCTACAGGTCCGTCATCTTCTTTTACTGCCTCTACTTCTGGTATACCTCCTTCTGATCCATTTGGAGCAGCATACGCTTTTCCGCCTCCACCGCCAGCTTTAGTTCCTTTTCCTTTAGCAGTTTTAGTCTCAGCTTTCGTTTTAGCTTCTGGTTTTCCAGCTACTTCATTTGTTTTTGCTTTCTCAACTATACTCGATGGTTCTTTACTAGATTCTTGTGTAGTTTCCTGTGTTTGCGTTTCTGTAGTTTCTTCTTTTTGCTCTTCTTTGTCTTGGATGTTAGGTATTGATGCTGCTGTTTGAGAAGAACTTTGTATGAAAGAGGAATTTGTAGTTTCTGTGGTTTGTTGTGTATCTTGAGCTTGTTGACGTGTAGGAACTATAAATAAGTCTGTTTCTTCTTTTGCGCTTGTATTTTCTTTATTTTTTTTTAGTTGAGTTGGCGCAATAAACATGCTCGATCGAGAGGAATTTCCTTTCGATTTGTCAGTTGTATTTTTTTGAGCGCGCGCTGTATTCATTGTTTTGTGAGTGATTCTAAGTATGAGTTACCATTCTATATGCATCATTTTTTTCATCCATTTTAGGCGGATTAAACTGATATTCCAAGGAACTTTGTCTAGTAAAACATCTTGTGCTACACGATTTATTTTTAGTTTGATACTGTCATTAGTTATGGTCAATTCTCCTTCTCGTTTTAGAAACATATCTCGTAAGGTATTTATGGTACTTTTTTTAAGTACAACCCAATGTTCTAAGACAGCTTTTAGCAATTCTTCACAAAGCTTTTTGTCCTCTTCAGTTAATGGAGTTTGGTAATTAACCACTGTTTCTAATGGAATTCCTAAAAGGATTTTTTCGAGTGTCAGTTCTAAGTCTGTCACTTCTTCCGTTTCGGTTGCTAAGAAGTGTAACAACATACACGCTTTACCAATGTCATTGATTTTATTGTCTTCTGTAAGTATTCCAACTCCGCCAAAAAATCGCACTAAAAACGGATGTAAGAGTATTAATCCTGCTTTTTCAGTGCTTAACGGAATATCTTTTGTAATTGATTTTCGCGTTATTACGTTGTTCTCTTGCAAGTTTTCAGTTTTAGAGCTTGTTTCCGTATACTCTTTTATATTCGCTTTCGCGAGATTTGACTCGTTTGTTTGTATTGTTTTTTCTTCTGATTTTTTCGTCGTTGTTGCCTTGCTTGTTTCAGTGTTTTTAAGCGTTTCTTCTGAAACTTCTCCGTTTTGCTGTAGCTTTGTTTGAGACTTCTCGGATTCTGTTTGTGCTACTTTGTTCTTGTTGTTTTTAGATGCTTTAACCTCAACCTTATTCGATTCTTTTTCTGTTGCTTTTACATCCGTTTCTTCTGTAGGATTTTTGTGAACTGATTTTGTGATTGAAGTATTGGCTTTTTGCGATTTTGATGCTTCTATATTGATAATCGTTGCAATTTTTGACGCTTTTACATCTAGATTTTTTCCTTGTTCATACTGCGTAATTGCTTGCAATACTAATACAGACAACTGCGTTTCTTCTATTTTTGTAAGCCGTTTGCTTTCTGCAGCAGCTTTTGGTTGTAAGAGCTGTAAAAAGGTTTTTGAGAATTGTGGTAATGAACTGCTAAATCCTAAGGTTTTATACCAAATTGCAGCTTCTTCCGCTTTGTATGTGAGTTTGAACTGTGCACAAAGTACTTTTAAAAGTTTCTGAAAGAAAGTCGTTTCAAGCGTTACGTATTGCGCTGTTATTTGTTGTTTATTGTTGATGATTGTTGACAGTTTTTCATAATCATTCCGCAGTAGCGATAACATACGTTCTATAGCTTCTGTTTTTACTGAAAATAAAGACATGAGCTCGCTTTTTTCTATCAAAGTAAATTCCGCAACAGCGCCCAACCATTCTTTAAAAGCTTTTACAGAAATATGTGCAGGCAATATTCCAGTTGTTAAATAGCTTACTAATGCCTCAAAAGGTGATTTTTGTTGGGTAATTGTAGCAACAAGCGTTCCTTCTGTATTGCTACCATCTGAACGAATGTTGCTGATTTGTTGACTGATTTGCTTAGTGATTTCTTTTTGTAAGACTTCCAAATCTAGACTATTTACCTCAACATTGATATCAATTGTATCGATAGCACATTTTGAGTTTGGGTATTTTTTGTCCCAATCATCACATATACGTTCGACTCGCGGCATTAATCTTTCTTGGAAAAAATCGACATAATATTGCTCCCAAGAGACTAATGAATTGTCGTAGTTTATGTCTACTTCAAAAGCTATGTTATGGATTGTATGCATTGTTTCTTATCGATTACTTTTTGTGAATGTATTCGACAGTGTATTTTTAAATGCATCGTCTTTGGTGTCAAACGTGTTTAGATATTCTTGTGTTATTTTTGATCGTGTTGTCTCGGTTCCATAATCGGCATCTCTGTCGTTAGAAGCTATAATTAGACTGTTGTAGATCGTTGTAACTTCACTATTGTTTTCGTCTACACAACGTAATAACTCTAAAGACATGATTTCTAAGAGTTCGTCTAATGCTAGGATTGGTCTTTTGTCACCTCTAAAGTTTGGACTTCTTAGGAAACTTCTATCCAGTTCAGTACGCAAATTGTTGATTTGATTTATTCCTGAAATGCTATCATTGCTTACATTAGAAGATGTTTCCATCAATTTAATAAGATTTTTCATTGGAGTAACTACATCATTCGTAATTGCATCCTTGTATGCTTCATTTTCAAATACTGCTTCTAGGCTTACTACACTTGTATTAACACCTAATTCTGTTAGTCTGTTCGTATACGAATTGCTACAGTTAAGGTTTCTAAAACTAGTTGTAGGGCTAGGTCCTCCCGAATCTATATTATCGGCAACTGTTATTGTAATTTTTTCTGTGGAACAAAGACCTGCAATAAATATGCGTACACTAAATCGTCTATTGATAGCGTTATCTGCTGAAACTTTGAATACGCCAGGTGCTATTTCTCCTATTACTTCTCCTGTTGAAGCATCGGTTACATCATATTCAAAATAGTCTTTGTCATCGAAAGTATGACTGAATTTAAATTCGTAGGCTCCATTTATAAATCGTGAATTTGCAAGATCGTGTGCGATGGTATTTTCTGCTGGTAATTTGAATACTCTTGTTGAATCTACGTCTGTACCATTTATTTGGAATTGAATTGGAGTTCCCAAACCACCGTTTGGTGCGCTAGACGCAATAAATGTATGTGTATTTGTATTTTGTCTTATAAAACTGCTTCCTTGCGGCGATGTTATGATAAAATCATTTGGCACTACAGGAATGGAAATGTTTAGCGCAGGATCTCCTTCTTTCCAACAGTATCTGTCTTCTAAGCCTAAATCTGTAGGCAATTCATCTCTAGGAGGATCTTGATTTATAATTACATTGATTGCGGCAGTTTCGCAAGGTGGATTATCTAATAAATCTGCTCTTACGCAAATGACCAATTTGTAAGTGACATTGATGGTATCTCCATTTCCAGCTATTCTGTGTCCTGCTGTTTGTGAAATTAGACCTCCGTTGCCATCAAACCATTTTGCTTCTAAGTAACTTCCTGGATTGATAACATCTGGTATTCTTACATCATATTCAAGATTTACAATTAAATCATTTCCGTCCCAACGATCAACTTCAAAACCCCTGTCAATATCGCTTTCTATTGGAAGTTTATATACTCTTGTTGTTCCGACTGGCGAACCATTTAGAAAGATTTCAATGTCTGAATCAATGTCTGTATTTAATACCAATCCTGATTCGAAAGTAATGATATCAGAGATATTTTGAATTACATTGTTATCTAATGAAGTTGTAACTATATCGTCTGCGTTTACATCTAATTCTATCGATTGTCCAAAACAGATTCCGCTTGGTATTTCTAAGCTAGGTCTTTCGGCAGTATGATTTACAAAGAAACTTTCTACACAAAATTCTTCCAACCCAATGACGCTCATTTCAAGTCTATAATTTATAGCAACTGTACTTGCGCCACCATTTTCTATTCTAAAATTTGGAAGGTTTCTTGTAGTTGCTATTTCTGTATTTTCATTATTTAGATCGAACCATCTGTATCTTATGTAATCTACACCTTGAAAGTCGTGTGAAGCTCTAATATTTACATTTACACCAGTTTCATCCCAACTTACGACACTAAAACTTGGTAACATGTCCGTATTTATTGCGAATGGTAATTTTGCAACTATCGTTGATACACCATCCACAATTTCGCCATTTACAGCAAATGTGATTGGTACGCCTGCTAGTTCGTTTGGCACTTTTGCAGGATTTAGGAAATAGTTTCCTCCACCATCTTGTTCTATAAAACTTTCACCATCTATGGGCCTTTGTGGCGATGTTAACGCTGCTTCAAATGGTGTCACTGCAATTGATACCCAAGCTGGCGTTGTTTCCGTAAGCCTGTGACATGTAATTGGCGAAACAGTTACACTGTTTTCTTCAGGTCTTGAAAAATCTAGTTCTAATTCAGTTGTAATCGTACATGCTACAGGACTTCCTTCTACTCCAATGGTAACTGTAATTGTTTCTTGAAAAGTAGCCCCAGGATTATTAAAAGCTGCTGCTGTAATGGTTTTGGTGGTTCCTATTTCAGATCCATCTGCACGATTCCACACATACGAAAGGTAACTTTGTGCTTCTAAACCATGACTTACGTTTAAGTCTAAGTTGATGCCTGTTTCATCCCAAGATAAAAATTCGCTTGTTGTTGTACTATCTGTCGGCAGTTTGTACACACAGGTTTCTAAAGGTGTAATTGGTGTTGTTCCGTTTACTAAGAATGTTAGTGGCTGACCAAGTAAATCGTCTGGAACTAATGATGGATCAAACGCATATCCTGAATCAGTCGCTACAATAAATGCGTCGCCTTCCGGAGAAGTGACTACTCCATCTGTTGGACTAATGATGAAATTTTCTTGTCCTTCATCAGTTGGTAAACAGTATTTTGTTTTCGCTATAGCGAGTGTAATGTCTGGTTCTGCATTGTACACAATGGTTTCTGGTGGACAATCTGAACAACACATATATGGTAAGGCAAAATCGAACTGTACAATTCCATTGAATTGACTTAAAACACTATCATCTTCTAAGAGTTCTTCAGTTCCGCCAAGATATACCATAAGGAATGTTCCTCCTTTTGGCACGCCTGCCATGTGCTCGGCTCCTGGATGTTTTTCTATGAGTTTTGATAAGATAACTTCTCTGTAGAGATTGTTTCGTATCTCGTCTATTTGTTCTTTAAGCCATGCAATTTTTTCTTTGAGACAGCATAGTTTGGAAAGTTCATAGATAAAATATTCGTACATTTTATCGTGTGTTTGTGTTCCAAAAACGGTATTGTCTCCCGCTTCCGATATGGCAAATAATACCTGGTCAATATCTGTGCATAAAACAGTGATGGCGTTGTTGAGTGCTGTCCACTTTTCTGTAACATATACTTCATCTAACGATTGTAAAAAGTTACGCTTGATATCTGCTAAACCCGCAATTATTTTGATAGGTGTTTGCGTGTAGAAGAAATTATCATCGCTACGATCTACCGTGTCTGATGATTGATCAACTATTCCTAATGCAACTGCGGCTAAATATCCTGCTGGAATATTTGCCGTTCCTATGTTCATGTATGCTTCGTTGATTGCAAATTGTATGGAGGTTTCGTAAGCCGATTCTACTTGAGCTACATCTTGTACCGCATCTTGTAAATCATCACCTACACTGTTTGTTGTTTCAGTGAAGTTGGTACTTTTCCCTGTTATTTTACCTGGATTTGTGGTTGTATTTGTGGTTGCATTTCTGTTGAGTAATTGTACCAATTCCATGCTTGGCTCTTGTGTAGCAAGCGTGTACACAGTAGTACTTGTATCGTTGACACCTGGCTGATTGAATTGGTATTTTTCAAAGAATGCGGTTGCATTTTCTGCCGTACATAAAAACTCTTGTTCCCAAGTTTTTAGTAAAATTGCATAGTCTTTTGTGTCACATTTGTCATCGTCAAGCGAAACTTTGTTGACAGGAAATCCTATACTGACCGTTTTTACATCAAAAGCCAAGTTGTACGTCGCTTTTAGCGCATTTACTTTTCGTAATGCCAAACGGAAATCTTTTCCTATATGTCCTTCTATTCTATAGAAATCTTTATCTAAATGACTGTATTCTAATGGTTTTTGAATACACGGTATGTTTTTTAGATTGGATACATGAAATCCTAGTTGATTTTTTGGCTTTCGCTGTTGAATGGAAACTGGATTCCAATTGGATATGAGCGAATTTTTTGTTTCGTAATAATACGGAATAGAACGTTCGCTGAGTTTGAATTCGTAACTTTTTGACGGCGTTATTTTTACTGCCGCAGAACTTACGTTTGGTATTTTGTATTCTTTTAACTGATTGAAGAATTTAATACATAACGCTTTGATTGATAGTAAGTTTTCATCGTTTTCCGAAACCGTTGGTGACGGATAGAATTCATGGCGCGTTTGTAAACGTGTTTGTTCTTCTAAGGTTCCTAAGAGTAAGTGTTTTGGAAATGCTTTTAAGTTTGCCACACATTCAAAACGTGTGTGTAATACAAGTTCTCTTATTTCTCTGTAGGTATCTATTAAATCTTTGAGTAAGTCATATTTGTATTGAATGAACGGTTCTTCCTGTACCACAAAAATATCATCAAAATAAGCTGTTATTTGCGGGATATTTACGCCGTATCTTGCAAAATTGATTCGATGATCAAAACGATCAATAATAGTTGTAATACCATCGTACAAATCCGCTTTAAGCGAAAAACTGGATGTAAATTGATTGTGAATTGAGATTCCTGAAGTCGTGTTGTCTTTCGTTAATAATAAACGTGGCATACACAATTCTGGAAGCGTGTCATAATAAGAGAGTACATCGTGACTATTGTAAATAGTATCAGCCGCAATGAGCTGATTTTTGTTGTTTTTGTGGACTAACAGAAATTTGATATTGTTGTATACTTTGTTTCCTGTTTCGTCGCAACCGCTACTGCCGCACAAACCTTCATCTTCGGTATATGCTTCTGCATACGCGATTAGAATGTAATCTTTGAGCGATCCAAATTCATTACTAGTAAAAGAGGAGAGCGGAAGCTCGTCGTTAAGACGTCCCGCTCCCTCTTGTTCGTAGATCTCATATACCTGTAGTCCATTAAATAGTTCATAAGATGCTCTATCTGTTAGTACCGAATAGTAGTGAAATCTACGTGTTTCAGATTTTATTATGTCGCCATCGGAGGTAATTCCAACTCCTTGGCCAATTTCTATGTATGCGTTTGTGTATGAAACAATATTTAAACCACATCCAACTCCAACACCAATTAAGTACACACGACTTAAGCGATCTTGATCTTCGAAGTAATTTACAACTTTATTTAGATTTTTATGCGTTAATACTTGATCTGGCAAAAATTCTTCATAAATATTGCCTTGAGTATTCAAAGTCTGTAAATACGGTTCTTTTTTTTCTATTGTTTTCATCTGTATTTTATTTTTTGAATGATTTTTGTTAGAATCGCTTTGCTTTTAGACTTGTTTCTGCTTGTGCAGAAATCTTTTAGAACGCTGCGCTTTTAGATCGCTTCGCTCTTAGATTTGGGTGCTTGTTTGTTTGGTTATGGGTTTTTGGTTTGATTTCATATCTAAGGCCTAATACCCAACACCTAATGCCTAATTCCTAGCTGTTTCTAACGCATCATTTTGTATATTCTTTCAATAGTTAGTCATAATTTTAGTACTTAGAGTGAGCCGAGCGCACTTCTGTTAAGTATGATTCTGTTTTTATTTTCGCCATCATCATCGTTACAATCATGTAGTGTTCCTGTGGCGTAAATAGTATTCATTCGGTTGATCGCACAGAGTAATTCTTTGGATGACTCATGCGATGCCATATAATCTGGCCCTTCTTTTTTCGATTCTAAAAATTGTTTCCATGCATTTTGAACGTGCTTCATATCATACGCTTCATCGTCATCTATAATTTGGTATAAATCAGCTTCAGTCAAATCTTTAGCTACTTCAAATACTGTATCGGCATCTGTTTCTGTTTCTAGTTCACTCACGATTTCCATGTTTGATATGCCATCAGTTGGACTCTCAACAACTTCTATTTTTTCTATCCGTGTCAATGCGCCATCGATATGTCCAACCCAACAGATACGTGGTTGGATATGCGCTGGCAATTCTCTACGAATTAGATCTTCCATGAAAATGCGGAAATCTATGTTAGAGAAACGCGACGTATATCCTGGAAATATGATTGTTACCTGATACGAGAATGGATCTATGTTTTTGCACGTATTGCATCCATCGTCAATACATAACGGCAAACAATCGTTTAAGTCTTCTATTTTTTTGGTGTGATATGGTAATGTGAGAATGTTTTCTATTAAATAAAAACCTTCATCAAATAGTAAATTGTTAATGTATGCAATGGTTTCCGCGAGTCTTTCTTCGGCTATTTCTTTTGTAGCATAATAATGATTGTATTGTCTGCCAATAATTTCTCCTTCTTCATCTAACAAAGCAATGAAATAGCGTTGTGATTTTGTTTCCGTTTGACGTAATACGTAATTGTTTTGATTGGTTGCTAGTTTTAATACGTTAAGTAATTCATTGATTGCCTGTTGTTTTGACGCAAAGTCTTTTTCTGATGATAGAAATACTTTCGTATCACTTTTTATGAGCCAACGATATTCAAAATGCAATCCATTTTTAGAAGTATTACGTTGTGCTGTTTCAATACTGATGTAATCGTTGAATAAATCGCGACGTAAATAACTGTCTAAACCAGATAAGAGCGCAATTCGTTTTTGAAATCCTGATACATTTTCGGTGCCCCATTGTTCTGTTGCTCTGTAATTGAATGCCAATCCACGTTCCGAACTGATTTTATCGTATTCTTTGATGAATCGGTTTTTAGTGGTAATAATATTTGCTTCTACACTGTCTTTGTCTTTCCCAAAGAGCTTGTACATTGTATTAGTGTAGTTTTCAAATACTTCTGCAAAACGTGCAATTAAGTGATCTAAGAGTTCGTTTCTTCGTGCATTGAAATCTTCTAATTTGTCAATGATGTTTTCTACATTGTTTTTGTATTTTGGAAAGTTATCCAACAAGGTTTCTATACCGTTTATGCCTTCTACCGCTTTGAAAAAGTAGGTTTGTTGTAAGTTTTCATCAGCTGACAAGAGTGTTTTTGTATGCTCTAAGTGTGAAAAATAGGTTCCTAATACTTGATCAAAAAAGAGTAAGTATCCTTGTAATTGCTTGGCGCGTACTTTTCGTTCATCAGAAACGGTATTGGACAATCCGTATTTGGAAATTCCGTAATTTTCTGGCAAATGATGTTGTACGGTGTTGTATTTTATTTGGCTGTACACACCTAACGGCATTGGTAAGTCGTCAAACGATTTTTCTGTGCTTGCTTTTTCTGCTGCTTCTAATTCTACAGTGAATTCTGCTACCATTTCTGGATTTAATCCGACAGGCAAGAATCCTTTTTTGTAATTGAATGTACTTTGATCGCACAATACAGGTAAATGTCCTGCTTCTACACAGATTAGCCAAGGATCACTTTTTGCTGTTATATTTTGATTGCAATCACCTTCTTCTCCATTTATTTTTGGTGGGCAATTATCAATACTAATGCCTTCTATGAGTTTTACACCATCAATTTTCATGATAATATTCATGATGTCTGATAAACGTACTTGCGTACGCAGCTCCGATTTTTGCAAAGCTTCTGGTGTTAGAAATCCGTTTTCTAAGATTGGCCCTTCAAATATTTCATCTGACGAAAGTCCTAAATCTAACATTTCCGTAAGCGAATTGGCACGTACACTTGGCGATAAGTATTGTGCTACTGACCACTGAATGGTTGCGTGTACTTTTTCTTCGTTAGCGCCATTTTCTAATTGAATTTCCGCGCAGACACGAATGCATTGTTTTGGCACTTTTTTTACCTCAACTAAGTCTTCACACAGATTTCTGTTTTCATGGTATTTGGTGAAAATTGTTGCAATGATGTCTTCTTCTATATATTCTTCATCCTCATCAAAATCGACAAGAATTGTATATAATCCTTTGATATTGATGGTTTCTGTTTTGTAATCTGATCCTACAAATGGATCAAAGCTTAGGCGTGGATTTTCTTCGTTACATTCGGCATGTATTGGTAACGTATGAATTGCTAGCCAACAGTTTTTGACACCTTTGATGTCTATGAACAGTTTTCTATAATCGATTGCCGTTACAGGTCTGCATGTTAGTATATTTTTTGCTGACTTGAATTGCTCGTGCATTTTTTCGAAGTTATCTTCTGCAGAAGCAACCAAATTTTCAATCGGTTGATCTATACGCAATCCTAAGTCCGTAATTGCATAGCATAACAATTCCATAATCGTAATTCCTGGATCGGTGATATTGTAATCTGTCCAGATTTTTCGACTGAGTTCTTCAATGTATTGTTGTCCAGCGTCTCTTAGATGTTGAAAATCCAAGTCGTTTTGGTAGTCTACATTACTCGGTATGGTGATATGTTCGTCTACGTTTAACATTCGTTGGTTGTTATAGCGTTTACAGTATGTGATGTTGGCACTACTGAGGTTAATATACTTTTTTGATCTGTTGGAATGATTTCATCTTTTTCGTCTGCATCGTGCAACATTTTGAAATCTTTTATATAATCGACATAGTCTAAATTTTCAATGTAAAAAATGACTTCACTTCCGTAGAGCGCATTTCCGAATGATATCGGTTGGTTTTTATCAAAAGCCCATGGCGACAAATACTGCGCTAAGTCTTCTTGTAATTTTTTCGCATAGAAATTAGCATCTAACCCTTCGTAAAATCGTGCACTTACTGTAATTTCTACAGTTTCGTATACTGGTGATACTACTTTTGCATTTACATGCATGGTATTGAGTTCGTTGATAAAGGTTTCAATTGCGTTGAGTTTACTTTGACTTAATTTTGGTTTGTAAATGTCATATACATTTTGATCGATGATGTTTGGAATGGCAACCAATAATACTTCTCCTGGCGCTTTGAAGCTAGTGCTTGTACTGTGATTAAGACATTTGATTTTGTGCAAATAATTAAATTTTTGAAGTACGAGATGTTCATAATCCCAGAGCGTAATAGCTCTATTTTTATGACGTAATCGTTCGCTAACTCTTCGGTAAAAATCCAAGTCACTTTCTTTTGGAAAACCATCAAAAGAAGCATACGGTTGCGTTACTTTTTTTACAGTTGCCAAACGATCTTCTAACTTAGATATGGTTTCTGCTGGCATTCCTTTGTCCAAATGTTCTAAAGTATTTTCATTATTTACAAATTGTACTTCTACCGCTTGTGTATGAATGTTTGTAAATTTTGATACCGTATCAAATGGTTTGGAAATGGTGGCACGAATCCATAAATAATCTTCTGCAAAAAGGGTGTTATCTCCAAATTGCTTTGGTACTGTAAAGGCTACCAATCCTGCTGTTAAAAAGCTGTCGGTTTGGTCTTTGAGTAAATATGCTGGTTTTAGGTTATTCCATATGTTTTTATGTAAATATTGCCAAACTACAGTTGCTTTATCATAGGTATCTATCGCATCTGGGTTTTCTGAACCTTCTTCAATTTGACAAAGGAATTGAATGTTTTGATCAGCTATAGCTTCCTCAATTCCAATATAGAGTTGTCCGCCATTTTCTGGCAAAGACATCAGCGATAAGTTGGAACGTTTTACTTTGTTGATTCCAAAAGGCAATTCGTGATATAATTGCACTTCATTTTTAGTGGTTCCAATAGTTTCTGTAGTTGTTACAGTAACCGATAAGTTTTCTGCAAATGGCGTATACGCATTGTTAGGTAATGCCAATTCATTGAGTGCGTGATAGGTATATATTTTTGGAAATGCATCGTGCAAAAAGCTGTTTTGCAAGGATAATTGCACAAAATAATCGTCCGCCTTTTTAGGAATATACGTTGTATTTGTTGGTAAAAAACCGTTGAACGTAACACTTGAAATACCTTTGAACATTTGTTGACCAATACCTGTAGTTGATGGTGCCGGACTTGTGGCTGCCGAATCACTGCCCGTATCTCTATCATCACTGTGCGTATGATACATCGCTTGCATTTCGTCTTCGGTATGTCTTTTTGATTTTTTATTTTTATCTCTTCTTCCAAAGCCTCTTCGATCGCTACTGCGTCTTCTCTCTTCTCTCGATTGGGTTGGTGCTTCTTCTTCTTCAGTTTTTGCCACTGCATCTGCAACACTTTCAGTATGTGTTTTTACTTTTCCGATGTAACTTGCATCTACAAGGAAACGATTTTCACCATTAATTCCAGTAACTAATTCGGTACTTGATTTTGTTCCCGCTTTGATTCCATCGTAGACTTCCTTGAAAGTTTCCGTTGGTGATAAGTTGAGATATTCTTGAATGTATTGTTGGTAATGTGTTTGAAAGCTATCTGGGCGATCTTTCCAACTTAAAGTTAAGTCTATATTGCTAATGCGTTTTCCAATCCATTCCTCGGAAGAAACTTTTAGATTCGCACGTTTTTTTGCTTGTATTCCGAATGGATAGAACGGATTTTCAGTTTTTATTTTACCAAGATCATTTTTTACTGTTAGGTTTTCAGAATAGGTTCCTACAGTTGTAATTGTTATTTGTTGTAAGTCTGCATTGGCAATTAGCAAGTATGCTTCATACGTACTTTCCGAAATATCATCTTGTGCAAATAATACACGTATTATTGGATGTGCTGTGTTGTAACTTCCTTCATGAATTTCGGCATCATAGTTTACTATTTTTTCATCATCTTCAGTAAGTTCAATAATGATTTCTATTTCATTTGTATTTGTTTGTGCTTTGGTAATTGCTGTAAACGGAAGTGTTACCCATTCTTTTTCTCCTGTATGTTCTATGCTTAGGATAGATCGCAATTCTTCTCCACTTGGTATCGCTGCAAATGTTGCTTTTATGGTAATTGTTCGTACACCTTCAGAAAGTAATAAAGATGGCGCACTGAGTGAAAATCCTTTTTTTGCCAAATTGCGTTCTGTATCGCCGAAAGGCAACCAAGAAGTTCCGCCATTTTCATCTTCGCCTCCTTCTCCATCAGCCGAATTTGCAATGTTTGATGCATGCCAGTTTGATTCGTCTTCGTAAGCATACGTGTTACGCAAAGCCGCTATTTTAGCTTTGTTGATGACAATTTCGTCTTCTAATTGATAGTGAAGTGTGTTTCCATTGCTATCTTTTCCTGCATCTACGAGTGTTTCGTTACTTAGAAATTGTTCGTTTGCGTTTTTAGCCAATTCAAAGATAATGTAGGCATGATCTGCTTTTTCATCATTTTTTTTGAGTTGTAAAACTTCCTTGTAGTAAAAGTCAAGATGGCGTTGTGTTATTTGATTGAATCGTTCTTTACTTTTGTTTAATAGTTTTAAGAACGCTATAAATAGTGCCAATTGTGGCGTAATGTCTCCTTCTGTATAGGTTTCAATTACTTCTTTGATTTCGTTGGAAGCATTGTGAAATGGTTCCCAGTTTCCGCTAGGATTTTTGAAATCTTTTTGATCGTATAATTGTACATGCTTCGAAAATTCTTCCGCAAAGTTCATCCAGTCTTTTACTCCGAATCCCATGAGTTCTACGTTCCCAGGATTGAGCAAAGAAAGATACCGCTCTTGCTGTGTAGTGCCTTCGCGTAACTTTATTAATGTATTTTCGGTACAATCGCTCATGATTATATGTCTGTTGCTTCAGTTATATAGTAAGGGAATACAATATTTCTCCTTGTGTTTGTTGCTCGTATTAAGTACTCTACTTTGATTAAAAACTTTCCTTCTAGAAAATTTTGTGTATCTAATGCTATTTTGATGACATCGATTCTCGGTTCATAGAAAACTATTGCTTCTTTGATTCGATTTTTCATGATCGTAGTTTGCGTTGCGCTTAGGTTTTCAAATATTTGATCTGTAAGATCGCAACCAAATTTTGGGCGCATGACACGTTCTCCTTGACGTGTGGTAATGATCGTTTGTAAACTTTTTTCAATGTCTTCTATATCGGAGATGATTTTTACTTCTCCTTGTTTTTTTAGAAATTTTGGAGGGAAATCCCATCCTTTTCCTAAATATGTTATTATTGATGCATCCATAGTTTTATCCTCCTATTATTACGGTTGGTTCTCCTAATACAATGCTTCCACCGTGTGCAGTTGAATCGCCCATTCTTGCTGCTGGCATACCGCCAATCATGACAGTTCCTGAACCTGCTGTGATGCTATCTGGTGGTCCAGTACACACACACATATCACCTACTTTTGCTGCTGGTAAACCGCCAATTAGTACGGTAGGTTCTCCAGGTGGTAATATTGGTCCTCCAACGTGTGGCACAGTTCCTGTAACCATTGGACAAACATGCATATCTGTTATTCTTGCTGCTGCTGGCATTTTGCTCTTTTTTTAATTTATTTGTACGATTCCACCTTTTATAGTCGTTGTTGCTGAACCTTCTAGGGTTGCCGACGCACCTTCGGCAGTAAATTCTGCGGAAGCGACAACTCCCACATTTATACCTTCCATAGTTATGTCTCCAGTGGCTTTCATGATGATATCTTTTCCAGATTCGATCGTAATTCCGTCTGTATTCATGGTGATGATGTTGCTGTTTTCATCTTGGAGTGTAATGACACCTTCATCATCATCAATATTGATTATTTTTTCTCCAGGTGTTTCTAGTTTGATACTTTTTAGTTCATCATTCATTGTGATTTTGATTTCACTTTTGGTCATGATGACTTTTTCATAGTTATCATCCGAATATTCTACTGGAGATAGATTGGTATTACTAAATAAAGAACCTAAAACTATGGCTTGATTTGGATCATCATTTAAAAAACCTACCAAGACTTCATTTCCTATTTCTGGTAAAAAGTGTACTCCAAATTCTTCTCCTGCGTGCATGGTTAGTACACGTGCCCAAACACCTTCTTCATCTGCACTGATGATGGGTAATTTTACTTGTATTCTGTGTTCTTCTTTCGGATCTCCTTCTAAAGCAGAAACTACTCCAATTTGCAATCCGCTAATAGCTGGCAACATTCCTGATGCTGGCAATTGACTTACTTCATAAGTTTCGGTAAACCATTCCGGATTTAATCCAAATTCTATTGTGGTAACCCAGTTTCCATTGGTAATTGTATTGTGTACACCGCGCACAAATACATCTCCGTTAAAGCGATCACTCATTCCTTCGAGTGTAATCATAGTACCAGGAAGCACAACTTCTGTTCCTTGCACTTTGACCGTTCCACAGATTTTTGCCAGTTGCTGATACATACTTTTAGATTCTGCCCATGACGTTAATATTTCGTCTGGAATGTCACCTGTATGTGTAAGCATGATACTGTTTCCGCCTGCAGCTTCTGCTAATTTTCCTGAGTCGAGATTTCCTGCAGTGTTTAAACCACTGTTACTCGCCGTTTTTGTAACCAATTCTTGATTGGAATAGTTCCACGCAGACGCTTCAAAAGCATCATACTGACTGCGGGCATCAATTTCTGCTTCAAATGAAAATATATTGCCTCCAAATGTTGCTGTAAATACACTTCCGCTTAGCGTTGGTGCTTTGATACTAATTTCACCATCTTCTGTAAAACACAACATGTTATTGATTTGTGCTCTGCATTGTATAAAATCCCAATCTGTGGCTTGGTATTGCACAATTTCATGATGTGTATGCGATGTTGAAGTCATGGAGCCTTTAAGTCCATTTTCTTTGATGATATCTCCTACTACATCACTTTCAGTAGCTTCGTAAAAGATTTTATTTTTACGTGCTTGTGTCATTTTAAATGCTTCATCTTTGCATTCAATAATGAGGTAGTTTGTACTGTTATTTGATTTGATACCGTGTTTTGTAATGATTCCTTTGAAGAGTGTTTTTTCTTCTAAATCATAACCTCCTTTGATATGTATTTTTTCTCCTGGTGCAAATGAAGCATTACTTGCCTCAAATTCTTGCGTAACACTATCACCATCTACAATGACTAAGGTTGCCGTTGGAATTCGGTTGCAAGTACGTTCTACTGTTATGGTTTTTACGCCATATGTAGTACTTACTTCTTCCTCAGCATTACCAATAAGTACTGTTAAGGTTACTAGACTTTGTTGTTCTGTCGATATGTCGCCGACTAAACTCATGCGCTTTGTGTTTTATTTATTGGTGGAAAAAACAATTCAGTTCCTGGTTCTAAATCTCTAAAGTTGAGTAGATTGTTTGCTCTCGCAACTTCTAGATAGTATTTTGAATCGCCATAGATTCTGTACGTCATTAGTGGCAGCGTATCACCTTCTTTTACTTGTCGTATGTGTGTTAAATCTGGTGATGATAATTTTAATTCTGCTGCGCGTAATTTATCATCCTTACTGTCTTTACAGGTAAGTGTAGCAACTGCGCGAATTGGAAAACCTTTGGAATTAAATAGCTTATAATCAATGTCTAATTTTATCAGAAAACATTTAAAACTTAATGATCCCCAAGTGATTTCTAACTCAAACGGCATGTGCATGTCTCCTTGAACAGCGACCAAATCTTTGATTTTATTTATTTCAGCAACGATGTTACTCTCATCAGCTTCATCATCTTTAAACGGATTGAATCCTGCAATATCGTCTGCAATACTGGTGAGTGTTGAATCGAGATCTAAACCGACAATATCAAAGATTCCAGTAGAATCGAATAATAATTTGAACGTAATATCACCTGGTTTTACTTTGGCAAATTTTGGTTTTTTTCCGGGTGAATTTGTTTCTTGATCTAAATTATATTCTACAGAAAATGTTTCTTTATAATTTTCAGGATTGATTGCTACTTTTATTGCATCGCCAGATTTGTTTCCATCTCTATCAAATTTTTGGATAGACATTTTCTCTAATTCTCCAAGTATAGACATGATTAGCGTTCTTTTTTGTTAGTAATCATTTTTGAAACAGCTGTCATTATTTCGTGAGAGGTCCAATTGGCACGTTCTTCTTTGACCAATGAGATTTCTTCCTCTTTTTGAGCATTGACATTTACTTTGATACGCAAATTTTTTATTTCGATTCCCATTATATTAGATCTCCTATTGATAAAAGTTTAAAATAATCATACTTTAACTCTAGCGTTTCTATAAGTATGCTTTGCGTTTCTGCATTGAATTCTCCCAATTCGTATTTGATAGGATAGGCTCCAACAACATTCCATGTTTTGATAGGAATGTGATTTTCACTGAGTAGTACGATGATAAGATTTAAGCGTTTGAATTCGAATTTTTCATACGCATCTTCACACCATTTTGCTACTGACGATGGTACATTTTTGAGTCCTCTTTTCAGCGTAAGCGTGCTAAATTTTAATCCTTTTGGTATTTCATGGACAAATCTATTTTCTCCACCTTCCGCATAGCTTTCCGTTTCAACAGTAACACTTAATCCTGATACCGACTGAAAACTCATGTCTACAGGATTTGGTAAGAGTCCATTGAAATACACTACAAAGTGAAAGCCAGAAACTGGATATTTAAAGTTGTCAAAAAGTGCCATATTTTAGATTATCCTTCGTTGGTAATTTCTATACGTTCATGTGCTAAAGTCAATGTTTCTATAGCAACTTCGTTTGATTCTCCTTTTAAATCGGTAGACTGAATCTTTTTTGCCCACGCATTTAATACTTTCCAAACGACAACTGGTGCATGTTCTTCATCGAGTAAACTGATGGTAATATCACGGCGTTCTGCTTTGTTGAGTTTATTGGTTTTCATCCAATCGAAAAATTCATTATCTCCTTTAAACACACCTCTTTTAAGTACGATATCGGTATATTTTACCATTCCTGGCATGTTGATTTTACTATATTCTGGACTTGATCCTTCTCGGTATTCTAACATTTCGAATTCCTTATCGAGTCCCGACACTTCTTGAAAACCGATTTTAGTTCCTCCCCATTCTACTTGGAAGTGAAACTTTGGTAATGGATATGACATAGTTTTATGTTTTTAATGATTTGTTATCTTTTTTAGTTGTAATTATCAATTATGATTCTTGCATTTTGTGAGAAAACTTTAATACAATAAATTCTGCAGGACGTACTACTGCCATTCCTATTTCTACATTCATGATTCCGTTTAAAATGTCATCTGCAGTCATGGTTTGATTTAACCCTACTTTTACATAAAATGCGTCGTCTGGGGTTGCTCCAGCTAATGCTCCAGCTTTCCATTGGTTTGTCAAGAAATTTTCAATCATTGAACGAATTCGAACCCAAGTATTGGCATCATTTGCTTCAAATACAAATTGGTCACTTGCTTTCTTTACTGATTCTTCAACCATGTTAAAGAAGCGTCTTACCGAAACGTATCGCCATTCATTGTCATTTCCTGCCAAAGTTCTTGCTCCCCAAACCATCACTCCTTTTCCAGTGAATGAACGAATTGCATTTACTGATTTTCCAGCAGTTGTATCGACATTTAATCGATCTTGAATATCGTTTGTTACTCTTACAGTAGGTTTCGTTACATAGTTTAAGCTTACGTTTGCAGGTGCTTTCCAAACTCCTCTTGTACTGTCTACTCTAGCGTAGATTCCAGCCATGGCACTACTTGGTGGCAATTCCATTGGAAGATTATTTATTTCTGCTTTTATTTTGTTGTACGTAGCATTGTCATCAGTTTCTAATGAACTTAGACTTCTTCCATGCATTTCTCCGTTGTTTGTGTCTTTGTCAATTTCAGTAGCTATTAAAGTATTTAGTTCTCCAAATTTAGTTGCAACAGCATCGAATAATGTTGTATCTGCATCAGCTGGTGCTGTTGTTGTTGAGATGAACTCGCCAATAACCGCTACAATATTTTTAGCTCCAGAGTCAATTGTGCTTTCTATTTTTGCTGTATCTGCTTTAAGAATGTGCTTTTTTAGAGAGTTTGTAAGCTTTACTAATTCGTCGTATTGCTTTTCAATTGTATCAGCTGCATCAAATAAATCTGTAAGCTCTTTTAGTTTTGCTTTTATAGCATCTATACTTAATAGTGGAAGTTCTTCTTCTAATGCTAATACAGTAGCATCAGCTTCTACTTTAGCATTATTTTTGAGATCAATAAGCGTTGCCACTTCTGTGAGCAATTCTTCTAAATCTGTATGCAACGTTGCTGGCCTTGGACTCGTAAAGTTTTTTGTTCCACTAATGTCAAAACCTTCATCAGGAGCATTGTCATTGTATAAATATGTAACAACATCTGCTAATTTTCCTGCAAATCCTGTTGTACTAAAACTTGTTAGCGTTGTTATAATATTGTCTAAAACCGTTGCTGCATCTGTATTTACTTTTGCTAGGTTTCCTTTAATTTTTTCAGCTGCACCAGCTGTTCCAAAATTATCTATATGATTGATTATGATTGCATCTGGATCAATTTTGTAATCTAAAATTGTTTCTAAATAAGGATAGTATACCGCTCCATATTTTGCGAAGTCTTTACTTCCATTGATGTTATTTCGTAAGCTAACTACAAATGGATCTGGATCAGAAGTATTATCGCTTCCATGTGTATCAATTATTGTAAAACGATCTTGTAGTTTATTACACTGTGCAAGTGCTTCATTATATAGTCCGTAGAATGCTACATCATCAGAGTCTGCTCTACTTAGGTCAGGAAATACAATTAATGTAGGCTCGTCTACTTTTGCAATTTCATCTAAACCTGCTTTTAATGCGTTTGTATCTAGAATCGTAAGTAGTGTACCATCTCCATATTGACCAACAGAGTTTATATAACAAGGTCCTCCTCCATTTGCAAAGTATAATTGCATTGAATAATACATTATAAACGGTTGTTTGCTTGTTGGTTGCGTTACTTCTATTGTTTGATCGCCATTTACATCATCGGTTACAGTAACATTGATTGTTGTTTCGGGTTTTGCTGAACCAAAATATGTTTCATATTGTAGTAATGATGAAATACGTGTTGGAACTCCATTTAAGTCTCCACTAATTTTTTTTGTAGCTTTCTCTGTATAACCTATGAATGCAGGGATCGCTGTTTCTACTTGTGCGACAGAAGGTGGAAATTTCACAATTTCCTCAATATAAACTCCTGGTGTTTTTAATGTACTAGGCATAATATTTATGATTTAAAGTGTTTTGTTATAATTTATTTATTTCAAAAGTCAGTGTTGCTGGCGTTGTTAGATGTACTTCAGCTATGTTGAGTTGTATGATGGCATCTGGTTGTATTCGCTCATTAATTGTAGCATTCGGAGTAATTGTTCCTACTAAATCTATAGCGCTATATGCTACAAAGTCATTCAATGCTAAATTGTTCCATTTGGTTTCGTTTTTATATTTTTGATTGGCAACTGCATAAAATTCTAGATCAATATCTATTACATCTGGCAACCAATTTGAAAATGTACGATTGGGCGTTGTTGAAGCATATCCAGTAATTCGCTTATCTATTACTTCTTCTCCATCTATTATTAATACTTCATCCACTGTTTGTGCTATAAATTCTTCTTGTTTTTTGCACAACAACGCAAATCCTTCTGGCGTCATTTTTACAATGAGTTTATATTTTTCAATGAGTGCTTCCGAATCTTTACTTGGATAGATTTTTACATTGCTTTGTGTAGCAAAACCATCTTCATGATTAAGTTTTATTATAGTGACTGGCGCATATGTGTAACTGAATCTACTCATAGTGTTTTTCTTCTCCTCCGATTGTTGTAATTACTGTTGCTAGTTTTTCAATGTCTCTTTCGAGTGCAGATACTCTAGCTTTGTAGAGTACACTAGGTATTTGTTTTCCTCCTAACATTCCCCAGATATTATTGAGTTGTTCAAAACTCGGTGAACAGAGTTCCATATTGAGTTCGATATCGTCTTCATCTGCTGTAAAAGCAAATTTTCTTTGATGCTGAAAGAATTTGATGGTTTTGTATATGACCGCCACAGCTTTGTCATATTGTAATGTGCAGGAAAATAGTAAGTAATAGTTGAGATGAATTTTTGGAAAACGTTTGTCTAGTTTGAACGCTCCACCACTTTCAACTAATCGCTGATTTGGAAAGTTTTTTAAGGTACTTTCTTCTTCAATACGTACAATGGTTACTAATAGATTGTCACTTTCAATATTGTTTTCGTCAGATTGAATGTCGGCAACATTTTGCGCTCCTAACTTGACTGAGATTCCTGCCAAGGTGTTTATGTAGGTAGCGAGTCCGTCTGCATTCAGTTTGTCTACGAATTTATTGATCATGTTTCCCTAATTGATTACGAAACAAATCTATTTATAGTACAAGAAATTGTATAGAGTTAATTCGCTAATTTGACACAGGAAAAACACTTTTTTATTTAGGGAGGAAAAACTTTTTTTTATAGGAAAAACACGGTTTTTTAGTTGTTAGCCGCTTTGCTTCTGTTGTCAGTTATCGGTTGCTTTATTTACTAACTGTTTGTTTCATAGTGTAAACTTTTTAACTTTTTTTTTGTTGATTTATTTTGCTTACTATTTTGATTACTAAGCTTTTGACTATTTACCTTTCGTTGATTCGTTTTATATTTTCTTTGAATTAACTGAAAACTTTTTTTATCACGAATTCACGAATATTTTTTGTTGCTTGCTCTTGTGAGTTTTTAACACGAATTCACGAATGCTTTTTGTTGATTTTTTATAAAACAAAAAATCTCTTCGGTTGAAGAGATTTTATCATGAGTGTATTGTAAGTATTTTTTAAGAATCTTTTATTTCTGTTTGAATGACTTCCCATAGTGCTTCTGTCACTTTTTCGGGCGTTTCGTCACCATTTACTTTTACGATGTGTTCTTCACTTTTTAGTTTTTTAAACGCACGCGTATATTGCGATTGCACTGCTTTTAGATTGTCGAGTGTTTCATAGATTTCAACTGTTTCTCGATTGGAGTTGATTCGTTTCATAGCAACTTCGGGAGAAACATCAACAAAAATATTTACCGTAGGTTTTAGAATTTCGGCTGCCATTTTGTTCGATTGAATTACCCAATCCATGTCTACATGCGCACCATGATATGCATAGGAAGAAAAGTAATAACGATCGGTTATTACAGTGTAGCCTTCTTCAAGTTTTTTGAGAATTCCTTGTGTTTCGTGCAGTAAATGATCCAGTCTGTCCGCAGCAAATAAAGCCGCAATTACTTTTTCATCAGCTTTTTCTTTTCCTCCAAGAATGCTACGGATCATTTTACCAATACGCATGTCTGTAGGTTCAAATGTAAGATAGACTTTGTGTCCGCTAGCTTCTAAACGTTTTGCAATGTTTTTTGCTTGTGTACTTTTTCCGCTTCCATCAATACCTTCTATGGCAATGAATATGTTTTTCATCATGTAATTCTTATTGTAGCGACCAAAAGTAAAGATAATATTCTTGATATTTTATTTTCCTAAAGTTTTAATGACCGCTATTTTCTATCACAAGTTTGTCAGTAAGTAGCAATTAAAAATCGGGAGATAGTTCTATTAATTTTTTTTGAATTCCGTAAATAACTAAACCTGCTACGTTTTTTGATTCTGTTTTGAGTAATAGATTGTTTCTGTGTCCTTCCACCGTTCGCGGACTAATGAAGAGTTTTTCTGCGATTTCGTTGGTTGTGTATTGATTACAGATTAATTCGAGTATTTCTTTTTCGCGTTTTGTAAGCAGATTGTTGTCTAAATCACTTTTGATACGCTTGCTTTTAGCAGATAGTAGATTTTCGTGAATGATTTTTAGCACACGTTCATCATAGTAAAAACCTTTGTCATAGACTTCGTTTATGGTGTGTACAACAATTTTTGGCGATGTATTTTTGAGTAAATATGAAGAAGCACCAACATCAATCATATTGGTAATGAACGATTTACCATCGTAACTTGTGACTGCAATGACTTTGATTTCTGGATATTCTTTTTGTAGAATTTTTGTACATTCAACACCATTTAGATTTGGCATTTTTAGGTCCATAAGTATCACATCTGGCTTTTCGGTTGCCACTTTTAGCTTTTCAATTAAGTCTGCACCATCTTCGGCTTCAAAAATAATTTCAAAGTTTTTTACACGTGTTAGTATGAATGATATTCCTGCTCTAAACAATGCTTCATCGTCTGCGATGGCTATTTTTATGATTGGTGTATCCATGATGTTGTGTTTTATATGGTAATTTCTACTGCTACTCCTTTTTGTTTTTCGCTGTGATAGTTTATTTCTCCTTTGAGTAAAGATACTCTACTTTCTATATTTCGCAATCCGAGTCCTTTTTGAACACTTATTTTTGAGGTGTCAAATCCGAGTCCGTCATCTTTATAATATAGAAATAAGTTTTCGTTTTCTGGCTCAAAATTTAAAGCAATTGTTTTTGCTTTTCCGTGACGCATTGAATTGTTCATGAGTTCTTGTACAATTCTAAATACGTGCAGTTCGCTATCTTTAGAGAGTCTTCCAATTTTATAATCTATTTTAGAAGATACTTTTACTTTTTTGCTATTGCTGAATTCGTCACATAATTCTTCTAAAGCGGCACCAAGACCAAATTTTTCTAGAATTGGTGGTAATAAATTGTGTGCAATTTTCCGAGAACTTTCAATCGTTGTATTGGTTACTTTCAACATGTGATTGATAATTTCGTCTGTTTCTTGTGCTGTCACGTTTTCTTCTTCTAATAGAAAATTCGCGCTAAGCGAAACCACATTTAGTTTTGCGCTGATGGCGTCGTGTAAGTCTTGAGCAATTCTGTTTCGTTCGTCTTCTTGTGCTACAATTGTAGCTTTGAGCATTTCTTTTTGATGATTGAGCTCCAATGTTTTCTTTTCTAGTTCTTTTTGAATTATTTTTTTTCGTGATAGATAGAAAAAAAGGATTAGCGTTAATGCCATAATTAACATTAATATTGCGCCTAGAATAACAATGGTTATTATTTTATTTTCTCCTGAAAAAAGTTCGTTCATTTATTTTTATATTTTCATTGTGTAGCTGTTCTTAAAATAAATATCTAGTTTTAAATAATACGTACCTTTTTTGAACTACTTGTGTACTTCATCAAATTATTTTCTTTTTAAAATTGTGAAACCATTCTACTGAAATCAATATTTGATATACTAAATACAGCGTTACATTCATAAACCAAAGTGTGGTTCTGAATTCTGTTGTAATATCATTTACAATATTACCAGAGCAGAAAATTAAAGTACTTGATAAAATGTATATACATATTCCGGAGTTAATGTACATAAATTTTTTTGTCTCGGTTAATGAATTGTAAAATTGAAATACGCTAAAAAACACGATTGGTAATGAGGTTAATAAAATTTCTAATAAATTGAATTTATACAATAAATCTGGTCGCAAATATGACTGAACAATTAGAACGCCCACTACAGATAATAGAATTAGTACCGTAACTATTTTTTGAGTTTTATTACCGTATAAATTGTAATAGAATAAGCTTAGCAGGATAAACTGTGTTACTAAATAATAGTGTGATAAATGTAAATTGTTTACTCCATTATACCAAAGCCAGAATGTTGCTACTTGAATCAACCCCATCGAAAATAAATACCAAGTAAATATTTTAGCACTTATTCTCATTGAAGAATAAGTGCTAAAAAAAAGTATTATATTAATAAATAATACTAAGTATCCTGTGTATGTTACAACATCTTGAATGATAGTTTGTTTAAGTTATTTTTTTTGTGGTCCATACAACGGACTTGTAATGTCGCAAGTGTTTGGACATGGTTGAGAGAAATCATACAATCCTGTGTTTACAGTACCATCGTCATCTACACAACCTTTTTTTGCTGCTGCATAAATAATATCTTCTCCTGCAGCATTAACGCCAACAATAATTAAGTGAGGTTTGTTGTCATCAGATGCATCAATACCAATATAAGCTCTTACATTAGCTACATTTGGTTCTTTTATGACTTCTTTTAAGTCTTCTAAGGGAATTAAAAATGCTTTTAAATCTTGGTGGTCTGTGAATGTCCCATCTTGACCTCTCCAAGCTTTTGTCCAAGCTTCTGCTTTTTCTAAACAAATAGTGTTTACTAAAGTAGAAGATGAACCTGAACTTTTTTGTTCTCCAAATTTTGAATCCATAATAATTTAATTTTTGTAGTTAGTATGGCTTAAAAATAGTAAAATATATGGTTCTATTTTCAACAATTCTTACTTAAAAAAACATTTTATATTTATAATTACGTACTTCTACCTGTTTTTATTTTTAAGTGGTTTGACCAATATATGTATAACATGAAGAGCATACTTTTGGGTATTAGTATTTCTCAATAAAAATACTATCTTTATTCTTTTAACCTTATAAACTATATTATTATGGATCCATTTATCGGAGAAATTGTTATGTTCGGAGGAAATTTTGCACCAAGAGGTTGGGCATTTTGCCAAGGACAATTATTAGCTATCTCATCAAATTCGGCGTTATTTTCTATTTTAGGAACAACATACGGAGGTGATGGTAGAACTACTTTTGCTTTACCTGATTTACGTGGTAGAACAGCTATTCAGCCAGGAACTGGCCCAGGACTGTCTACTATTAAATTAGGACAAAGAGGTGGTGCTGAGTATCATACATTAACAATAAGCCAAATGCCTACCCACAATCACTCTGGAAGTATGAGTGTTTCTAATGTTGCTGGTGATGATGATGTTCCTGGTAATACTGCATCTATTGGAGCATCTGAAATATTTGTTGAAAGCGCACCTAATACAAATTTAGCAAATGGAAGTGTTGTAACTTCAAATACTGGAGGAAATCAATCATTCTACCTAAGAAATCCTTTTGAAGGAATTAACTTCATCATTGCTATGTTGGGAGTATATCCATCAAGAAGCTAGAATTAACTATTTTAGTTTTAAAAAAAAATCGAATTTAATTAACATTAAAAAAATATAATATGAATCCATTTTTAGCGCAAATAGTAATGTTTGCTGGAAATTTTGCTCCAAGAGGTTGGGCGCTTTGTGAAGGGCAACTTTTACCCATAAATACAAATCAAGCATTGTTTTCTTTATTAGGAACAACTTATGGTGGCGACGGAAGAACTACTTTTGCTTTACCAGATTTAAGAGGAAGAAGTCCTATACAACAAGGTCGTGGTCCAGGGCTTACTGATATTAAATTAGGACAAAGAGGTGGTATGGAAACCAAGACATTAACTATTATGGAATTACCAAGTCACAACCACTTTGGATCTATAAAGGTTTCTAATATTGCTGGTGACGATGATGTACCTGGTACTAATGCATCTATTGGAGCCTCTGAAATTTACATAGAAAGTGGTCCTAATACAAGTTTAGCAATGGGTAGTGTTACTACTCAAAATACAGGAAACCAACAAGCTTTCAATATTCGCAATCCATTTTTAGGGATTAACTATATTATTGCTATGCAAGGAACTTTTCCTTCTAGAAGTTAAAATTAAATGAATACATTTTCTGAGTTAAGAAATATTTCTTAACTCAGAAAATACTTTAAAAAAAGGATTTCCCTTAAATAAAAAATTACGTTACCTTTACGGAAATTAAACTAAATAAGCATGAAGAAAAACTACATTTTGAAAGTATTATTATTATCATTTTTTATGATTTTTAGTACTTACTCATATTCGCAAATAACCCTCTACAGTCAAGATTTTGAGGGAACTGATTTTGATACATATCAATTACTGAATTCAGGTGGTAGTTCAGTTGGCTTTTCAACAACTGGAATAGATTATATAGTAAGAGCAACTCCTGCTTCTTTACCACTAGGAAATACTGTTACTGGTTTTTCTGGTAATGTTATCGCACTTGAAGATCATGATGGTGCTGGTTTTTCTGGACAACATAGTATTAACACCAACGCTATAAATATTTCTGGTGCTAGTGGAATAGCATTAAAAATTCGTCTTGCTGCTCCTAGAGGTAGCGATGGAAATAGATACGAGAGTGCAGACTTTTTACAAGTCCAAATATCAGTTGATGGTGGTGGTTTTCAAACTGTTATCAATACAGGTGGTACTTCTACTAATAATAATTATTATTATGATGCTTTAGGAAATGGTATTACTGGAACTGGTGATGATATATTAGTAAACCAGGCTTCGCAAGAAATTGAAGTAACTGTAGCTGAGACTGGAAGTTCTTTAGTGGTTCGTGTTCTTTTTGATTCTCAAGGTCCACAAGAAGAAATTTTGTTTGACGATATTGTTGTTGAAGCAGCAATGGTTATTGGTGTTGAAGAAACTAAATTAGAAAATAGTGTTGAATTATATCCAAACCCATCAAACGGAAATCTTATTATTAAAAATTCTACGGTAGTATTACAATCTGCTACTATTACTGACATTAACGGTCGTACCGTTGCAACTATTCCATTATCAGGTGTTGTTCAAGATGAAAGCCTAAGTTTAAATTTAAAATCTGGTGTTTATTTTATGCAATTGAATTCTGATACAGCGACAACTACTAAAAAATTAATTATCAATTAATTATTGATTTTTACATAATATTGAAAAGCGGATACAATTGTATCCGCTTTTTTTATGCTTTTTTTTTGAAATTCAAGTACTGTTATCGGTATTGATTAATACCGCTTTTTCTGCTTTTTGTCATTTTACTAAGTCGCTTCAAACCCTACGAAAATAAAGAGAATTGTTGTTGATAACATTACTTTTATGGTTTATGACTCGCTTTTCTTTGAAACGAGTACAATTCTACGGAAGTGTGAAAATTGGGTTTTGGGTTTTGGGTTTTGGGTGAATTTTAATTTAAAATTGAGTATTACTAAAAAAACGAGCACCATTACAGCGCTCGTTTTTATAATGTTTTATGTGAGATTGAGTTAGTTTTTACTGGCAATCCAGTTGTCTACTAAATCGCTTAGTACGTTTAGTGGCACTGCTCCATTGCTAAGTACTACTTCGTGAAACTCGCGAATGTCAAACTTGTCTCCTAGTTTTTCTTTTGCATTTTTTCGAAGCGCAATGATTTTGTTCATTCCAACTTTGTACGCCGTTGCTTGACTTGGCATTACAATGTGGCGTTCTACCATTTTAACGGCGTCAGACTCCGCATTTGGCGTGTTAGAAGTGTAATAGTTAATTCCTTCTTGACGCGTCCATTTACGTGCGTGAATTCCTGTATCGACAACCAATCTACATGCGCGCCATAGTTCCATTGCCAAACGTCCAAAGTCGGAATACGGATCGCTATAGAAGCCCATTTCTTTTGGAATGAATTCAGAGTATAATCCCCAACCTTCCACATACGCCGTGTAACTACCAAATTTTCTAAACATTGGAACGTCTTTCAATTCTTGTGCAATAGCAATTTGCATGTGATGTCCTGGAATTCCTTCGTGGTACGCCAATGCTTCCATTTGATAGCTTGGCATTGCTTCCATATCATACATGTTTGCATAGTATGTTCCTGGACGCGAACCATCTAAAGCAGGTTGTTGGTAGAATGCTTTTCCAGCAGATTTTTCACGAAATGCTTCGACTGCTTTTACTTGAATGTCTGCTTTTGGTTTTGTGATGAATAGTTCATTTAAACGTGATTTCATTGTCGTAATCATGTCTGTAGCTTTGTCCATGTATGCTTTACGTCCTGCCGCCGTTGCAGGATAATAGAATTGTTTGTCATTTTTCATGTACACAAAGAATTCAGCTAAATTCCCTTTGAAACCTACTCTATTTTTGATTTTTTTCATTTGACTATGAATACGATCTACTTCTTCCAAACCAAGATCGTGAATTTCATCGGCAGTCATCGTTGTTGTTGTTGTTCGCTGTAAGGCTATGTTGTAAAATTCTGTTCCGTTCGGAAATTTCCAAGCGCCATCTTCATCTGTAGCTCGTTTTCTTTGTTCTTCTAGTAATAGAATTAACGAGCCATACGCAGGACGAACAGAGTTTAACATTGCATCTTTTGCCAATGCTTCTAATTTTTTACGATCTTCATCTTCTAATGCCAAGCCTGCAATTTTAGAGGTGAAATCGTCCCAAAGTGTACTGTTTTTGCTACTGTTATCAAATGGTTTTCCTTTGATGATGTTTTCGCAATCGCTAATTACATGATCAAATACAAATTTTGGAGGCATAATTCCTGCCTTTTCACGATCTTTTAAACCACCTTCTATTTGTGTAAAAAGATGATTCATAGCTACTAAACGCGAAATGTATGCTTTGGCGTCTCCTTTGTCTTTGATTTGATGCATGTTAATTAAGAACGCAGGAATTTCCGCTTGCATTCCGTGCATTTGATTCAACGGATAGTTGTACAATTTGTATGTATGATCACTGATTTGATCCTCCATTTGTTGCTTGTACAACTTATAACTCAATGCCGTAGATTCGTCTAAAGCAGCAACATCTATATTTTCAGTCAACCATTTTACACGATCTTTGGCTACTTGCAATCGTTTTTCTTCAGCTTCAGGTGAAATATCGTCCCATTTACCATAATCAGTTTTGTCTCCTATACGAGTTTGCATTTCTGGAGAATCCTTTAAGTCTTGTTTAAATTGTTCTTGAAACCAATTATTGAGAAGTTTTGATTGCTCAGTAACTTCCGCTTCTGTATACGTTTTTACTACTTCCTTTTTTTCACTTTCACAAGCCGTAAAGGCTGCAAAAAAAACGAGTATCAATATACTTTTAGTGATCTTATACATATAATTTTCGAGTTAATTATTTTCTTTTATTGAATTTATCAATTCCGTCTTTTAGCCATTTTTCATATTCCACTGGATCTGGTGTATAAGCTGCAGGTTTCGTCAAATCTCTTCCATTCACATCTTGAATAATATATAATGGCTGCGCATTTGTATTGTAGCGTGTTTGTTGAAATTCTTTCCACTTGTCTCCTATGGTTCTAATTCTATTTCCTGTTGCTTTTGATTCATATTGTTCTTCTTTAGGAAGCTCAGTTCTATCATCTGCGTATAAAGAAATTAAGACAACATCATTACGAATCATGTCAAGAATATTCCCTTCTGTCCACACCTGTTCTTCCATTTTACGGCAGTTGACACAGGATTTTCCTGTGAAATCAATCATAACAGGTTTGTTTACTTTTTTAGCATATTCTAGTCCTTTTTCATAGTCTAAAAACGCCATGATTTCGTGTGGTCCTTCATGGGTAAATTCTCCTTCTATTTTGGGAGTATCTTCTTTTTTTGCTTCTGAGTAGCTAACGGTTGCTTTTGCTCTCTTTTTGTAACCAACACCATACGGCGATTCACTATTTCCGTTCATTGGTGGTGGAAATCCGCTAATTAATTTTAGTGGTGCTCCCCATAATCCTGGCAACATGTATATTGTAAATGCTAAAGTTAACATTCCTAAACAGGCTCTACCAACTGATATTTTTTGTAGCGGACTGTCATGCGGCAATTGAAGTTTTCCAAATAGATACATTGCTAATGTTCCAAAAATGGCAATCCATATTGCTAGGAATACTTCTCTGTCTAAAATGTGTAAGTCTAAAACAATATCTACCATTGATAAGAACTTGAACGCAAACGCCAATTCTAAGAATCCTAATACAACTTTTACTGTGTTTAGCCAACCTCCTGATTTTGGCAACGAATTCAGCCAACCTGGGAATACTGCAAATAGTGCAAACGGAATTGCAATAGCTGTTGAGAATCCAAGCATACTGACAATAGGCGTTATTCCACCAATTGTTGCGGCTTCTAATAGTGCTGTTCCTGCAATTGGAAATGTACATGAAAATGATACTACTGCTAATGCTAATGCCATGAAAAAGATTCCGAGGATTCCGCCACGATTCGATTGCTGATCTACTTTGTTCATCCAAGAACTTGGCAGCATAATTTCGAATGCGCCCATGAATGAAAAGGCAAAAATGACCAATACAAAAAACATGATTAGGTTAAACGGAACTCCTGTAGATAAGTCATACATAAAATTGGAACCGAATAATGCGGACATTGCCGTTCCTAATCCTGTGTAAATTACAATGATGAATAAACCATATAGTAATGCATTTCTAATTCCTTCACCTCTATTTTTACTTTGCTTGGTAAAGAAACTTACGGTCATTGGTATCATTGGAAATACACATGGCGTTAGCAATACTCCGAAACCTAGTAAAAATGCAATCAAAAAGGTTGCCCATAAACTTCTGTCTAGTTTATCGTTTTTTGCAGTTGTTAAGTCAAATTCGATGTCTTTTACCGTTGGTGGCAAACATTTTTCATCGTCACACACCATAAATAATACTTCTGCTTTTATGTTTTTGACAACCGTATCTGTAACCTTTATTTTTTGAGTAAACGTAGCTTCTTTCTCATAGAAAGATATTTTTTTGTTGAATACTTTATCAAATACTTCTTTGGTTTCTGATTCTTCTACTTTTCCAACAGTTGAATATTTTTTCCCTGCTTCTAAAAACGTAAATTCGGTAGGAAAAGGACCGTCATCACCATAACTTTTTTGCGAATATAAGTGCCATTTGTCTTCAACCGTAGCTTTCATTACAAGCTCATATTCATTATTTGGTAATTTATATACTTCGCTAGACCATTGCACAGGATCAAATACTTTTGGCTGCTCGTTTTGAAATGCATTTCCGCTTGTATGAGATGCGTCTGCTTCTTGCTTATCGTCTGGAGTGGCTACAGGTGCTTTTCTTCCTGGTATTTTAAATGTAAATGTTTCGTCACCTAATACACATTTTTCATCATCACAGCTTTGATATATAACCTCTGATGTTATTTTATATGCATCCGGATTGGTTACTTTTACTTTTTGTGTAAATGTAGCTTTCCCAGTAAAATACGTGAGTTTAGCCTGAAAAACTTTGTCAAACTTCGTAATTCCTTTGCTTTCTTTGTTTTTTCCGACAAGGTTAAAATCATCAGCTTTTTGAATGGAATCGTACATAAATTCAGTTGGAAAACCGCTGTTCTCTTCTAAGTATTGAGAGTACAAACGCCATTTTGTTTGAATTTCTGCTTTGTAGATTAGTTTAAATTCTGTATCTGAAATTTTTTCAATCTCAGAAGTCCATTCTACTGGATTGTTCACTTGTGCATGCACAGCGTAACTGGACACACATAAAAGTAAGAGCGTAATTAGTTTTTTCATCTGGTAATACTTGTTGTTTACATTGTTACATAAAATTCGTCAATCATAATTTTAGGTGTGATATGAGTTTTCATGACTTGTTTTCGTACAATGTTAGCTTAATAATAGTTTTAGTTAGTTTAGTTAATTTGTACCGATTGTCCGAACGTTTTCCGATAATCCATACAATGCTTTCTCCACTACACAGCAACCATTGATTTTCTTTGTCAATCAACGAATACTTTTCATCTTTGAAGTATTTGCTCAACTTCTTTTTTCCTTTCATACCGAATGGATAGAAATAGTCTCCATTTTGCCATTTTCTTACGGTTAAAGGAAACTTTAACATCTCTTTTTCAATATATAAGATGTTTTTTCCTGTGTCAGTTATGCCTGTTACTTCTTCGATTTGTAGTCGAATAGGTGTTTTTATTATTGATTCCGAATTGTTAATTACAATCACTTCGGAAGCATTTTTATTTTTTGTGCGCTTTTGAATTAACAAATGCGTTCTGTCTTTAATCAATCGGTACTTTGCCGAAAACAATTGTTTTCCTGTTTGTCCTGATAGCAAATCAGAAACATCATTCCAAGCATTGAATCCAAATTTTTTGAGCAATTCGTACGTATATGCTTTCGGATTCGCTAGTTTTTGTAATGCTGCAATTTCAATTCTGTATTGATTGTCTGCAACAGTTTCTACAAGTTCTTCACGAAGTTTTTGAATACTTTCATGAATAATGTCTTTGCTTTCGCGTAAATGGACTTGCGTGCGTTCAAAATTGTCCATGAACGTTGGATGCAATTCTTTTAACAACGGCACAATATCATGTCTTATTTTATTGCGAACGTATTTTGTAGAAGCATTGCTGCTATCTTCTCGCCATTGCAGTTTGTTAGTTCCCGCGAAAGCGTAAATTTCAGCTCTAGTAAACGGCAATAATGGACGAACAATAATTCCGTTTCGTTCAGGAATTCCTGTCAAACCTTCAATTCCAGTTCCTCGTGATAGATTGATTAAGAACGTTTCCAACGCATCGTCTTTGTGGTGCGCTGTTAAGATATAATCGTATTGAAATGTAGTTGCAATTTCCTGAAACCACTCGTAGCGCAGTTTTCGTGCAGCCATTTGAATAGATAGTTTCTGTTGGTTTGCGTATTTTTCTGTGCCAAATTTCTTTGTAAATACTTCCACATTCAACTCAGTTGCCAAGTTTTTGACAAAAGTTTCATCTTCATCACTTTCTTCTCCGCGCAATTGAAAATTACAGTGTGCAAATCCAATCGAATAGTTTAACGAATGAAATAGTTTTGCCAATACAACACTGTCCAATCCTCCACTAATAGCAATCAATATTTTTGACTGCTTCAAAAATGGTAAATGCTCCGCAATATGTTTTTCTATATTTCCTAGCAAACGAATAGATTAAACAGAGTACAACCCTTATTATACTTACTGTTCCCAAAGATAATTAAATAGCCGAATTAACCATGAAAACAGCTTAGAAATGTTGTTATTGAAATATAATATCAATGTAGTCAACAAATGTTTTCGACATAAACATTTTTAAAATTAAATAATGATATTGAACCGTATTTTTATATTTTTAAAAAATGATTGAAAGTTATGGAATATGAATATATAATTGTTCAAAGTGTTTTAACAAAAGAAAGAGGTAAACATGGACCAATTCATATTAAACCTCTACCAAATCAAGATCCATATTTGGAAACTATGTTTGTTCAATGTTCTAAAGTTCTATCTAATGACTTTCCTGTTGGGACAAAATTTAAAATTAGAGCAAAAATAATTCACCCAATCGGAAAACGTTCATTTGTGTCAAGTCATTACAGTTGGCCATTTGAAGTATTAAAAGATTAAATACTTCTGTTATAAATAAAGAATTTAGTGATGTTCTTTTTATAGTGGTTACTCCAACACTTCACGCATCGCTTTTGCTTTTATTAAGCACTCTTCGTATTCTTTTTCAGGAATTGATTTTGCTGTAATAGCGCCACCAACAGAATAGGAAACGTATTTTTTTGTGCTATTGTAAAGAATGGAACGAATAACCACGTTGAAATCGAAATCGTTTTGTGGAGTAAAGTAACCGATTGCGCCCGAATAGATACCGCGTTTGGTTTCTTCCAAGTTTTCTATAATTTGCATTGCCGAAATTTTTGGCGCGCCAGTCATACTTCCCATTGGAAATGTTGTTCTTAATATTTCAATCGGATTTTGGTCTGCTGCAACTTCTGAAACGACTGTGGAAATCATTTGATGTACTTGATCAAATGTGTAAATTTTGCAAAGCTCTTCTACTTGTACACTTCCTTTGATGGCGGTTTTTGATAAATCGTTTCGTACCAAATCGACAATCATAATATTTTCTGCGCGTTCTTTTTCGTCGTTTTGCAGGTTTTCTATTAATTGTTGATCTTCAAGAACATCTTCTGAACGCTTTGCAGTTCCTTTGATTGGCTGTGAAATGAGTTTAGTGCCATCTTTTTTTATGTACCGTTCTGGCGAAGCCGAAAGAATGTATTTGTCTTCCAGTCGCATATAGGTTGCAAAAGGCGGCTTTGAGATGGAATTTAAATGTGTATAGGTTGAAAGCGGATCAATTTCAGCATTTTCAGCATAAAACTCTTGACAAAAATTCGCTTCATATATATCTCCTCGATGAATGTGCGCAAGCATTTTGTTTACTTTTTCGTGATATTCATCTTTGTGAATTCGGAGTTTTATTTTAGGACGATGTTCTTTGTTGGAATCTTTATGATGGAATACTTCTTGATCAATTTCAGTATGTAGAATTGCATGAACATCTTCTTGCAATTCATCATCAACCATTTGTAAATATTGAACTTCTAGCGTATTTCCTTTTAGAAAGAATATTTTTTTGGGTTGAAAGAAATACAATTCAGGAAATGCCAAACCATCATGATTTTGCGAGATTAAATGCTCAACGTCATTTTTTAAATCATAAGATAGATAACCAAAAATCCAATCGTTGGTCATTTTTTGATATTCTTCTAGTTTTTGAAAACCGTTTATATAATCTGTTTGTAAGAGTGTCAATGCGTCTACTGCTAAAATTGCATCAAAACCGTTATGATTTGCTTTATAGTCATTTGAATCGAGCCAAACTACTTCATGGTATTGCTTACTCCATAACAACAGTTGTTGTTTTATGATGGATGTGTTTTCTAGGGAAAATTTTAACGTGACTCTCAAGAATTCAAGTTTAAGTTGCTAATTTCTGAATTAAAGATCGCATTGCCAAATGTTGTTGGTTGTTTCTAGCTATTGGTTAAATTATACCTAAACATCATCCTATAAGTGTATGAAATGTAATTTTGTATTGATTGATAAGTGAAGGTTTTCATCTAAAAGCAACTATTTCTTTTCAAAATACGGTAAATCCCGTAGTTGTTTACGTGAATAACTCTATGTTCTCGCATGTTTGTAACAACTACTTTTGAATCATCTTATAAAATCACCCAACTTAAAAGTTTAGATACGAGCATCTATACGAATGTTTCCGCCTGGGTGATTTTAGCTGGAAAACATTGGTTAGATGCTCTATTAACTAGTAAGAAATAGCAATGAAAAAAAATATAGCAATCATCATCCTATTTATTTTAATACCGCTACAATCCTTTTCACAAGATGTTATTCTTTCTAAAAAAGAAAAAAGAGCAACAAATAAAGGCATCAAAAAGATTAAACCGCAAGAAACTTCACTTTGTGATTTTTATAAAATCATATATAATAACTATTATAACGACTTTATAGATATTACAGGAGAAAAAAAAGATGAGGATCGTTTTGGAGAGCAATGGGAAGCAAATATCGCTATTCCAGCCGTTTTTACTGATTATACTATTAATACAACACATCATGTTTTTCGCTTAGAAGTTTATGAAGGATTCGATTTAAAAAAAGCAAATACAGCATTAGAAAATTTATATAATGATTGGTATGCATGTAGATTTAATAGTGGGAAAGAATTTAGATTCATAAAACAAGAAAATCATTTAAAAAAAGAAAGACATAACCTTAAAAAAAGAATATTCTACTTAACAACCACAACGGATAATTTATTAATAAAATTCAATTTAAGTGGTGGTTATAAATATAATGAAAGAGAGACTAGTATTGAAGACGTATATACAGTTTCGCTCTCATTTATTCGCTTAAATGACAAACAAAAAGTAATTACAAAAATAATAGATCAATAGATCTTATAACATTAAAATTTAAAATTATGAAAGTACAAAATTGGATGAGTTGGGAAGCTGGTGTAGATCTAGTAGCCCTATCAAATGATACAATAGAAATGCCAAATATAATAGTACATTTAGCCAGAATGGTACATACTCCTGTTGGATCTGCACCATCAGGAATGTTATTATTACCAAACGAAGACGGAACACCAAAAGTTATGGGATTCATTTCTACCAGTAAAGTAGTAGGCGATTACTTTGCAAAGAATGTTTTTGCTGGTACTCCTTTTGAACAAGCTCCAACCATCGTTGGGGAAATATCGGTACATACAAACATGCCAAACTTTGCAGAGGTAACCGTGAAAATTGAAGGTTTTGAAGTGCATTTAAAACTTTCAAACTTTGGAGCATTGACAAGAGTAAACAGACAGTCACCAAGTTTACCTTTTCATGATAACTCTTTAGAAGCCGAAGCAAAAACGGTAGCGTTAACAATAAACAATATACCTACGCCAGTAATTGTTCCTCCAATGGGAATGAGCGGTGGACCAGCAGCGGTATATTCTGCAACAGGATTTTATTCTATATAATCTAAAAACATTTAAAATGAAAAACTTAATTAAATTAATCGTCATTATTGTAGTAACTTCAATAGTATCATCTTGTTCGTCGACTAAAAGCTTGGCAAAAGAAGGCATTCTTTTAATAGAAGGAAGTGATTTGTATTATGAAGTACAAGCTGGTGATGAAAAGTGGAACTTTGATCTTAATATCAATCATTTTGGCAATTCTATTTCCTTCGATTATGATTTGGGTGATGCATCTGGAACTATTTCTATAGATGAAAAAGCACTAAAAGAATCAACCAATTTATATAACTATTTTGGTAATGGTTATAAGAGACTTACTGAGAAAACAACAGTTTGGGTTAGCAAAAAGATGTTTAAAGATTTAAAATCAGGAAAACCAGTTGCTATTGGTTTGGGTAACTCAGATTCGGAAAAAGAACTATTTACCTTAACAGGAAAAGAAACGTACTCGTTTGGTAATAAAGAAGATGGAGTACCTTATAATATACCTGTTTTAATAGTAGCAACCAAAGATGCTAAAAAAGAAATTTGGATCGCTGACGACTCAAATAATCGATTAATTGTAATGATGAAACTCGATTTTAGGATTGATTTGGTAAATTATAAAGAATATGACGGCTACTAAACGTTTGGTAAAATATAAGAACATCAAATAGCTAATCTTATACATAAAAAAGAAGCTATCTAGAAAGTTAAAATTTCGTCAAACCAAACTTGATTCGGTCTCTCATCATCATTGAAAATCAGTGTAATGAGATTCTGAATTGAATTCAGAATGACGCCTTCTATAACTTTACAGACAGCCTCTTTTATGTATTTACAAACTGCTTATATATTAAGCGTTGTTTTCTTTTTTGATTAAATTTAAGGCAGAACCCTCATTGTACCATTCAATCTGACTTTGGTTGTAGGTATGGTTTGCTACAATTACATCTTTGCTTCCATCTGCATGAACTGCTTCGATTGTTAATGGTTTTCCTGGTGCAAATTCGTTTAAGTCAACAAAGTTGAATGTATCATCTTCTTGAATTAAATCGTAATCACTTTCATTAGCGAACGTTAACCCTAACATTCCTTGTTTTTTAAGGTTTGTTTCGTGAATACGTGCAAACGATTTTACAATTACTGCGGCAACACCTAAGTGTCTTGGCTCCATTGCTGCATGCTCACGTGACGAACCTTCTCCGTAGTTATGATCTCCAACTACAATTGTATAAACACCAGCAGCTTTGTATGCACGTGCTGTTTTTGGAACTGCATCATATTCTCCATCTAACTGACTTTTCACAAAGTTCGTTTTCATGTTGTATGCGTTTACGGCACCAATTAAACAGTTGTTAGATATATTATCTAAGTGTCCACGGAAACGTAACCAAGGTCCAGCCATAGAAATATGGTCAGTTGTACATTTTCCATGTGCTTTTATTAATAATTTTGCTCCGTTGATTTCTGAACCAATTGGCGTAAATGGAGTTAGTAACTCTAAACGCTCAGAATCTGGGTTTACGTTAATTTGAACATGAGAACCATCTTCTTCTGGCGCTAAATATCCGTTGTCTTTTACATCAAAACCTTTTGGAGGCAATTCCCATCCTGTTGGTTCGTCTAACATTACTTCTTCCCCATTTTCGTTGATCAAAGTATCTGTCATTGGGTTAAAGTCTAAACGACCTGCAATTGCGATTGCTGCCGTAATTTCAGGAGAAGCTACAAATGCATGTGTGTTTGGGTTTCCATCTGCACGTTTTGCAAAGTTTCTGTTGAATGAGTGAACGATGCTGTTTTTTGGTGCATTTTTAGGATCGCTATAACGTGCCCATTGTCCAATACAAGGTCCACAAGCGTTTGTAAATATTTTTGCGTCTAATTTTTCGAATATATCAAGAATTCCATCACGTTCTGCTGTGTAGCGTACTTGCTCTGATCCTGGATTAATTCCTAATTCAGACTTCATTTTTAATCCTTTGTCTAAGGCTTGTTGTGCAACAGAAGATGCTCTTGATAAATCTTCATACGAAGAGTTTGTACAAGAACCAATTAATCCCCATTCTACTTGCATTGGCCATTCTTTTTCTTGTGCTCTAGCCGTCATATCAGCACCAACTGGTGTTGATAAATCTGGCGTAAACGGTCCGTTTAATAATGGGCCAAGTTCTGATAAGTTAATTTCAATAACTTGATCAAAATATTGTTCTGGATTTGCATATACTTCTGCATCTCCTGTTAAATAGTCTTTCACTGAGTTAGCTGCATCAGCAACATCGCTTCTGTCTGTAGCACGTAAATAACGTTCCATAGATTCGTCGTATCCAAACGTTGACGTTGTTGCGCCAATTTCAGCTCCCATGTTACAGATTGTTCCTTTTCCTGTACATGACATAGAAACGGCTCCAGGTCCAAAATATTCAACAATAGCTCCTGTTCCGCCTTTTGCAGATACAATTCCAGCTACTTTTAAGATCACATCTTTTGGTGCTGCCCAACCAGAAACTTTTCCAGTTAGTTTTACACCTATTAGTTTTGGAAATTTTAATTCCCAAGGCATTCCAGCCATTACGTCAACGGCATCAGCACCACCAACTCCAATGGCAACCATTCCTAATCCACCTGCATTTACAGTGTGTGAATCTGTTCCGATCATCATTCCGCCTGGAAAGGCATAGTTTTCTAATACTACTTGGTGAATAATTCCAGCTCCTGGTTTCCAAAATCCGATTCCGTATTTGTTTGATACTGACTCTAAGAAATTAAATACTTCACTACTGTTGTTCATTGCAGATTGCAAATCGGTAGTAGCACCAACTTTGGCTTGGATCAAGTGGTCACAGTGTACTGTTGTCGGAACTGCTACTTTTGTTTTTCCTGCTTGCATAAATTGCAATAGTGCCATTTGTGCAGTTGCATCTTGACAAGCAATACGGTCTGGAGCAAAATCTACATAGTCTTTTCCTCTAACAAACGCTTTGTTTGCCGTTCCATCCCATAAGTGTGAGTATAGTATTTTTTCTGAAAGTGTTAATGGTTTACCAGTAATTTCGCGTGCTTTATCTACACGTTCCACTATTGTTTCGTAAACCTTTTTTATCATGTCAATATCAAAGGCCATATATTCGTTTTTTAGTGTTTTGAAAGTC
>NZ_JBGCDL010000150.1:0-3360 GCF_045105435.1 Kordia sp. | reverse complement strand
GATTTGGTAAAAACGAATTTTGTTATTGAGTCCTTTTCGAATAAGTATTATCGGATGCTTGTTACTATTCCTGAAGTATCCGTTTACAAGTCAGAACAAAATATTTTAATGGTTGAGATTTGGATTGCAGAAGAATTATTTAATTACTTACATCCATTTTTATTTTCTGATATTTTTCAACAAAAGCTAACTAAGCACCAATTTCAAGTATTATTTGAAATTATTAAAACTTATAGCTCTATCCATCTCAGAAAAGAATTTAATATTACACAATTCTTGGATAATTATCCAGCTGTTTTAAGTAATCAACACAAAAGACAGATACAAGAATATTTTATCCAATATCTAAAAGTATTACACCAAGAGGGAAAGCTGCAGGATAAAGTTTTAGATCTTTCATCGAATAAGGTTTTACAGATTACAGATTTAAATTCATCCCATTCACAAATAGCTGTTTTCGAAAATATTAAGATCCAATTTTTATAAAATTAATTTATTAATTTTTAATTCATAGTTTTAATCGACATGTGGTTAGACCACAAATAAAAAGCAGTTTTTTAATCACACATTTTTAAAAAGGCCTGATATTTTCAGGTGTTTGCAAAGGTGACCTTGTTAAAAAACTCTCTTTTCCGGGAGAGTTTTTTAACAAGGTCACCTTTGCAAATAAACACACATTGAAAAGTCAAAATAAGAAAAATTTTATATGGAAAAAAAAAAAAAAAAAAAAGAAACTAATCAATTAATTACAAAATCCGAAGTTGAATCTAAGTTAGATATTTTAGTAGAAGGCCAAACTAATAATTCGAAACAACTTCAAGCTATTCGAAATGATTTGCAGAGAGGCTTCATCGGCCTAGCCTTAAGAAATCAGGAATTAGTGGAACTAAACAAGGAATTAACCCAACAATTAGGGATTGTTGTTTCAGAATTAAATGCAATTCAACAAGAACGCGAAGAAAAGGAAATTCGCAAGCAAGCTCGTCAAAACCGGAAGCGCTTACCCAAGCGAGAACCTATGACTCATCATATTTATAAGGAATTGATTCGAGCTGCCGAAGGCCCAACTTATTTATCTGTACGCTTACGAATTGCCTTTTGTATTCTCGCAGTGACTGGAATACGGATCAATGAACTATTACCTTTAAAGGTATATCAGCTTGAAACACTTATCCATTCTAACTGGATTGCCATTGATCGCTCTAAAAGAGGGCCGAGTAATCATAAAGCATTCCTAACTAAGGAAGGCAAAAAAATCATTGAAGATCGAAAAAAAGATTTTGAACTGATTTTTTTAATGAAAGAATCTAATTCTTACGTTTTTACATCCGAAGCCAACCATTACCAAATGTTAAGTCGCGAAACGATTACAAAAGACGTCAATCGAGCAATGCGTTCGGTTTCGAATCAATTTACTGATACGCCAAATATTACGAGTCATAGTTTTCGAGTTGGATATATTACTCAATTATGGAAAGATACCAAAGATATTGAGTTTGTGAAACAAGCAATAGGGCACCGAAGTATGGGTACCACTTCTTCTTACGTTGACATTTTATCTGATAAGGAAAGGGAAGAGCGTATGGACCAAATTTAATTCAAAAACATTCTAATGAAAATCAACCTAGCAAATATAATACGGCTTGAGAGGCTGCTGATACGCCCCAGAATCAAAATAAATTAAGTTTAGGTAATATGGGGGCTTAGGAGAGTATTAAAGAGTAAATTTTAATATTTCAAATTTTGGCGTGTTTGATCAAAATTTGAAATATTAAAATTGAAATAAAAGCATTTAACAACCTACTAGATTCATACAGGCTCCCATTAAAACCTCTGTGAATCGCGTCTTAAGCGCTTTACTACACACTAATTCAGCTGCTGTAACTACACCAGCAGCGACCGCTTCTGGTGGAGCGGTTTTCGCAAAGGTTTCTAGTGCCGATTTCTGACCTTGCCGAATAGCTTCGCACACAACAGGTTCTGTTACGAGTTCAGGAGATTTTTCCATAACCGATAGCGTCAATTTTTTTAAACTGACAATTTCTTCTGTTTCTGATGCAGTGAAGAATGAAACTCCAAAAATACCTTTGACAACACCTAAGGCACCTTCACAAACAACATCTTCACACACGTCTCTTATCCAAGGCATAAATTTTATTTTAATTTTTTAATATTTTTTAATAAATTGTAACTAAGGTTAAGGTGGTGTTGGCCCCGGTGGATTTGGAACCGGCTGAGATGGTTTAGAACCGCCTAATTTTCCACCCATAAAAACAACAACTCCACATATTATAATATATCGAATTCCTTTTCCGATAACCAAACCAATTTTTTCAGAAAAATTAAAAGCTGGTGAATTTTGATCAACCATAAGTTTTTAGAATTTTTAACGTACAACAAATTATAATATCAAGTATTTTTCAATAAAGCAATAAAGTATCGTATTTTAATTTCCTTGAATATCGACGTTTGTGATGTATAATACTTATTTAACGCCACCTAATTATATTTAAAGTGACTGCGGTATGGTAAAGTTTCAACCAGTAGGAATCTTCACTTTCACCAATAAACTCTTCGATAGCTGCTTGTATGATTTCATTCGTGAACTCCGATACGTTAATATAGTAGTATCCAGGTGGTAAGAACTTTCGCTTTTCCATAAGAACGTCTAGAAATCGAGGGGTTGTTACTTCTACCAAATAATCTGAACCATCTTCTAAGGTAATAATAATATCTAAAGAACCTTTACCATTGACTAAATTTCGAAGTGGAATATCGTATTCTATTTCTTAATGACCAAAGTGACCATGATGAAGAAAAAGATAAAAAAATAGACGAAAAAATTGTTAAAAATCTAGAAGAAGAATGTAAAATTCTTGATGAATATAATAAAATTTAGTATATTTCAGTTCTATCCTATATAAATTTTTCATCGCTTTCCGCCAACTTTTAATATTTTTTTTATTTCCGCGGTCAGCAATCCCAACAATATTTACAACACCATCACCTTGATATTCCACGAGATACCGACCTCCACGATTTCCTTTTATTTCTTAAATTAATAAAGAATCAATTGAAAAAAAGCAATAACTATTTCACAACCTATCACGGAAGTCCGGGGCCATAGAAATTCACCCTGTCTTTCACCATCAGGTATTCAAGATTTTTAGGAGTTCCCACAATGATTGTTACTGTTGGCATGTCTTTGAATGTAACAAGGACTTCAACATTTGCATTAAAAGGATCTTTTAAACCTTGCAATTCATTATGATTTATTTCAACTGAAATACTATTATTTTTATTCATTTTTTGAAAATATTGCTTAATAATCTAAAACTAAAAATTCAAGAAAGATTTTAT
>NZ_JBGCDL010000149.1:0-11064 GCF_045105435.1 Kordia sp. | reverse complement strand
GTAGGTTCGGCACGTTTACGACGTTGTCTCTTTTGTTGCTTAGGTTCTTCGAGTAATAACCCTTTTGAAGTTGCTTTGTCAACGGCTGTTCCTATGGCATACCCGATAGCAGCACCAATAGGTCCACCAAGCGTCCATCCTAACGCGCCTCCAATCCAGCTTGCAAATCCACTCATATAGTTTGTTTTTACCAAAGATACATTTTCCCAAGAAAAAAATATTCACCAGCACTATATTTCTAACGAATCACTGCTTTTTTTACCTTTCTTTAACACAAAAACAGTATTTCAGAATTCGGCTTCAAAAGGATTAAATCCGTATCTTTGCAACATTATTAATGAATTTAACTCAAAAGATTATGTATCCACCAGAATTGGTAAAGCCAATGAGAGCAGATTTGACTGCCGTTGGTTTCGAAGAATTACACACGGTAGAAGCTGTTGATAACGCTTTGGCAAAAGAAGGAACAACGCTAGTAGTTGTAAACTCTGTTTGTGGTTGTGCAGCAGCCAATGCAAGACCTGGCGCAAGAATGTCTTTAGATAATGATAAGAAACCAGATAATTTAGTGACTGTTTTTGCAGGAGTTGATAGAGAAGCAACCGATAAAGCAAGAGGTTTTATGGTTCCTTTTCCACCTTCTTCTCCAAGTATGGCATTGTTTAAAGATGGACAATTGGTACACATGTTAGAGCGTCACCATATTGAAGGAAGACCAGCAGAAATGATTGCTGAGAATCTTAAAGATGCCTACAACGAGAACTGTTAATACATTCTTATCGAACACATTATAAAAACCACGCTTTTTGCGTGGTTTTGCTTTTTATTTTTACCAGATTACTAAGTACCTACATCGTGAAGTTTTTATCGTATATATTCTCAAGCATTTATTTGCTTGTTTTTGGATTGTTATTAGTTATTTTTCATGGAATTCAATGGATTTGCCTAAAGTTAGGCGGACACAATGGACATAATTGGAGCGTGAATGCCTTTCAATTTAGTCTCATGTGTTGCCAACGTATTCTAGGAACGCGTTACAAACTTCGGAATTTGCATACTTTAGATTTGGACAGGCCTTTAATTATTGTGTCAAATCATCAAAGCATGAACGATATTGCTCCTCTAATTTGGCTGTTTAAAAAGCACTACCCAAAGTTTATAAGTAAAAAAGAATTGGGCAAAGGCATTCCTGGCATTTCTTTTAATTTGCGTCACGGTGGCGCTGCTTTGATCGATAGAAATAATCCGAAACAAGCCATTACAGAAATCATTCGCTTTGCAAAGTATGTGCACAAAAACACGTATACTGCTGTTATTTTTCCGGAAGGAACTCGCAGCAAAACAGGCGATCCAAAGCCGTTTAAAACGAAAGGTTTGCAGGTGTTATTTAAGTACATTCCGAACGCACAAATTGTTCCTGTTACAATCAATAATTCGTGGAAAACAACCAAATATGGAAGGTTTCCATACGGATTGGGCACAAAAATTACCATTGATGCACACCAACCTATTTTATTGAGTGATTATCCTAGAAATAAATTTGATGAACTCATTGAACATATCGAAAAAGTAGTTACAAAATCGATTGTTATTGCGTAGTTTTATAGCTGAATTTATTCTGTAACACATCTTTCAAAAACACATCCTTATGAGCGCCACTAAAGCAGCCATTATTGCAAAAACCATCACTTTTGTTCAAGAAACGTTGGCAAATGCCGAAGGCGGACACGATTGGTTTCATATTGAACGTGTATACAAAAATTCATTATTGATTGCGAAAGAAGAAACCGTAGACGAATTTGTGGTGAGTTTGGGCGCGTTATTGCATGATATTGCCGATTCAAAATTTCACAACGGTGATGAAAAAATTGGACCCAAAGTAGCGCGTAATTTTTTGGAAAGTATCGCTGTGGCGGAAGATGTCATAACACATGTTGAAAATATTATTACTAACATTTCATTTAAAGGCGGAAATTTCGATCAGCAGTTTACGTCACCTGAATTGGACGTAATTCAAGATGCCGATCGTTTGGATGCAATTGGTGCTATTGGAATTGCACGTTGTTTTAATTATGGCGGATTTAAGAATAGAAAGTTACATGACCCTTCTATTGAACCAAACCTCAATATGACCAAAGAGGAATATAAAAAATCTACTACACCTACAATTAATCACTTTTACGAAAAATTGTTACTTCTCAAAGATAAAATGAACACCAACACAGGTAAAAAAATTGCGGAACAACGTCATGCATACATGGAACAGTTTTTAGCACAGTTTTTTGCGGAATGGAATGGGGAAGTTTAGATTTTGTTAGACAAAATATTGTTTATAATTTGGCTTGTAGAAATGTTTTCACGTTTCTTATTTTTCTCAAAATGATCACGTTTTCATAAATCATGCAATAGTATTGTTTTTTATTGGTTGAAGAATCCTTTACTTTCTATCCATTATAGATTTAAAAATCAAACTATTATGAAAAGTAACGCAAAGAAAACATTAAAACTTACCAAAAAAGGATGTTCTTGATAGTTAAAAACTAGCTACCTAATAACACATACAGTCTATTTTTCTATATCAAGAAAGACAGACTTTTTTTATTCTTATAACTTTCGATTGAATGTCATTTACATAGATTTTTAAAAAAATTTTAAAAAAGTGGGTAATGAAATTTCATAATGCACCCTAGTTATTGAAAACTTAAACTATTAATTCACAATATTATGAAAAACAGAGCAATTCAAACCCTAAAATTAAACAGTGTATCTATTTCTAATTTATCATCAATAAATGGTGGTCTTCAAGCTAACAATAATAACAATCAGCCTGTAAAAGGTGCTCCAAGCACCTCTGGACCAAGTTTAGAATGTGGTTACAGCAACGGTTGTCATACTAAAGGTTGTGCAAACGGCTAGTATTTTACAATAAGCGAACAGAACTCCTTTAAATTTTATATATGTAAAGTTTGAAGGAGTTTTTATAATACTATCAATCACGTTTTAAAACTTAATATGTATAATTCCGTTTGTAAATGTATGGATTGGCAAATCATTTCTATCAGTCAAAACTGCTCTAAATGTTCCTATCATATTGCTGTCGGTATGCGTTGTAATAGAGGTTTCTCGATCGCCCATTATTGGATCTGAACTGTATTCAATGCCGTTTTCAATCAATATAAATTCTTCTATTTGATTGGTTTCTTCTACAATAACATAAAATAAAAGCGTTTTGGTATTGTTGTCAAATGTGGCTTCTATCATGCGTTCATTGCTGTCTGCTGGATTTAGCATTACATTGTAATCTGTTAAAAAATAATCAGTTCCATTTAAATTAAAACTGATGGCATCTTGCAGAATTAGAGGTTCGTTATCATCATTGAATGAACAAGATAATAAAACAAATGCAATCATACTTACTACTATTTTTCTCATTGTGCTATTTTTAATTATGGTGTTTTGCACATTGAAAATTGGGAAACTTTCTTAAATGTATATAAAAGATTAATACGATGCTGAAATTAGTTCGTAAGCGTTAAAACGAATGTGTAAGCGTAGTTAAAACGAGGAATATTGACATTTTATTTTTTGATAAACTTCTTAATCACAGTCCGATTTTGAGTATCAACAACTTTCAAAAAATAAATTCCGTTTGTTAAAGTGCTTACATCAACTGTTGTTGAATTAGTTATAGAAACTTCTATTTTTTTACCCAGAATAGAATATATTTCTACCGTTTCAATTTGTGGAATTCCTTTAATATGTAACGTGTTTGATGTTGGATTTGGATAGATAGAAACGTTTATCAGTTCGTTTTCCGATGTAGATAAAGTTCGCGAAAATGTTGCTGAACTACAATCATTAGGAACGGTTACATATCTATAATCAGTTATATAACCAGAATGAAAACATTTTCCTAATGAAAAAATAAATACATCTTCAGCACTTGTAGCATTATTGCTTTTACTAATACTGCATGAATTTACAGGAAGATCAGCAGGAGGCAATGCATATTCTTCTACTGTATAAGGAATTCCTGTATAGTTACACCAAACCGAATAATCACTCACTTCAAATACGTCTTCAATAGCACTTGAGCTATTCTGTAAATCATCAAACAATGCATACGTATTTATAAAATTGTGTGCAGTTGTGAGCTCAAATTTTGTGGTTCCTGCACTGTTTCCAAATGTAAAATCAAAAAAGTCTGTAACGGTGAATTGATATTGTGACAAAAAATTGTCCAATTCGGTGACACCAGATTGCCCTGTATCTTTTAACGTTTGTACCCAACTCACGGATGTTTGTACTCGAAACTCCATTTTTTTATACGGTAAATTAACTGCGTTCACATGAAATTGAAATTCAGTAAATAATGAATCTATATCGGCTAAGTTTTGTGGATTTGAATATATCGCTGATAGTTTTTCCAGATAACCATCTACCCTAGCTTGTTCTAAAAAAGGATTGTCATAATCTGGATCACTTGGATTCCCTTTAATTTCTTGTAACACCAACAATTGAGCATCAAGCTCATAATTCTGTTGAATGAATGGATCAATAGTACATTGTGCAGATAAATGAAACGCAAACAAACAAAATACAACAGTTAAAAATCCTTTTTTCATGGTAATTAAGATTGGTAAATACTTAGTTATCAATATAATTATTATTGACTTCAAAACAACTATTTACGCCAAAATTTAACAAAAATCGTATTCGTGATGTATGTAAAGAAATAAAAAAGCTATCGTTTTTTCCTATTTTCCAGGAAAAGCTGCTTTGCGTTTTTCTAAGAATGCCGTAGTTCCTTCTTTGAAATCTTCCGTACCAAAACAGTTTCCGAATTCTGTAATTTCTGTTTCGTAACCATTTACGCCATCTTCATAGTTTGCATTTACCGCTTTGATTGCTCCGCGAATGGCAACTAACGAGTTTCGCATTATTTTACTCGCCAATTTGTATGCCAATGGCAATAATTCTTCTTGTGTTGTTACATGATTTACCAATCCGCATTGTTTTGCTTCATCAGCGCCAATCATTCCCGCAGTCATAACCATTTCCATGGCTTTTCCTTTACCTACCAATTGTGGTAAGCGTTGTGTTCCTCCATATCCTGGAATAACACCAAGTGATACTTCTGGCAAGCCCATTTTTGCATTATCACTGGCAACTCTGAAGTGTGCCGCCATTGCTAATTCCAATCCACCACCGAGCGCAAAACCGTTTACGGCAGCAATTACGGGCGTTCCTAAATTTTGTACTAAATTAAAAAGTAATTCTTGCCCTTTTGCAGCTAATCTTCCACCATCTTCCACCGAAAAATGTGCAAATTCACTAATATCTGCACCTGCTACAAATGCTTTTTCACCGCTTCCTGTCAATACAATCACTTTCGCTTCTGTGGAAGCATCTAAGGCTTCAAAAGCAGTGTGTAATTCTTGAATGGTATCTCTGTTTAGTGCATTTAATTTTTTAGGACGATTGATCGTAATTGTTCCAATTCCGTTGTCTTCGTGTACTAAGATGTTTTCGTAGCTCATGGTGTTATATTTTTGGGAATGACACTTTAAATGTGGTGCCTTTATTTTCTTCAGATGTAAAAGTAATACTTCCTTCGTAAGTTTCTACAATATTTTTTACCATTCCGAGTCCTAATCCCATTCCACTAGATTTGGTGGTAAATTTAGGCTCAAATATTTTAGGTTCGTTTTCTTTTGTGATACCAATTCCGTTGTCTTTTACTGTAATTAGCACCATATTATCTTGTTCAAATACGCGCACATCTATTCGTGGCGGACGTTTTTCGGAAATGGCTTGAATGGCATTTTTTACCAAATTCGTAATCACGCGAATTAGCTGTGTACGATCAAACTTGACAATAATTTCTTCTTCGTCATACGAATAATTGATATAATCTTCATTAAAAAGATCCATTGCCAAACGTGTAATTTCAACCACATTTAGCATTTCGTTTTGTTGTGCTGGCATTTTTGCAAAGTTTGAAAACGCGGAAGCAATATTACTCATCGTATCAATTTGTTGAATGAGTATTTTTGTGTATTCGTTTACTTTGTCATGAATTTTTGGATCGTTCGGATCAAATTTTCGTTGAAAACTTTGTACTGTCAATCGCATTGGCGTCAACGGATTTTTAATTTCGTGCGCTACTTGTTTTGCCATTTCGCGCCAAGCTTGTTCACGTTCACTTTTTGCTAGTTTTACCGCACTTTCTTCGAGTTCGTCAATCATACCATTATACGCATTGATAAGATTGTAAATTTCTTGTCCAGCATCTTCCACAATAATTTTTTCATTGCGTTTGTTGAAGCGTGTCTGATCTAACTTTTCACCAATTTTCTTAAGCGATTTTGTAATGTATTTTGAAACGTAATATGCAAATACAATTGCAATGATTAGCATGACTACATAGGTATATCCTAAACGTGTTAAAAACTCTCGCAACTCATTGTCGCTAAATGTATTATCTAGCTTGTATTGCAGGTTTATAATTCCTAAAGGCTTCGATTTTGCATCGGTAATAATACTGTATGACGATTGATATTCTGTGCCATTTTCCAACACAATATCATCATAATGTTTGTCTACATTGTATTGTAAATTATTTAAAATTTTGGCAGGCAAACATTCTGTTATTCCTTCGCTTCTTATAGAGGTATCTGATGTTTTTAAGAAACCACCTTCTAAGTCGTATAAATTAAATATGACATTGTGAATGTCGGCAATTTTAAAGATTTCTTTCTGAAAAATAAGGCCTAAATTTTCTTCATTGACAACATAGGTTGTTTCAAAAAAGATAAGATATTTTACGTGTCCTTTTACTTGTTTTTCTTTTCGATCTAAACGGCGTAAATGATAATCGTTTGATTGTTCACTGTATTGATAAATGGTAACCAAAGCAATTAAAATAGACGCTACAAGAATCAAAAGAATCATGTAAGCAAATATTCTGGAACGTAATGAAAGTCTAGCAGGTTTCATGAATGTGGGTTTATCTTCTTGGCTTTTGCACAATAATCAAGCCAAATTACGCATTTGGATTCTTCTCGCGTATGCGTTGGTATAGCTTAAATCCGAGCATTAATAAAAATGCTAATACAAAAATTCCGATCACACCAAAAATCCAATTGATGGAACTTTTTAAAATGACCAAAAATATAACTGCAAATAATATAAATGTAGCGCCTTCATTCCAAATTCGCATAAAACTAGAGCTGTATCGCACATCATCACGCTGCAATTGCTTGAACATTTGGTGCGTTTTAAGATGGTATAAAATTAGTAAGCATACAAATCCTAGTTTTACATGCATCCAACCCAATTGCAATAATGACGAATTTGCAATGAGTAGCAAAATTGCAAAAAAAGTTGCCAATATTCCCGAAGGCCAACTAATAATAAACCACAAGCGTTTTGCCATTAATTTAAGCTGTTTTCCTAAAATTTCCTTTTCAGGAGATGGTTTGTGAAAGGCTTCAATTTGATAAACAAATAGGCGTGGAATGTAAAATAATCCCGCAAACCAAGTGACTACAAATATTAAATGTAGTGCTTTTATGTAACCGTAATATTCTAATAACATTTAGTCTTCTATGAATAAATAATTTAGTTTTTTCGCATTAAAGGCATCGTTAAACGCTTTTATTTCGTTGTCTACCAAATTGTTGAACTCACTTAGTTCTTTATTAATTTTTTGTGTCAACTCGTTTTTTACCGCAATATCTTGTTCCGTTGGTGCAAAATCGCCCATACTTACCAATGAATTTAAGTGTCCTAATTTATTTGTGAGACGAATTGGGAAATTCAACGGATCTTGTCCACTACGGTTTTTTGTTTGATACAATGCTTCTTCAATTGCTGTAAATTGCTTTTTGAGTTCCTTGGCTTTTTCCACCAATGCTGTTACGTTTTCATCGTCTTTATACTGCGCTGCAAAAGAAGTCAATTTTGCATTAATTTTTCTAATTTTTTTGATGGATTTGTGCGCGTTGTCCATTGTTGCATTGACATCTTTGATGAAATCGAATTGTTTTTGCATGTCCGCCAAGGTACTTTCAGCTCTTTTATCAGCCAAAATGGTAAACGGTTTGATCATTTCTACGGCATCAGTACCTTCTTTTTTTACGGTCAATTTTACTTTGTATTCGCCAGGAACTGCTCTTGGACCATTTAAACTTGCCCACCATAAAATCATACCTTTCAGCTTTTCTGTTCCTTTGTAAGTCATGTTCCACACAAACTGATTTCCTCCTTTTTCAACGTTGAGTTTGTCTTTCTTTTTGTTTTTTGTGCTGAATGTTTTTATAATATCTCCATTCGCTTCCATATACGTTAATGAAACCTCATCGTTTTCATCATAATCGTTTAGATAGAAATAGGTCATCACACCATTTGGATGATTCATTCCTTCGGTTTTGCTTCCTTTTTGAGAACCACCACGCATTCTGTAGGAGTCTTTTGGTTTGTACAGAATGTTTTCATTTTTTGTGATACCGTATTGCTGATGAATCACCGTTAAATCGTCAATAATCCAAACACTTCTTCCTTGCGTTGCTACAATTAAGTTATTTTCTTTTATGGTGAGATCGGTAATTGGAACAATTGGCAAATTCAACTGAAACGATTGCCAGTTTTTTCCATCGTTGAACGAAATGTACATGCCTGTTTCCGTTCCTGCGTATAGTAAACCTTTGCGTTTTGGATCTTCACGAACAACTCTTGTAAAATGCTCAGCATTGATTCCGTTTGTAATTTTTCTCCACGATTTTCCGTAATCTGTCGTTTTGTAGATATATGGAGTAAAGTCGCCCGTTTTGTATTTTGTTCCTGCTACATAACAGGTTCCTGCGTCAAAAGCACTTGGTTCAATGCTGTTGATCATCATCCAATCAGGCATTCCTTTTGGCGTTACATTCTCCCAGTTTTGTCCGCCATCTTTTGTAAGGTGAATTAATCCGTCGTCACTTCCAACCCAAAGTAAACCTTCTGTAAGTGGCGATTCTTGTGCAGCAAAAATAGTACAGTAATATTCTACGGAAGTGTTATCCTGTGTAATTGGTCCACCAGAAGATTTTAGTTTTTCTGGATCGTTTCGAGTTAAATCTGGACTGATAATTTTCCAAGATTGTCCTTCATTTTCTGTGACATGCACACGATTTGAAAATGTGTATAAACGATTCGGATTGTGCTTTGAGAATATGATTGGGAAATTCCATTGAAAACGATATTTCATCCCTTCAGCGCCATGTCCCATTGGATTGTCTGGCCAAACATTAATGGCTCTAACGGTTCCTGTTTTGTGGTTTTTTCGCGTGAGGAAACCATCATAACTTCCGCCATATACGATGTCATTGTCTTTTGGATCGACCGCAATATGTGCCGATTCGCCACCAGCCGTACTTTCCCAATCGTCATCTGAAATAGATCTACCATCGGTTCTGTGCGGAATTCGTATTGTGGAATTGTCTTGTTGTGCTACATAGATTCTATACGGAAAACTATTATCTGTAGTCACTCTATAAAATTGCGAAGTCGGTTGATTGTGATATGTACTCCAGGTTTCGCCGCCATCATAGGTAACTTGTGCGCCGCCATCATCACCAATAATCATACGTTTTGGATTTTCGGGTGCAATCCATAAGTCGTGATGATCTCCGTGTGGAGCGTTGTATGTGCTGAATGTTTTTCCGCCATCGGTACTTTTGTGATAGCGTACATTTAATACGTATACAACATCTGCATTTTCGGTATCTGCATATATACGCGTGTAATACCAAGCACGTTGGCGTAATTTACGTTCGCTATTGACTTGATTCCAGGTTTCGCCACCATCGTCGCTTCGGTATAATCCACCTTTGTCTTTATTTTCAACAATTGCCCAAACACGTTGATTGTTGAGTGGAGAAACCGTAACTCCAATGATTCCTAGAGTTCCTTTTGGGAATCCTTTTTTGGTAGAGATTTCTGTCCATGTTTCGCCACTGTCTGTACTTTTCCATAACCCTGAACCATCACCACCAGAACTTAAACTGTATGGTGTTCTGCGAATACGCCATGTAGAAGCGTATAGTATTCTTGGATTTGTAGGATCGATAAGTAAATCGACAACGCCTGCATCTGCATTGGCAAACAGTGTTTTTTTCCATGTTTTTCCGCCGTCAATACTTTTGTATACACCTCTTTCTTGTGATGATTTGTAGATATTTCCCATGACACCAGCGTATACAATATCTGGATTTGTAGGATGCACAGCCATTCTAGGAATATGTCTTGAATTTTTTAAGCCGGAAGCTGTCCATGTTTTTCCTGCATCGACACTTTTCCAAACGCCATATCCTGAAGATACGTTTCCGCGCACGGTTTTTTCGCCACCACCAACATACATGACATTTGGGTCACTTTTTGAAACGGTAATGGAACCGATACTTCCACCAAAAAAGCCATCAGAAATATTTTCCCAAGCGCGTCCGCCGTTGGTTGTTTTCCAAATTCCGCCGCCTGTTGCTCCAAAATAGAACAAGTTGGGTTTGTTAGGAACGCCTGTTACAGCCGCACTTCGTCCACCACGAAATGGACCAATAAGTCTGTATTCTAGGTTTTTATAATAGGTTTCGTCAAAAGTTTGTGCTTGTGCTTCTAGTTGGCTTGCTATGGTAAGAAATAGTGTTATTACAATGGTTGCGATTCGCATTTTTTAGGTTGGTTTGGTTTCAGAAACTAAAAATACGGATTATTCTTTTAGGGTGTTTTTGTTTTTTTGTTAATTCGTCTGTTGTTGGTTATTAATTTGTTTTATTTTTTCACCACGAATCCACGAATTTTTCAGCTTATTTGTGGGCACAAGTTCTAAACTTTTGCTAGCATTGGAATACTTTTATGTTATTGATAAAAGTTGTTTTGTGCGATGCTGAATTAAGTTTAGCATTACAATTTTTTTGTCTTTTCTAGGTCGTCAGATTGAGTGATTTTTTTGGAATAAAATGAAGAAAAATTGTATCGAAATCTAATTGGTATTATTGCTTTTTTACCACGAATTCACGAATTTTT
>NZ_JBGCDL010000148.1:0-9796 GCF_045105435.1 Kordia sp. | reverse complement strand
TTTGTTTGCCAATGGCAGATGTATACTAAAGTAGAATTTTATTTTTGGTTCTGTACCACTTGGACGCGCTGCAATTTTAGTGCCATCGGCTGTGTAATAAATCAAAACATTTGACTTCGGAATGGAGATTTGTGACGTTGAACCATCTTCCATATTAGTTGTTGTGGACGTTTGATAATCCTCAATTTTAACTACTTTTGAACCATCAATTGTAGTGAGTGGATTTTCGCGTAAATCAATCATGGTTTGCTTGATTTCAGCGGCGCCATCAATTCCTTTCTTTACCAAAGAAACTAACTTTTCCTTATAAAAACCGTGTGCTACATACATATCAATCAAAGAAGCGTAAAACGAGCTTCCATTGGCTTTCGTTTGTGCAGCAATCTCACATGCCAATAATGCAGCAGTTACTGCATCTTTGTCACGTACAAAATCGCCTGTCATAAATCCGAAGCTTTCTTCGCCACCGCCAATAAATTCCAACTCAGGAAAATCTTTGATCATTTTGGCAATCCATTTAAAGCCTGTCAATCCAATTTTACATTCTACGTTATATGCATTGCCCAAATCAGTCATCATTGGTGTAGATACAATCGTAGAACCTATAAATTGTTTTCCGTTGATTTTGTTGTTATTTTTCCATTGTTGCAACAAGAAATCGGTCATAACAACCATCGTTTGATTTCCGTTGAGCAACATCAGTTCACCTTCTAAGTTGCGTACAGCAATTCCCAAACGATCACTATCAGGATCAGTTCCAATAACAATATCAGCATTGGTTTTCTCGGCTAATTCCAACGCCATTTTTAGCGCTTCTGGCTCTTCTGGATTTGGCGAAACTACCGTTGGAAAGTCTCCATCAGGTTTCGCTTGTTCTTCCACAATATGTACGTTTTTATAACCAGCGCGTTTCAATACCTCTGGAATCATTGTGATGGATGTTCCGTGTAATGACGTAAAAACAATCGTTAAATCATCTTTATTTGCTGCTTTAAAATCTGCATTAGCGACACTTGCATTGATAAAAGCTTCATCTACATCCGTATCAACCAAATGAATTAAATCAGTATTCGCATCAAACTGAATTTCAGAAAAATCCAATCGATTAATTTCGTTGATAATTTCACCATCTTGTGGAGGAACAATTTGTCCACCATCTGTCCAATACACCTTGTAACCGTTGTATTCTGGCGGATTGTGGGAAGCTGTTAAGACAATTCCGCAGTGACAATCTAAATATTTTACTGCAAATGATAATTCTGGCGTAGGCCGTAAATCTGAAAATAAATACACTTGAATTCCATTAGCAGAAAATACATCAGCAACTACTTGCGCTAACGACTTGCTATTGTGTCTACAATCGTACGCAATAGCAACCTTTAATTGCTCATTTGGGTATATTTTTTTGAGGTAATTACTCAGTCCTTGTGTGTTTTTCCCTAACGTATATTTATTAATTCTGTTGGTTCCAGGTCCCATAACGCCTCGCATACCGCCAGTTCCGAAAGCTAAACTTGTGTAAAAACTTTCAGTTAATTCTTTTGGATTTGTGTCTATAAGTTCTTGAACTTTCGCTTGTGTTTCAGAATCGAAAATTGGAGAAAGCCAAGTAGTTGCTTTTCCCAAAATAGTAGCGTCTATCTTTGTCATTTATAGGTGTTTTAAGTCACAAAAATAATGAATTCATTTGGGTTTCTATTTTGATAGGCGAAATATTTTGAATAACTTTAATGACCGATTATACCACTATGAAAAAGAATCCTCTAATTTTCTTTTGCATACTTCTATTTTTCATTGTCTCGGTACACGCACAAAGAGAAACCGCAAATTGGTTTTTTGGTGTCAATGCAGGTCTAAATTTTAATTCAGGTGCACCTGTAAATTTAGATACGGGACAAATTAATACATTAGAAGGCTGCTCAACAATTTCTGATGCCGATGGCGCATTGTTATTCTATACCGATGGAGTAACTGTGTGGAATCGTATGCATCAAATGATGCCAAACGGAACAGATTTGGCTGGAAGTTTATCAAGTACACAATCGTGTATCATTATTCCAAATCCTGGCAATGCAAACCTCTTTTATATTTTTACTACAGACGTAGTTGACTCTTATAACGGAAGCAATACTGGTGCAAGTAATGGATTTAATTATTCCGTTGTAGACATGGCACAGAGTAGCGGCATGGGAAATGTAACCACTAAAAATGTAAATTTATTGACTAATACGTCCGAAAAAGTATCTGGAACACTAAGTTCCGATGGAAATTATTGGGTAGTTACGCATCGTAATAATCAGTTTTTTTCGTTTAAAGTTACTGCGGCAGGCGTAAATGCTATTCCAGTTGTTTCAAACACATCAAATGCAGTTCCTGATTATAGAAATATTAGAGGAAATATGAAAATTTCGCCTAATGGACAAAAATTAGCAATTGCACATACATTATTTGAACCAGATTTAGCAGGTTTACTTTATCTATATGATTTTGATTCAACAACAGGATTTGTAAGCAATGGACAATTTATGGCAGATGAAATTATGTTTTATGGCGTTGAATTTTCTTCAAATTCAACACGATTGTATGCTTCTGGGAAAGCCTTTGGGATTAATTCCTTAACTAATATGCAATTGCAACAATATGATGTGACAGCTGCAGATGTTCCAAATACAAAGTTTGTAGTGTATGATTATCCATCAGCACAAGTAACACCATCGCTGGCAGGAAGTTTACAATTAGGCTTAGATAAACGTATTTATCATGCATTACCATCTTCAAAATTATCAACGATTAATGCGCCAAATTTGTTAGGTGCTGCTTGCGGATTTGATTACCAAAGTGTTGATTTAGGAACTAATTTTACGCGTTTTGGTTTGCCAGCTTCGGTACAATCTTTTTATGAAAGTATTGCTACAATTGAAAATTTTTGTTTAGGTGACGAAACTACATTTACGATTTCTTCCGAAAATACAATTACAGGAATTAACTGGAATTTTGGCAATCCAGCTTCGGGCACCGCAAATACTTCCACAGCAATTTCTACCTCGCATACATTTACAAACGCAGGTTCATTTACGGTGACTGCACAAGTTTCATTCTCAAACATTCCAGATCAACTATTTACTGAAATTGTTGTGATTCAAGAAACGCCGAATATTGCACCGTTATTTACAATTGAACAGTGTGACGTTGACGAAAATGATACGGATGGTTTGTCAGTATTCAATTTGCAAGAAGCTATTACAATAATTGAAGAAGACAATGGAAATGATAATATAGATGTTGCATTTTTTGAAAGTATGAATGATGCACAAATGAACGAAAACGGCATTACAAATGATTTTTATGCAAATACCGTAAACAATCAAATATTGTATGCACGCGTATTTTCGTATATAGATTGTTTTGCCATTACACAAGTGCGACTTAGTGTAAGTGAAGGCAGTAATTTGGGTGTGTATAGTACGATTGATGTGTGCGAAGTTGGCGATACAAATATTTCCATCTCACAAATAGAAACCATTATCGGAGACGATTTTCCTAGCGCAACCATTAGCATACATTCCACTAGAGATGAAGCGTTATTGCTAGAAAATCAACTAACCAATTTTTCATTTATAGACGCAACCACAACCGATGAATTGTTTTTTAGAGTTTCTTACGGAAGCAATTGCGGATTTATTGGAAGCATTCTACTAAATATTGTCGCGCAGCCAACACTAGAAGATCAGCAAGCATTTTTATGCAGCGATGTTGGCTCTGCTGTAGAATTGTCTTTTGACGAATCGTTTTCAAGTTACGCTTGGTCAACTAATGAAACTACGCCTTCAATTATGGTTACGGAAGTAGGCACGTATGCTGTAGTTGTTACCAATAGCGCAGGATGCGAAAAAGAAATAAATTATGTGGTAACTGCAGAACCGCCATTGACAATTGATCGGATAGATGTACACGATTTTCAAGATGTAAATACGGTTCAAATTCTGCTGACGTCAGATAGTAATCCAGAAAATATTAGTTATTCTGTAAATGGCGGAAATTCATTTTCAGAATCAAACGAATTTGTTAATCTGTTTCCTGGAGTCTACGATATTGTGGTGCGACGCGGCGAATGTAGCGCAGCTACTGAAACGATTTTAGTTGGAGGTTTTCCAAAGTTTTTTACACCTAATGGCGACAATGTAAACGATACGTGGCAATTGTTGCAAAAAGAATATTATCCGAATGCAACCATAGAACTGTATGATAGATACGGTAAAAACTTAAACTACATTAAAGCTGATAGTGAATGGGACGGAACCTATAAAGGAATTTCGTTGCCATCTGGCGATTATTGGTATAAGCTTACGCTAGAAAGTGGAAGAGTAGTTACGGGAAATGTAACGTTAAAGCGTTAAATAATGGAATTCAACCTAAGTTTTAGGAATGATTAGTAGCTGTTTTATATTGTTTGTTGTAGGGTAGTGTTTCTAGTTTTTTTCGATTAAAGTAATTACTGAAATTTCACGTATTAAAATTCGAGTTGTGAATTTGTAGACATAATTCTTTTTTCTTTCTGGACAAATTACTTCAATATAATTTTTGCTGATTTTTGAGACATAATCGACTCTTTTCGAGCCATCGGTACAAGATATATCTAGATTTTTTTCATCGTTTTTAAGTTTAATATCTACTTGTTTATTCAAGAATAGCTTTAAGTCTTGTGCAGAAAAACTATTCGATGTTTGACTAAATGCAAAATTAGTAATGCAAAATATAGCAATTGCTACTGTTATTTTTTTCATAATCAATTTATTTAATATGGTACTTTAGATTTTTTTTTAAACATATTACGCTTAACAAGTACTTAAAAGCTTAGCGTTGTTCTTTAAATATTTTCTGTTTCACTAATCTTATACCGTTCTTTATCGCGTTTGCTTCGCAAGATAATTTCGCCTAAAAACCCAGCTAAGAAAAATTGCGTTCCAATAACCATGGTGGCTAACGAAATATAAAACCACGGATTGTCAGTGATAAGAATCGCTTTCAAACCATACGCAAGTTTGTATAATTTCATAATTCCGATATAACCTGCAGCGGCAAATCCGATAAAAAACATAAACACGCCTAAAGCGCCAAATAAGTGCATTGGACGTTTTCCGAATTTAGACAAAAACCAAATTGTAATCAAATCTAAAAAACCATTGATAAAGCGATCGTAGCCAAATTTCGTTTTTCCGTACTTCCGTGCTTGATGAATCACTACTTTTTCGCCAATGTTTTGGAAACCGGCATTTTTAGCCAATACAGGAATGTATCTGTGCATTTCTCCGTACACATCAACATTCTTCACTACAATATTCTTATAAGCCTTTAAACCGCAGTTAAAATCATGTAGCTTCAATCCTGAAGTACGTCTTGCTGCCCAATTGAATAATTTTGAAGGAATATTTTTCGCGATGACGGAATCGTAACGTTTCTTTTTCCAACCCGAAACCAAATCGAATTTTTTCTCTGTAATCAATTCATACAAACCTGGAATTTCATCGGGACTGTCTTGTAAATCCGCATCCATTGTAATGACAACATCGCCAGAAGCTTCCTTAAAACCTGCGTGCAATGCTTGCGACTTTCCATAGTTTTGTAAAAAACGAATTCCTTTAACTTCAGTATGTTTTTGTGATAACTCGTGAATAATTTTCCAAGAATCATCTGTACTTCCATCATCAATAAAAAGCACTTCATACGTAAACTTATTGGCTTCCATTACACGTGAAATCCAAGCATGTAGCTCTTGTAACGACTCATCTTCGTTAAGTAATGGTATCACTACAGATATATTCATACAGGATTCTTAGGGTTTGTAAATATCTTTGATTTAATGGCTAAAGATGCGAGTAAAGAAAAGAAAAATCCGCTTAACAAACTTTTAAATACATTTTCGATAAAAATACTGAATTTATAATTCGATTTTAAAAACTTGATACTTTCTTGAATCTTCTCGTCTGTAAAGTCACTATTTTCCTTTAAATCGTTTTTAGCAACGACTGCCAATTTATCTACAAAATCAGTTTCGATATAGGAAGCATGTACAATCATGTAAATCCAAAGCATTAAACTTCCCAAAAGAATCACGCCAATTCCTGTTTTTAAACCTTCTCTAATAGAAAAAGGTTCCTCTTTGCGACTTACTTTAATAATTGCAACAATCATAAATACAGCCATAACTGGGAACATTGCTAATGAATATACATTTTTTGGATCAGTATGAACATTTAGCTTATATTGCAACACGAAAGAGGTAATTAGGACAAATCCTAAGGCAATTCCGAAATGAGATGTTTTTGAAAACATGAAAACGAATTTTATGTAGGACACAAATATAGAAATTCAAGCGTAAAAATTATCAAAATATTTTTATTTTAATGTTGCACATTCCGAAATAATAATTAAATTTGCACCTCGAAAAATCGAGAAAGTCACAATAAAGATTACAAAAGATGAAACAAGGTATACATCCAGAAAATTATAGAGTAGTAGCTTTTAAAGATATGTCTAACAATGATGTATTTCTTACAAAGTCTACTGTAGATACTAAAGAAACTATCGAAGTTGATGGTAGTGAGTATCCATTATACAAATTAGAAATTTCAAGAACTTCTCACCCGTATTACACTGGTAAGTCTAAATTAGTAGATACAGCAGGTCGTATTGACAAGTTCAAAAACAAATACGCAAAATTCAAGAAATAAGAATTTTGACTACACAATAGTAAATGTCTTTCAGGAAACTGAGAGACATTTTTTTTTGGAAAAATTATAATACTATATTTACAGTCAGCTAAAAAGTGTAAACGACTTCACCTATAAAACCTAATACACATGAACTACATTCTCTTTGACGGAACCGTACGCGACGCATTATTGCCATTTACATATACAAAACCTGTTGCCGATATTAGAGTAGGAATATTGACGATTAGAGAAAAATGGGAAGCACATTTAGGCGGAACTACCACTACAATTACGGAAGAATATTTGTCTGAAAAATATCCAATGGTGGAATTGGAAGAAAATGTAATGATCAATGCTTCTTTTTTGCCAAATGCCGAATTAGTTGCCATTATTCAAGGATTAACTGCAAATCAAGCTATTTTTTCGGGTGATGAAATTATCGCATTTCACAGTACAGACGAACAAGATGAGGTCGATTTTGATACCTATAACATCATTCCGTACGAAGAAGATTGTTTACGAATTGAACATACTTGGGACATTTTCTCAAAAAATGCAGCCGCCATTCAAGCAGATTTTGACTTGATTACAAAAGACAGAACATCACAGCCAATTCCGGCAACGGTAAACGTAATTGCGCCAGAAAATATATTTATTGAAGCAGGAGCAACGCTGAATTTTTGTACACTAAATGCAAGTTCAGGACCAATTTACATCGGAAAAGATGCCGAAATTATGGAAGGTTGCGTGGTTCGTGGTGCGTTGGCAATGTGTGATAACTCCGTCTTAAAACTGGCTACAAAAATTTATGGAGCCACTACTTTAGGACCGTATTGTAAAGTTGGTGGCGAAGTCAACAACTCTGTATTAATGGGCTATTCTAATAAAGGACACGACGGATTCTTAGGAAACTCAGTCTTAGGAGAATGGTGTAATATTGGCGCGGATAGTAACAATTCAAACCTAAAAAACAATTATGCACCTGTGCGATTGTGGAGTTACGAAACAGAGAACTTTGCAAAAACAGGATTGCAGTTCTGCGGACTTATGATGGGCGATCACAGTAAATGCGGAATCAACACAATGTTCAACACAGGAACTGTTGTTGGTGTCAATGCGAATATATTTGGTTCAGGTTTTCCAAGAAACTTTGTGCCGAGTTACAGTTGGGGCGGCGCGAGCGGATTTACAACCTATCTCACCAAAAAAGCGTTTGAAGTTGCCAAAGTAGTGATGGCGAGACGTAAAGTTGAATTTACCGAACAAGACGAAGCTATCTTAACACACGTATTTGAAAGTTCTAAAAAATGGCGAAAAGACGCGTAAAACTATTATTTTCTCTTACAGCAGTACGATCAGTAAGCTTAGAGTGTAACAATATTTCTTTTTTAGACTCTTTACAGTAAATAGATAACAAACAACCTATGAGAATTTTTATACTAGTTTGTATTGGCATATTTCTTATGTCGTGCGAAACGTCAACTATTCCTTGTAATTGTGCAAAAGATCTTGATTATTTAAAGAGTTACGTTGAAAAAAACGTGCCTTCATTTCCAGATAATGTTACAAGTACAAATAAAAATTCATACGAAAAATGGTATGCAGAATTAAAAACTGCTGTACAAAAAGATTCTGTTAACTGCTATAAATACTTAAACACGTATGTTAATTTTTTTAAAGACAATCATACGGATTTAAGCGAAAATAAAATATACAAACCGCTAGATTTACAAAATGACAGTATTGTCAATTCGTTTTTGCAAAGTGAATTTTATGCCCAACAAGAACGTGTTATAGTAACTTCCAATTACTTTAAAGACCGTTCAAAAGATAGTATTGAAGGAATATATGAATTGAAAGACGCCTATACTATTGCCATCATAAAAAGTCCAAAAATGTATCGCGATTATATAGGTGTTATTGTAAAATCTAATAATCCTGTTTGGAAGCCTGGTGATATAAAAATTGAGCTCAAGCGAGAAGATAGCGGCTTATTTTCAGGGTATGTATATGCATCTAACTATACCAAAATAACTTTCCGAAATCACGATATGCAATTTCCGTTGATGGGATTTAAAAAGAAAAATACAAAACCAGTGCTAGCTACTACATTGTCAACAACAGCAAGTTTTACTGTACTTAACAAAAATACCACGTATCTGCGAATTCCAGATTTTTCAGGGAATCTATATACAGAATTACAAGCTCTTTACAAAGAAGCTACTCCGCAAATAACAGCGCATGACAATTTGATTATAGATGTTAGAGGAAATGGAGGAGGAAGTGATTACAATACAACTTTTCTAATAAGTTTACTATACACAAATCCAATAAAAACAGGAAAAGTGGAAACTTTTGTAACTACTGACAATATCAAACATTACGAAAACTGGCTCAAAGTTATGGAAGCCGATAGTGCTAATTACAGTGCCGCGTCTATTGCAAACCAAAAAGAAGTTATTCAGCAAATGAAAGCAATTCCTTTACAAACTTTTTATGGCTTTAAAGAAGAAGGTGAGCTAACACAGCCAACATCTTATAAACAACCTAAAAACATTGTTATTTTATACGACCGTGGTTGTGCAAGTAGCTGTGAAACTCTCATTTACTATGCAAAACAGTCGAGCAAAACAACGCTGATGGGACAAAATTCGTACGGCGCATTAGGCTATGGAAATAATTTGGGCGAAATGTATACGCCAAACTATAACTTTTTACTAACACATTCGACGACCAGACATTTTCATAAAAGGAAATATGAAATTATAGGAATATCGCCAGACATACGACTCAATTATCAACAAAATTGGATAGATGAAGCTTTGTTAGTATTGGAAAATAAAAAATAACAGCGCAAGGCATAAAATTTTGACCCGTACTAAAAAAACGGTAACGATTTTTAGTACGGGTCAAATATAATAATCAAAAAGTAAATAAACCCGTTGTGCATTTTGAATTCAAAAGTATAACGAAACGTCATTTCGAGTGATTTTGAGGTACGAAAAATCGTATCGAGAACTGTTTAGTACAAAATATTCTATTCTCGATACAAATTTGACTCATTTTCAATCGTAAAATTCACT
>NZ_JBGCDL010000147.1:0-11981 GCF_045105435.1 Kordia sp. | reverse complement strand
AATGCTTAAAGTGATTTCAGTGAATATGATTCCTGGAGCTATTGTTTTAGGTTTTGTGCATCTTATGCTACTATTTCCGAAAGGAATACAAATTTGGAATATTGTTGCTTTAAGATTCAAACGTTTGTTGGTTCGTTGATTTGTCAATTCGTTGATTTGTCAATTTGTTGATTTGTCATTTGTCATTTGTCATTTTGACAACCGACAACCGACAACTAGCAACCGACAACTAGCAACAAAAAAAAGAGTTTCCGAAGTGGAAACTCTTTTTTTTCTATGATATAATTTATTAGTTCTAAATATCTCTATCGCTATCCCAAGCTTCTAGGTAATCTGCAACTTGTTTTACGAATTGTCCACCAAGCGCTCCGTTTACAACTCTGTGGTCGTACGAGTGTGATAAGAACATTTTATAACGGATTCCTATGAAATCACCTTCTGGCGTTTCAATAACCGCAGGAACTTTTCTGATTGCTCCTAAAGCTAAAATTCCAACTTGTGGCTGATTTATAATTGGCGTTCCCATAATACTACCAAAGGTACCAACATTGGTTACGGTATAGGTTCCACCTTGAATATCGTCTGGCTTCAATTTGTTATTTCTAGCTCTTCCAGCCAAATCATTTACAGCTTTTGCCATTCCAACCAAGTTCAACTGATCTGCATTTTTGATGACAGGAACAATTAAGTTTCCATCTGGTAACGCAGCCGCCATACCTAAGTTGATATTTTTCTTTTTAATGATCGTATCGCCATCAACAGCAATATTCATCATTGGGAAATCTTTTAATGCTTTTGCAACTGCTTCCATGAATATTGGCGTGAATGTTAGTTTTTCACCTTCACGTTTTTCAAATGCTGCTTTTGTCTTTTTACGCCAGTTCCAAATTTTGGTTACATCAACCTCTACAAAACTCTGTACATGTGCCGATGTTTGCACCGAAGCTACCATGTGATGCGCAATGAGTTTCCCCATACGTGTCATTTGAATGATTTCGTCGCTTCCATTTACAGAAACTGGTGTTGCTGGTGTCGATTTTGGAGTCGCAACCGTTTTTGCCGCTTGTTGTACTGCTGCTTTTGGTGCTTCCGTTTTTTGAGGTTGTGCTTGCGCAGTTCCTCTATTTTTTATGTAGGCAAGAATATCGTTTTTCGTTACTCTTTCGTCTTTTCCTGTTCCTGGAATTGCATCTAATTCCGCAACTGAAATCCCTTCTTCTTTGGCAATGTTTTTTACTAAAGGCGAATAGAATTTTTCAGAGTTTGAGAAATCGTTGTTTACTGTTTCTTTTGCTGCGCTTACCGTTTCTTCAACTGCGGCAACTGCTACAGGTGCTTCTTCCACTTTCGTTGCTGGCGCTGGAGTTGCTGCTATACTTCCTTCTCCTTCTGTTTCGATAATAGCTAACGTTTGTCCAACTTTTACAACATCATCTACATTGTGTAATATTTCAACTAAAACACCATCAACTTCACTTGGTAATTCAGAATCTACCTTGTCTGTTGCGATTTCTAACACTGCTTCGTCAGCTTCAATAGTGTCGCCAACTTCTTTGAGCCATGATATAATTGTTGCTTCTGCAACACTTTCTCCCATTTGTGGAAGTTTTAGTTCAAATTTTGCCATATCCTTAATCTAAAGATGTTATTTTATTTTATTTTGCGAAAATACTAAATAATATCGTTTTTCGTTGAATTATTTTTAATTTAATTCTTTGTTAGCATCAGTACTTCTCCTCTATTTTTAGACGAATCGCTACCGAGGATAAAAGTACTGTTTTTTGGTAATATTTTGTAATATCCAAGTTGTTTTTCAAAGATTTGGATGCTACTTTTTAGGTCTATGAAATGCGTGTCAAAAATGATTTCTGTTTGATTTTTGTGATTTGCCTGAAGTAAAAGTTCGTCCACAGTTTCAAATTGCTCACATTTTTTTGGATGATATACAGCTTGTATTTGCTGGAAACGTTCCGACGAATTGGTCACGATAAAACACGAATGAATTTCTTTTTTTGTGGTTTTATTGGATGGTGATACTAACGGAATCAATCTCGCGCCAAGCGTAACCGCCACATCATACACAAAGTTTCTTTTGAAGTGTTTTTTATAGAATAGTTGCATAGCGCCGTAAAAGCGTTTTGCATAGGTTTTGTCTTTTAGCGTGCTTTCGCCTTTGTAATGAATGACCGAAGTTTTGCCGTAATAATAGTTTTGAAAACCTGCTTTTTTGATTTTATAGGATAAATCGATGTCTTCGCCGTACATAAAATAGTCTTCGTCAAATCCGCCAACAGCATCGTAGACCGTTTTTTTCATTAACATAAATGCGCCGACAAGAATGGCTACTTTTCCGATTTCATTTTCTTTCAGTTCTGAATAGTAACCTGAGTTTTTGTTGCCCAATATTTTTTTGACAGAAACCATTGGTGTTGGAATGTTTCGTTTGCTTTCTGGCAGAAACGCGCCGCTTCCATCAATGAGCTTGCAACCAATACTTCCTAGGTTTTCTGTTTTTTCTGCGAATTTTAATAATTGTATGAATGTATCTTCGGTAACAATCGTATCTGGATTTAAGATACATACATATTGGCCTTTGGCTACTTTTACTGCTTGATTGTTCGCTTTTGCAAAACCTACATTTTCCGTGTTTGCAATGAGTTGAATTTCTGGAAAGGTATTTCGCATCATGTCACAACTATCATCGGGCGAATTGTTATCTACCACAATAATTTCCGCGTCGAGCGTAGTAATTGCAGCTTGTACACTTCTGATACACGCTTCTAAAAAGTAGCGTACATTGTAGTTGAGAATGATGACCGAAAGTTGCATAACTGTTGAAAATTAAGAGCTTTTTAGCGAGTTTTCAAATGGAACTCTGTTGATGATACTTCTTCCCAAAGTAACCTCATCAGCATATTCTAATTCGTCACCAACCGAAATTCCACGTGCAATTGTTGATGTTTTTACTTCGTATTTTTCAATTTGCTTGTAAATGTAGAAGTTGGTGGTATCGCCTTCCATCGTAGAACTTAGTGCAAATATGATTTCTTTGACTTTTCCTTCTTGCACTTTTTCTACCAAACTGCCAATGGTTAAGTTGTGCGGACCAATTCCGTCTAACGGAGAAATTTTTCCACCCAAAACATGGTATAAACCTTTGTATTGCGCGGTACTTTCAATTGCCATGACATCGCGAATGTCTTCTACAACACAGATAATTTCTTGTTGGCGATTGGCATTTTTACAGATATCACAAATTTCTACATCTGAAATATTGTGACAGCTTTTACAATGCTTTATTTCCATTCGCAAATCCTGTAAAGCGGTTGCCAAATGCAATGTTTGACTTTCTGGCTGACGCAATAAGTGCAATACCAAGCGTAATGCCGTTCTTTTTCCGATTCCGGGCAATTGCGAAATTTCGTTTACAGCACTTTCTAAGAGTTTTGAGGAGAATTCCATTTGGCAAATTTACGGTTTTTTGAATATGAAATTGAATTTGAAGTTGAAACTTAAAAAATCATTCTAAAAGCTAAAAATAAGACTAGAATAATTGTGATAAACCATGCTAAAATAGATTTTAAAGTTTGCCTACTAATCATTTTACCAAATTTTTCTACATCAGTAGAAAAATTCCATTTCATTCTTTGTGATTCGTGTCGAAATATACTCATTTGAGAAATTTCCAGATAAATCAAATAGAACATATTACTGACAGGAAAAAGTACAAACCATAAACTAAATAAAGGATTATCTTCTGGGAATTTAGCAAAACCAACATATAATGCAATCAAAACACTATTTACTGTAAATAATTTATCATGAATTCTATCAAGTGTTGTTTGTAATTTTTTTGTCGCTTCTTCCCCCTGTCTTTCAGCCTTCTTTATTAATGAATCAGCTTCTTCTCCCATTTCCTTAACTTCATTACCAACTTGATACTTAACTAGAATTTCTAATATTTTATTTAAGATTGTATTTGTTTCTTTTGAGTTATTCATACATATATAAATTTCATTCATAAACTTTTACCAAATCATTAGAGCAACTTTTGTACGAAAAGTTACAACTTTGTTATAGTAATTTAAATTTCTTCAATCTTTTAATCATTCAATCTAAAAATGATAAAGAAGTTTGTATTTTGCAATTCAGAAAATTTATGTATGCAGCCGATTCACATTTTACTACTGATTGCCGGATATTTTGGCGTTTTAATTTTAATTTCCTATTTCACAGGAAAAGACGATAGCAACGAAACGTTTTTTAAAGCTTCGCGAAAATCACCTTGGTATGTCGTGGCTTTTGGAATGATTGGCGCTTCACTTTCAGGTGTTACGTTTATTTCCGTTCCTGGTGCTGTTGAAGCTTCTAAGTTTGGCTATATGCAAGTAGTTTTTGGCTATTTGGTTGGTTATTTTATTATTGCTTATGTACTGATGCCGATTTATTATCGCTTGAATGTGACCTCTATTTATCAGTATTTGGAAGATCGTTTTGGCGTGGTGAGTTATAAAACAGGCGCTTTTTTCTTTTTGGTTTCTCGAATTCTCGGTGCTTCATTCCGATTGTATTTAGTAGCAATTGTACTACAACAGTTTGTATTTGACGCCTACGGAATTCCGTTTGCAGTTACAGTTATTATTTCTATTGTATTGATTTGGTTGTATACGTTTCGCGGCGGAATTAAAACGATTGTTTGGACAGATACGTTGCAAACACTTTTTATGCTGATTGCCGTTGGTGTTGCTATTTACTTGATTTTAGGCGATCTTGATATGAGTTTTGGTGAATTGTGGAATTCAAAAGATTTAGCAGAATACAATCAAATTTTGTTTACCGATAATTGGTTGGCGAAGAGTTATTTTCTGAAATCATTTATTGGTGGATTGTTCCTTGCAGTATGTATGACAGGACTCGACCAAGATATGATGCAAAAGAATTTAACCTGTAAAAGTTTAGGCGATGCGCAAAAAAATATGGTGAGTTTTAGTATTGTGCTAATTGTTGTAAATTTTGTTTTTTTAATTTTAGGCGCATTGATTTTTATGTACGCTGCCAAAAACGGAGTGGAAACACCATTGATGAATGGAAAACCAAAAACCGATTTGTTATTTCCTGAAATTGCACTGAACGGCAATTTAGGAATTTCGCTTGCTGTTGTCTTTTTACTTGGTTTGATTGCCGCAGCCTATTCTAGTGCCGATTCTGCATTGACTTCCTTAACAACTTCTTTTTCTGTCGATTTTTTAGGAATTGAAAAAAAACCTGAACATACTCAAAAAAGAACACGACAACTTGTACATATTGGAATGTCGGTCGTGCTTATTATTGTTGTTATTATTTTTAAACTACTCAATAACGATAGTGTCATCAACAGTATTTTAGTAATTGCGGGATATACGTACGGACCTTTGTTAGGATTGTTTGCTTTTGGAATTTTTACCAAGTATAAAGTGATTGATAAGTACGTTTGGATTGTTACTTTAGCATCTATATGTGTTACGTATGTAATTGCAAACAGCGGATCGTATTATCTGTATTTTACAGCAGATGTAGCCAATCTCGCGGAAGCGCAGGAATTAGCAAAAAACACTTTGTACCAATTTGGATATGAATTGTTAGCCGTGAACGGATTGATTACTTTTATTGGTTTAGTACTGATTCGACGCCAACATGACTAAAGTACATGCAATTTCGTGCTTGATTCCTTTTTCTTGTAACATTTTATAAAAATCTGAATTTTCCGTTCCAGGATTAAAAATGACACGTTCGGGTTGTAACGAAATAATATATTCGTAAAATTCGGTTTGTACTTTGGGATTCACATACAAAGTAACTGTGTGAATGTCTTGATATTGTACTAATTCAACATCAATAGTAACGCCGCTTATTTCTCCTTCTTTTAGTCCATACGCCACGACTTCATATCCGTTAGCGACTAATTTGTTTACAGCTTTATGGGAAAAACGATGCGACTTCAAAGAAGCGCCTAACACTAATGTTTTCAATAGGTTATAATATTTGGGTTTACGATTTGGATATTCCTCACTAGTAATGAGATTATAAATTTAGTGATTTTTGATGTGTAACGGCTTTATTTGTTAAAATATGTTAAAAGTTGTTAAGGCTCGTAACACAAGAGTAATTGCTTCGTCAAGTATGCATGATTCCACAAGTATGGATTCATCATCATCAACAAAAAACGAACTCATTACATGAAAAAACTATTCTCACTATGCATGTTAATGCTAGGCTTTGCTTTGCATGCTCAAAATCCAGTTCCCAAAATAGGAACTATTAAAGGAAAAGTAATTGACGCTACTACTAGCGAAGCAATTCCTTATGCAACGATTGTTATTAAATCGAAAGCAGACAGTAAAGTAATTACTGGAGCAATTTCAGATGACAACGGAAATTTTAAAATTGACAAAATCCCAACGGGAGCGCTTATTGTAGACATTCAATTTATCGGTTACGAAACCATTTCTAAAGAGATTACCATTTCAAAAGACAACAAAGTAGTATCACTCGGAACGGTTTCACTAGCAGAAAGCGCAACTAGCCTTAATGCAGTGGAAGTTGTTGCAGAACGAACTACAATTGAACAAAAAGTAGATAGAAAAGTAATTACCGTTGGTAAAGATTTGGTAACTGCCGGACCGACAGCTTCTGATATTATGAACAATTTACCTTCTGTAAATGTAGATCAGCAAACTGGAGCTATTAGCTTGCGTGGAAACCAAAACGTACGTGTTATGGTTGACGGAAAACTTTCAAACATTCCTACAGCACAGTTATTGAAACAGTTACCGTCAAATTCGATTAAGAAAATTGAACTCATTACAAATCCTTCTGCAAAGTACAATCCTGAAGGAATGAGTGGAATTATCAATATTGTATTGCGCAAAAACGTAAATATTGGATTTAATGGAAATGCTACTATTGGACTTACACGTGAGCGTGAAGCTAAATTTAATAGTGCACTTGACATGAATTACCGTAACGGAAAGTTTAATATTTTTGGAAATTACTCTAATAATATTGCTAAAAATAGAAATGGCGGAAACATTCGCAGACCTGACGAAAATTCAGCGCAAATATTTGATGTTTTAGACAATCAAAAAACACATTTATTTAAAGTTGGATTGGATATTTATTTGAATGATAAGAACACAATTTCATTTTTTACAAACCAAAACCTTTCTGATAGTAGAAACGAAGGTCTTACGAGTATTATATTTAACGACAATACTGCGTTTAACAATTCGCAAGACTTCTTAGCAATGAATGATAATTTAGCGTCTCAGTATAACTTTAACTATAAATATGATATTAATGATGAAGGCGAAAATATTGAATTGGAAGTAGATTATAATGTATATGATGCCGAAGACGAATTTAATTTTCAGTTTTCTGGAGCAAACACATTTCCAGACTATATTGATGAAACTGAAACTGGCAGAGATCGTACGACAATCAACTTAGATTATGTACGTCCGATGAAAAATAAATCAAAATTAGAACTTGGTGCAGAAGCGCGTTTGTTCAACTCAAATATTGATTACCAATCTACAGGTTTTAGCTTTAACGAATTAGGAACCTTACGCAGAACGCCAAGCACAGACTTCAACTATAGTAGAGATATTTTTTCTGCTTATTTTACATACGGAAAACAACTTGAAAAATGGTCATACCAAGTTGGTTTGAGAGCAGAAACTGTAAAGGTAGAAGCAAATGCATTGTCTAGCGAGATTGAAACTACAGATGTATCTAATATTATTTTTGAAAACGATTATACACAAGTATATCCATCTGCGTTTTTAACGTATACTGCATCAGAAAAAAACTCATACCAATTGAGTTATAGTAGACGTGTAGATCGTCCTGGAATTGGACAAGTAAATCCAATTAGAGAATGGGCAACACCATTAATCAGTTCTTTCGGAAACATTAACTTACAACCGCAATTTACAAACTCTTTGGAAGCAAATTACACCAGAAAGTTAGGAAATAAAGGAACTATTACCGGAGGTGTTTTTTATAGAGCTATTGAAGACGAAATTAATCGAGCTGTTTTTATAGATCAAACCGATGTAAGCCGATTGATATTAACACATGATAACTTTGATAATACGTCTGCGTATGGAGTTGAAATTTCAAGTAATTTCAGACCGACAAGTTGGTGGAGTTTTAATACTAGTTTTGACTTCTTTGCGCAAACACAAAAAGGAATTACGGAATCATTAAATGTACCAACAGACGTAGCAACTATTGATAATATTGTGCGTGAAACTGTTGAAGTAGATAATGAAGCGTGGAACTTTAGAATGTTTAATAACTTTAGAGTAACTAAAAAATTAAACTTATCGGCCTTTGGTTTTTACAGAGGAAGCGTACAAGGAATTCAGTTCAAATCAGAACCAATGTACTTTGTAAATATTGGAGCACGTTACGCTTTTGCACAAGGAAACGGAACGTTAAGTGTAAATTACAATGACATTTTCAATACGATGGAATTTGGTTTTGATGGACAACGACCGTATAGACAAGTTGGCGCTTTTAACTGGGAAAGTAATACTGTAAATGTGAGTATCTCTTATCGTTTTGGAGGTGGAAAATACAGAGCAAAATCGCGTAAGCAACGTGACAATGATGAAAAATCTGGAAGTGGCGGATTCCTATAAATCGTCCTTCTTATTTAAAATATATAAGAAATTAATGACTTCAATTATTATTGATGGTTAGTGTTAATTGAATGTTATTAATAAATGAAAACCTTAGTTGTGCACAACTAAGGTTTTCTGTTTTCTTTAGCTATTAATTTTCAGTGCAATAGAATATAAGGATATAATTTTTGAGGCAATTTGGTTGAATTTCAATAAGCCTGAAATGCTATTAATCCTTAAACTAGCGCATTTTGACAAAAAAACTGTTAAAATTAAATCAATAAATAGAGAAATCTCAAAAAAAACGATCAATTTTGCAATATAAATAAAAGTATACTGTATTGTTATTAGGTTGATTATTCGAATTTAGCACTCTAAAATACCCATTACTTTTGCATAAAACGTATACTAGATATTTATCTAAGAAAAAATCCCAAGCACATTAGTCCTTGGGATTTTATTTTTATATCTATGCTTTGCGCGATGCGTCTTTTTAAATTACCATTTTATAATCACACTTCCCCAAGTAAATCCACTTCCGAAAGCTGCTAAAACAACTGTATCTCCTTCTTTAATTTTTCCTTCTTCCCAAGCTTCTGTTAACGCAATCGGAATGGAAGCCGCAGTTGTATTTCCATAGCGCATAATATTGTTATATACTTGATCGTCTCCAAGTCCAAACTTTCGTTGAATAAACTGTGCAATTCGCAAGTTTGCTTGATGCGGAATCAACATGTCAATATCTTCCTTACTCAGTCCGTTTTGCGATAAACCTTCCATAATAACTTCACTAAAACGAACGACTGCATTTTTAAATACAAACTGTCCGTCCATGTATGGAAAATAGGAAGTATCTTCTTCTCCGTTATCGTGATCTTTTAAAATATCATTTACCCAACGTGTTCCCATTCCTGGTGCAGTTAACGCTAATTTTTCTGCATGTTCTCCTTGCGAATGTAAATGTGTCGATAAAATTCCGCGACTATTATCTTCGCTTCGTGTCAAAATAGCTGCTCCTGCTCCATCACCAAAAATAACGGAAACACCTCTTCCGCGCGTTGTCATATCCAAACCGTGTGAGTGTAACTCAGAACCAATGACCAAAACATTTTTATACATTCCTGTTTTAATAAATTGATCGGCAACCGAAATTGCATACACAAACCCTGAACATTGGTTACGTACATCAAGTGCACCAACAGTTTTAATGTCTAGCTCTTTTTGTACAATAACGCCTGGTCCTGGAAAATAATAATCAGGACTTAAGGTTGCAAAAACGATAAAATCAATATCGTCTTTATCAATTCCTGCGCGTTCAATAGCTACTTTTGCAGCTTTAATTCCCATACCTGAAGTGGTATCTTCTGTGCCTTTTATGGCAAATCTTCTTTCTTTAATTCCGGTTCGTTCCTGTATCCATGCATCATTGGTATCCATTACTTTGGATAAATCTTCATTGGTAACCACATTATCTGGAACATAATGTCCTAATCCTATAATTCTAGATGTATACATAAATTATCGACTTTTTATTTTTTAGTGTGAAATCGTCTTATAAAACTACGAATTCTTAAAAAGGTAAGTAACAAAATTACGGATTAATAATTACAACTTAACTTTTAATTACATGTACTTGAATAAAAAAGCACATATATGAAACATACATGTGCTTTAAAACAACCTAACCAATAAATAAACAATTGATTAAGGAATTATTTTTTTTCTATAAGTATCTATCCTTAATCACAAGAAAGTAAATCGAGAAAATTCAAGAAACCTTATAAGAAAAACGGTTTTTTTATAAAAGAGTTCCACTTTTTTTAAATAGTTTTATAGTTCATCAACCATAAAACGAAAATCAACCATGAAAAACACCTTTTTAGTATTCTTACTTTTTATTTCATTTTTTGGAATAAACGCACAAGAAAACATAGGCTACCAACAACCACCAGCAGAAATATTAGAACTTGCAGATGCTCCACTTGCACCAAGAGTGAATATGGATAACAAAGGAGAAAAATTCTATTTTGCTTATAGAAACAACTATAAAAGCATTGCCGAACTTTCTGAAAAAGAATTGCGTTTAGCTGGTTTACGTATCAATCCAAAAACAAATATTGGAAGCAGACAAACATATTACAATGAAATTTTAATCAGAGTTGGTCGTACCAACAAAGAAGAAGCTGTAGCAGGATTGCCCACAAAAGGACGTTTTTCTAACTTTAGTTGGTCGCCAGATAAAAACAAACTCGCATTAACCAATACAGTAGAAACTGGTGTCGAATTATGGGTAATTAATTTCAATACAAAATCTGCAAAAAAACTAACAGACGCAAATTTAAATTCCAATATTGGAACTCCGTATATGTGGTTAAAAAACAGCAATGCATTGCTTGTCAAAAAAGTACCTGCAAAAAGGAAAGAACTTATAAATACTACAATTTCAGTTCCTACAGGACCTACAATATCAGTGAGTGAGCAAGGTGTAAAAGCACAAAACAGAACCTATCAAGATTTACTTAAAAATAAAAATGACGAATTTAATTTTGAACAATTAGCTACTTCTGAATTGTACAAAGTTGATTTAAATGGTACAAGCACTCTTTGGAAAGCGCAAAACATGTACAAAGGAATGTCTTTATCGCCAAATGGAGAATTTATCATGCTTAATACAATTGAAAAACCTTTTTCATATTTAGTAACGTACTCAAGATTTCCTTTTTCTTCTATCATTTATGATATGAATGGAAATGAAGTATACGAAGCATTAAAAGTACCACTCATTGAAGATTTACCAAAAGGATTTATGTCAACACGCACAGGACGCAGAAACATTTCGTGGCGTTCGGACAAACCTGCAACTATTTATTGGGCAGAAGCATTAGATGGCGGTGATCCTGCCAAAAAAGTTTCACACAGAGATGAAGTGTTTCAACTAGAAGCGCCATTTACAGGAAATGCAACTTCTTTACTAAAAACGAAAGGACGTTTTAGCGGAATGGATTGGGGAAACAACACAACTGCAATTGCTTACGATTATTGGTGGAATACACGAAATACAAAAACATATCTTTTCAATCCATCGAATAATAAAATAGCTCCAAAAATGATTACAAACAGAAGCTATCAAGATAAATATAACGATCCTGGAAATTTTGTTACTTCAAAAAATGAATACAACAGAGATGTATTGAGCATTGAAAAAAACAATCTGTACCTGACTGGTGTTGGTTATAGTGAAAATGGTAGAAAGCCGTTTGTTGACAAATTCAATCTAAAAAACTTAAAAACAAAGCGTATTTACGAATCTGATTA
>NZ_JBGCDL010000146.1:0-11080 GCF_045105435.1 Kordia sp. | reverse complement strand
AACTGGGAAAAGTGGAGTTTAAAAGTTGGTTTTAGAGGAGAACAAACGGAGATCAAAGGAAATTCACTCAGCACCAATCAAGTGAATACGCAAAATTACTTTAAGCTATTCCCAACGGCATACATAAGTCATAAAGTATCTAAAAAAGTCAATGTATACGCAGATTTTAGCCGAAGAATTCAACGTCCAAGTTTTGATGATTTGAATCCGTTCCGATTTAACTTTACTGATTTTTCTTTTGCGGTTGGAAACCCAAAATTGCAGCCAGCTATTACAAATAAGTATAAAGTTGGTGTAGAGATCAACGACATATTTTTTATAGAAGCCTATTATACATATAATAAAGGAGCTATTTTCGAATTGACATTACAAGATAATAATAATGACATATTACAGTATGTAGCTTCTAATATTGAAAAAAATGTAGGCTATGGGTTAGATTTTGTAGCCTATTTTCCAATATCAGATACTTGGGACGTGTCTTTTGTATCGTCTGCATTTAATGTGAGCGATACATTTACCTTAGGAGATAATATTACAACAACACAAAGTAAATGGTCTTTGTATACAACATTAGATAATAATTTTACATTTTTAAAAGATAAAAGTTTATCCGCGAATCTTTCTATATTGTATATATCTTCTAATATTCAAGGTCTTTCCGAAATTTCAGATAGAAACTCTGTAAGTTTATCACTTCGCAAGACATTGTGGAATAAAAAAGCTACAATCTCACTTACATTAAACGACATTTTGAATGGTCAAGAATTCACTAAAGAAACTCAATTCGTTAATCAAAATAGTCGTTATTTTTCAAATTACGATACACAAACCATCCGTTTAGGTTTCCGTTACAACTTCGGAAACACAAAATTACAAACCAATCAGCGTACAAAATCTTCTGCAGAGCAAGAACGTTTACAAGAGTAACTTACTACGTTACAATTTTTCATGTATCTTTGCCGAATCTTTATAGAATAACGTATTGTGGTTAAAATAGGAGACATAGAATTACCAGACTTTCCGTTGCTGTTAGCACCAATGGAAGATGTAAGCGATCCGCCATTCCGAGCATTGTGCAAGGAACAAGGCGCTGATGTTGTGTATACAGAATTTATTTCCTCGGAAGGATTGATTCGTGATGCTGCAAAAAGCACCATGAAACTTGACATCTACGAAAAAGAACGTCCTGTAGGCATTCAAATATTTGGTGCCAACTTAGATTCAATGTTAAAATCGGTTGAGATTGTTGAAAAATCGAATCCAGATATTATTGACATTAATTTTGGTTGTCCTGTAAAGAAAGTCGTTAGCAAAGGCGCAGGCGCAGGAATTTTAAAAGATATTGACTTAATGGTTTCCTTGACAGAAGCCATGGTAAAACATACCAAATTGCCTGTAACGGTAAAAACGCGTTTGGGTTGGGATGAGAATACAATCAAAATTGTTGAAGTTGCCGAACGTTTACAAGATGTTGGTTGCGCATCTATTGCAATTCACGGACGTACGCGAGCGCAAATGTATAAAGGTGAAGCCGATTGGCATCCGATTGCTGCGGTAAAAAATAATCCGCGCATGCACATTCCTGTGTTTGGAAATGGCGATGTAAATTCTCCTGAAAAAGCCATGTTAATGCGCGATAAATTTGGTTTAGATGGCGCTATGATTGGCCGTGCAAGTATTGGATATCCTTGGTTTTTTAGAGAAGTAAAGCACTTTTTTGAAACAGGAACACACTTAGCAAAACCAACAATGGACGAACGTATTGATGCTGCACGTCGTCACTTGCAAATGTCTATTGATTGGAAAGGTGAGCGTTTAGGCGTATTTGAAACCAGGCGACATTATACAAACTATTTCAAGGGAATTCCGCATTTTAAAGAATACAGACAACGTTTGGTAACTACAGACGATTCTGAAGGTGTTTTTAAAGTGCTTGATGAAGTGTATGAGAAGTTTGGCGATTATCAATTTGTATAAAATTTTCACTTCATATTTTAGTCACTTTAATTTCAGTTGAGAAGAATCAACATGTACAAATCAAAGTAATTTTCTAGAGAAAAAAATGGTTTTAAACTATTGTTATACAGACTTGAATATCAGTAAACAATAAATAAAATTACTAAAAAACTATAAGGATTTTTTAATTTTTAATGCTTGTTGGTATTTAAAGTTATTTGGATTTTTTAGTATAGTTTCTAACATGATTTCTACTTGTTGTGCTTCTTTTTGTTTTAAGTAGATGAGTAATTTGTACCAATGTCCTTTGGAACTGTCATAACTATCAGTATTGATTAAAATATCATACGTTTCGATTGCTTTTTTAGGATTGTCATTCGCAAAGTAAGAAGCTCCTAAATACAGTAAACCAGCAGCATATAATTTATTGTTTTGATTTTTTGTATAGGCTTCAAAAAACTGAATAGCTTCGCTATATTTTTTGTCTTTGTATAAAAATTCTCCTTTAGCAAACGCATTTTGAGTATCACTTTGTTCTGCATAAGAAGTGAGTTCATTCCAATTAGCATATTCGGCATATAACGATTCTAAAGAATCCTGCTTAGGAAATAGTAAAAAAGATATAAAAATTAAGAATATAGCAGCTACAGAACCAGCGTACAAAAGCTTTTTCTTCTGTTTCTTTTTTTCATACAAAGAAGCTACTTTTTCAATATTTTTAATTCGATTTTGATAGACTTCTTTTTGTAACGTTTTTTTTATAGAAGCCAGTTCTTCCTCTTTAGCAGCATCTTTAATGTGAGACAAATTATAATCAAACAATGTTTCACTAATGCCTTTTTGCAACAGTACATCTTCTTTTAAATCAGAATTTGTATTCATTTCTTCTTCAAAAAGTAAACGTTCAGATTTTGACATCGTATCATTCAAATAGGAATCAATCTTGCTTTGGATCGTATTTTCTTCGTTTGAATTCATTCTTTTAAGCTATGATATTGTTTGTCTCTTTTTATCAACTGCATTAATTTCTTTCTACACTTAAAAACACGGTGTCTGGCAACATCAACGGAGTTGTATGAAAACGTGTCTAATAAATTCTCATAATTCATTGTATTAAAGTATAAACTCAATACATCTCTACAATTATCAGATAGTTTAGCAAAACTTTCATTATATAATTCTTCGCGTTGTTGTTCTAAAATAAATAAACTCGTCTTCGTTGTTTTATCTATTAATGGATATACTCCATCTTTTACAGTCCATTCTTTTTTATCTCTTAATCGACGCCGCCAAATATTTTTGCAAATGGTAAATAAGTAGGCTTCAAAAGAATTGATTTGAATCGCTTTTTTTTCATACACATAAATAAGATATACCAATGCATCTTGAAAAACATCTTGTGCATCTTCATGACCGCCTTTGTTGCCAACTATAAAAGCGGCAATTTTAGGGTAAAACTTCGTATATATTTCCAAAATTACACTAGAATCATTGTTTATTAATGCTTCCAGATATTTTTCGTTATATTCCATATATAAATCACAAGTAAATCAAAAATAGAACTTTATTTAAAAATACCTCTCTATGAATTTCAAAACTTGATCTGTATTAAGAACGCGTCCGTAAAATTACAATTAAAGTTTTTATTAAAAGTGGGTCATGATTTTTTGAATCAGCTACTAATAGGTGAACTTTCAAAAAGTAAACATACTAATTATGAAAAAAAAATCACTCTTTTTTATTGGGATACTCTTCACTTTCTTTTCCTGTACCATTCCCGAAGATACTAATGTACATGCTAATAATACTAAAAAAATACCGTCTGAAATATCAAAAAACAACGTTACACCAGCAGTAGTAGCATCATTTTCCGATAGTCCTGAGTCTGAAATTGTTCCACTAAATGAAATTATAATTGAATATGAACTTGGTGTTTCTGAAATAGAAAAACAAACATTGAGAACTAATTATGGCGTTGTTAATTATAGAGCTTGTGATTGTACGAATGGAAATAATAAGTATGAGTTATGGACCATGCAAGCAGGAATTAATATAGAGCCAACGGTAAAAGTGATTAAAAGAAGAGACCGCGAAAAAGTTAGTAGAGCTACACAAAATAAAGAATATGAGATGAAAATGCACGCAGTTGCTATAACATTAGAAGGTGAAACAGATGAAGCTGAGGAAGTGTATATAGAAAGTAGCTTTAATGACGATTACTTAAATAGACTTGTCAATTCAAATGATGGAATTACAATTGCGGTATTGGATACAGGTATTGATACAGATCAAGCAGGATTTGCGCCTAATTTTTTATACAATTCAACTATAAACAGCAACTGTGGAGAAGAATCAGGATGGGATTTTGTAAATAATAGTAGCAACACATACGATGATGATATAAAAAAACACGGTACAGTTGTTTCGTATGTGATACATAAAGAACTTGCAGGTATAGATGTGAATCATCAAATTTTACCTGTTAAAATAGCTGATTTTGATGGAACCTCTACATTTTTTAATACCCTTTGTGGACTACAATATGCAATACAAAAAGATGCAGATGTCATTAATATGAGTTTTGGTTGGGAAACAACAAATACTGATATTTATATGATGTTTTCAGATTTAATTGATACTACAGATGGCATTATTGTAACTTCTGCAGGAAATAAAGATCAAGACAATGATACAAAACCTCATTATCCGTCTAATTTCACGCAAAATCATGTCATAGCAGTCGCTGCAGCCAATACAAGCTTAAGTGATGTAACATCGTATTCAAATTATGGAAGAAACTCTGTAGATTTTTATGCAATTGGAAATAATATTATGTTTCCTTTAAGAACGTCAAATACGTTCGTAAAATTTAAAGGAACATCCTTTGCAGCACCTTTCGTTTCAGCAAAAGTTGCAGAACTTTTAGCGAACAATTTACGAGACGTAAGACCACAATTAAGGCAACAATTTGGATCTCGTGTCAATTATTCAAAAGCTGTATTTTACATGGAACTTATAGAATAAAACTAGAAAATGCATAGCTTAGAGAATTAAATCAATTTTATGAAATTATTCTCTTGTATTCTATTCATCCTAAGCTTTACAATTTGTTTTGCGCAACAAGACTTTGATCGTAGGTTAGATTCAATTCTCACGATAGAAAATCAGGATTTAAGAATTGAATATTTAGATGCTTTTAAAAAAGACTATTCCCCAAAAAACACAAAGTTATACGCTAAAATTTGCTACAAACTTGCAGTCGAATATTATGATAAAGAAGAATATACAATAGCACTTAAAAATGTACACAAAGCTATTTCAATTCAAAAATCCATTGCAAACATGGAGATTTTGGATGTGCAAAAAAGCATCTATTTAAGTACCTTATGTTATAGATATCTTGATGATTTACAAAATGAAATTAAATACTTAGCGCCACTTTTAAATACGACAACGTATACCAATCCTGAGTTAAAAGCCATGATCCGATCGGCTAAAATTCATAGCAGTTTAGGAGATTACTATACAGCGATGGAATTTTTTGATAAAGTACTCAATTCGTATCCAATTCATAAAAATGAAGATAGAGTTTTTGATGCACATTTTGAAAAATTAATAACATACTCAGAAATGAGTCCTAATGATACTACATTTCTTGCGACGATTGAATATCATAAACAAGAATTAGAAAAGAGAAAAGAATCGTTTTATCCTGAAGATGAGCTAATATTATACAATACAATGGCACTTATTTATAGAGGATATAAAAATCGTGAACAGTCATTAACTTACTTTCAAAAAGCATTAGAAACCGTAACAAGTGAAACTTTGGAAGAAGAGTTGAATTCTATTCACATAAACATTGGAGAAATATATTCTAAACTTGGAAAATCAGAAAAAGCAATACACTATTTCCAAAAAGTTTTAAAAACAACGGATAGTATAAATCGTTCTGCAGCCAATAATAATTTAGGATACTATCACGCTAGTACAGTTAAAAACGAAATTGAATACCATCAAAAAGCAATTGCATTATTAGACTTTGATCGCACTATTATAGGAACGTCCTCTTTTTTAGAAACCATAAAGGATTTTCAGTTTAAGAAAGAATTACTAACGATTTTAATCGATTTATCGCAAGCTTGGATAAAACTATATGAAGAAAATGGGAATAAAAATCACTTGCAAGAAGCATTAAAAACCATCTATGCCATTGACGATTTAATTTCCGTAATGCGATTGGATAGTGGAACAAAACTATCCAAACTCTTTTGGATTGAAAAAGGTGTAAATAGCTATTTGGAAGGCGTAAAAATTTGTTATCTCCTAAACAAACCTGACGAAGCTTTTTACTTTATGGAGAAAAATAAATCATTATACCTTTTAGAGCAGTTGGGAAAAATTCAATTAAAAAACCAATATAAAATTCCAAACAGTTTACTAGAAAAAGAAATTAGTCTTAAGTATGAAGTACTTTTAGCAGAAAACAAACTCAAAACAACTCCTAATAGTACATCATTTCAAAATACATATAAAGAAGCCGAACAAAAATATTTTAAGTTTAAAGATTCCTTAAAAAATACTTTTCCTGATTATTACGAAAGTAATTTAAAACCAAAACTAGTTACATTACAAGCGTTTCAAGACTTTTTAAAAGAAAAACACACAAATGCTGTTGAATATATTCTTGGCGAAAAAGAAGGGTTTGGTTTGTGGATGAATGGTACTGAAATCCGTTTCTTTCCACTAGAAAACTATTCAAATTTACTTACTGACATTTCCTTTTTAAAGCAGATTTTCACAAATTCATCGTTGACAAAAAAAGAAGTTGATCAATACAAAAAAACTGGGTTTAAAGTATTTTCAACCTTATTTCCATGGAAAGAAGCCATAGCACACATAAAAACCAAACAATTGGCTATTATTCCAGATGGCGTGCTATATAATTTTCCGTTTGAAGCGCTCATCATTACTGAAAAACCAGTTTTAAAAGAGAACTATTTTATCAATATTGCAGAAGTTTCATACCTTAATTCAGCGTCAGTTTCTCAAAATCTTTTTGACGCATATACTGCTGAATCCTATTCATACCTTGGAATTGCGCCTGTTCATTTTAAATCGGAAACTTTATTAGATTTAAAAAATAGTGAGAACATTACAAAACAAATTGCCGCTTTATTTTCTTCGGAAACACGAGTAAGAGAAGCAGCGACAAGAGCAGAATTTTTAAAATCGTCTCAACAAAAGGGAATTCTTCACATCAACACGCATGCGGGAATAGACAACAAAACAAAAGTGCCTTGGTTGGCGTTACATGATACTTTAATCTCGCTAAAAGATATCTACATTATGAATCGTTCGCACGCGCTCGTTTTTTTAGACGCTTGCAAAACGGGTGATGGAAAATTACAAAAAGGCGAAGGAATTGAAAGTTTGTCTAGGGCGTTTTTTCACGCAGGTGCTAAAAGTGTGATTGCTTCTCAATGGAATGCCAATGAAAAAGCAACCAATGAAATATCAGTATCCTTTTTTAAAGCGCTCAAACAAGGAAATTCAAAATCATCCGCATTGCGTAAAGCCAAACTAGCATATTTAAGCCAACATGAGCTTTCTGGCACATTCCCATACTTTTGGGCTTCACTGACACTTACTGGAAATTCAGATGGATTACCAGCCGTTTCTTATACGTATTACTGGGTATTTTTTGGAGGTGTTTTCTGTTTCTTATGCTTCTTATACTATCTAAAAAGAAAACGCATTATCAAATTGTAAAACTCTTTTTAAAAATACTTATTTTTTTCTGGGTCATGGAAATTAATTTCTGCTACTGTCTTATGATTGATCGATCAAAAGGTGGTATCCGAAAAACCTTTTTATAAATAGAGTAGGAAAATTTAAACCAAAACCATGAAAAAATTATCAAAAACTTTATTACTATTAATCGTTGTGTTTACCTTTTATAATTGTAGTGATGATGCTACTGATGTAACTGAAGAAACAACTGAAATTCAAAGTAAAAACGGGGAGTATCCTGAGAGTATTATGGAGATTTTAGGTGATATGGAAGAATACCGTCTCTACAGAATTTCACCAGACTATGTTGAAGAAAACAGCTATCTCTTAGAAGAAGATTTTATGAGTGTTGAAGCAATCGATGTTGTTAGATACAATGATGTTCATTTTTTTAAAGTTTCAGGGCAAAACTATGAAGCTGTTGACACGATTGAATACTACGCATTGGACGAAATAGTTGGTACTGGAACAGAATTAAGCTCAGGAGGTAACGGTGGAAGTTACTGCAATGGTTGTATTGGCAGTAATCGTACTCGAATAGATTATTATTACATGCGACCAGATGGTACATTTTATCTTAGAAATTGGGTATGTTTCCCTTGCCCTCCACAACTTCAGAGTGCTATTAGTGCAGCCAATATTAATTCACCACATAACTAAAATTGTGTAGTAATTTATTAAAATAATCCGTTGTGCATTTTGAATTGAAAAAGTATAATGAGGCGTTAGTTCGAGTGATTTTGAGGCACGAAAAATCGTATCGAGAACATGTTTAGTGCAGAAAACTCTATTCTCGATACAAATTTTACTCATTTTCAATCGTAAAATTCACTCCTGACGAATTTTATCAAAATGCACAACAGGTTAAAATAGATACTATAAACCTTTTGTACAATAGAAACAAAAGCGACAAATTTTAAAAAGGTTTGTCGCTTTTTGAGTTTTTAAATTTAATTCTTGTTCTTCGTTAATTACTTTCTAACAAACAGATTGCTTCGTCATACTTTCTTGCAATGACGTGTGTAAGTTATCCAAAATCTAGTAGCAAAGCGGTCTAAGAGGCAAAGCCGATCTAAGAGATTCCTGCCTACGCAGGAACGAGTCTAACAATCTACCTTACGCATTGGCAATAAAGTTTCTAGTAATGCGCTTACTCGCTATATACGAAGCCAAAACGCCCAAAATGGTAATGGTTAAAAATACCGTAATGCAATTCATAAACTTCAATTCCACAGGATATGGCAAGCTTGGCGTTATATAAAATATTTTGAACTGCAATTGCAAATACACAGCAATCACGCCAAGTGTAATTCCTAAAATTCCACCTAAAGTGGTAATAATAATTCCTTGAAAAAAGAAAATACGCTTTATTTCTTTTATAGTTGTTCCCATACTAAAAAGCGTTTTCATATTGCTGCGTTTGTCTAAAATCATCATCACAATAGCGCCCACAACATTAAACAAAGCAAGAATCAAAACTAAGGTAAAAATTAAGTAAATCGCTAAATTTTCGGTATTAAGCATTTTGTACAAAGCGTCGTTGAGTTCAATTCGACTTTTAGCAATAACTTCATTATTAAAAATGCTAGCAATCTTTTCCTTTACAGCAAATTCATCACTATCAGGAAGCAAATCAAATTCCATATTAGTTACTTGATTCACTTCAAATTCCAGTAAATCTTGTGCCACTTCAAGATTCGTAAAAACGTATTTATCGTCCAAATCTTCGTTAATACTATATACACCTTGGGTTAAAACTCTTATTTTTTCGTATGGATTTTTAGAACTGCTAGTAATGCTTTTTGTGCCAGGTTTGGGTACTATAATTTCTAGCAATCCACTATTATCATTCGCAATTACTCCCAAAAGTCTAGAAATACCAATACCTACAACGGCGCTGTCGTATTCATTCGGGTTTACCCAATTTCCCACAAACATAATACTATCTACTGCATTCACCTTTTTAAAATATGGGTCAACGCCTTTAATATTTGCAATATGATGTTTGTTTTTTAAACCCAATACTACGCGCTCTTGCACAACTTTTGAAAACGATACAATTTCGGGAATATCTTGTAATTGTTGGAGTTGTGCTGCGCTTACGCGAAAAGACTTCCCTACTGCCGCTTCAATTTTAATATCTGGATCAAAATCGTTACTAAACGACAAGCTAAAAGTTTTTAATCCTGCAAATCCAGAAAGTACAATAAACAAAGCCAACGCACCAATTACAACAACGACACTTGTAACGATGTTGATAATATTAATGGCGTTTTGCGAACTTTTAGAAAGCAAATAACGCTTGGCTATGTATAAGGGAAATTTCAACTAGGATTTCTTTCTTTTATCTAATAAATTAGGATCTTCAATTGGGTTTTCTTCGCCTTTTAATGACTTTTCAATATTTTGAATATACTCCAAAGAATCATCTACAAAAAATATCAAATTTGGTACTTTACGTAATTGATGGCGTACACGTTGTGCCAAATCGTGCTTAATTAAAGGCGCGTTTGACTGAATTCCTTCTAATAATTCTTTTCCTTTATTGTGAGGAAAAATACTTAAATATACTTTGGCTACAGAAAGATCTACCGTTACATTAACCTTCGTTACTGAAATAATAACGTTCGTTAATCCACCACTTCTTGCTGCACCCTGCAAAATGTCTACCAAATCTTTTTGTAAAACACCTGCTATTTTTTTCTGTCTGTTACTTTCGATATCACTCATAATCTGCAAAAATATAATAATAACACCACAAAACGTTGACATTGCTCTTGAATTGCAATAACTTTAGGCAATAATTAAGGTTTAAATGCTCTGAAAGTTGCTTGAAATCGTATTTTTCCTGTTTTCAGCGCGAAATTATACTAGAAAAACGTGAATAAAATAGAACATATTGGAATTGCCGTTAAAGATATTGACGCGTCCAACCAGTTATTTGCCAAGTTGTTCAACAAAGAACACTACAAAATGGAAGAAGTTGCCAGTGAAGGTGTAAAAACTTCTTTTTTTCAATTGGGTGAAAGTAAAATTGAATTGTTAGAAGCCACTCGTGACGACAGTCCCATTGCAAAATTTATAGCCAAAAAAGGCGAAGGTGTACATCACATTGCTTTTGATGTAACGGACATTCACGCTGAGGTTGAACGACTTAAAGGTGAAGGCTTTATCGTGCTAAACGAAATGCCAAAAAAGGGCGCAGACAATAAATTGGTTGTTTTTTTACACCCAAAATCCACCAATGGTACGCTTATAGAGTTGTGTCAGGAAATAATTTAATGCATTTATATTTTTTCGGAATTAAAAAAAATAGTAATATTGCACC
>NZ_JBGCDL010000145.1:0-3551 GCF_045105435.1 Kordia sp. | reverse complement strand
AAACGCACAAATACACCAACGCGCTCGCCAATGAGTCAAGTCCGTATTTGCTACAACACGCGCACAATCCTGTGAATTGGGAACCGTGGAATGAGAACGTTCTAGCGAAAGCGAAAAAAGAAAACAAACTCATTTTATTCTCCATCGGTTACGCTTCCTGTCATTGGTGTCACGTCATGGAAAAGGAAACTTTTGAAGATGAAACTGTGGCAACATTTATGAACGAAAATTTCATCAATGTAAAAGTAGATCGTGAGGAACATCCCGATATTGATAAAACCTACATCAAAGCAGTACAATTGATGACAGGAAATTCAGGTTGGCCACTAAACTGCATTACACTTTCAAGCGGTGAACCAGTTTGGGGCGGAACGTATTTTACCAAAGAAAATTGGATAAATTCGTTGGAACAAATCGTAAAAATTCACAAAGAAAATCCTGAAAAAACAGTCGAATTTGCCCAAGCGCAAGCCAAACGAATGCAAACTTTGCAAACATTTGCTTCTGATAAAAATATTGATCTTTCTAAAATTTCTATGGACAGTATCATTGCAACTTGGAAAAAGAAATTTGACACAGACACAGGCGGATTACTAGAAACGAACAAATTTCCGCGACCGAGCAACTATAATTTTCTATTGCGTTATACAACGATGCAGGAAAATGAGGAACTTTCGCGTCATGTAAACAGAACGCTCCGAAGCATTGCTACCCGTGGATTATTTGATCATTTGGAAGGTGGTTTTGCACGGTATACCACAGATGAATTATGGAATATACCACATTTTGAAAAGATGTTATACGACAACGCACAACTGATTTCGTTGTTCTCGTATGCCTATCAAACACAACAAAATGAAACTTATAAAAATGCCGTGTATCAAACCTTAAATTTTGTTGAAAAGAAGTTTCTTCAAAACAACAATTTGTGTTATTCTTCGCTGAATGCAGACAGTTTAAACGAGGAAAATAAAATGGAAGAAGGCGCTTTTTATGTCTGGGAAAAAGAAAAATTGCAAGCACTTCTCAAAGATGATTTTGCACTTTTTTCAGATTACTTCGGAATCAACATAATTCCGCGCACGGAAGATAAAAAGCATGTACTGATAAAAATGTATGATGATACCGCTTTCGCAAAAAGAAACAATTTAACACTTGCTGAAACACAAGAAAAAATCAAGCAGTGGAAAACCATTCTTTTACAAGAACGAAATCGTAGAGAAGCGCCAGAAACGGACACAAAAATCATCACTTCTTGGAACGCACTCATGCTAAAAGCGTATGTGGATGCATACAAAGTTTTCGGTGATGAAAAATTGAAAACACAAGCAATTAAAACAGCGATTTCTATCAAAGAAAATTTAATTTCAGACAATTGGAAAATAGCGCGAAGTCTTGAAAACAAAGAAATTTCGGGTTACTTAGAAGATTACGCGTATGTGATTGATGCGTTTTTAGCGGTGTATCAAATTACCTTTGACGAACAATGGTTGAACCATGCAAAATCATTGACAAAGTATACAATTGATCATTTTTACGATCCTGAAAAAGAACTTTTTACATTTTCGGAAACCACTGCTAAAGGACTTGCGTTTAAAGAATTTGATGTGGAAGATGGTGTGATGCCTTCCGCAAATTCGGTAATGAGTCACAACTTATTTAAACTCGGACATTATTTTGGAAATGACGATTATATCTCGAAAAGTAAAAAAATGTTGCAACGCGTTTTACCAGATGCAATCAAGTATCCGTATGTATATTCGCATTGGCTGGAATTGTATTTGAATCTGTCCAATCCGTATTATGAAGTGGTTATTAATGGTGAGAATGCGATCGCGAAAGCTAAAGAATTACACCAAAATTACTTGCCCAATATTATTCTTTGCGGAAGCACTACAGAAAGTAACTTGCCATTGCTTGAAAATCGTTTTTATGAAGACAAAACCTTTATTTATGTTTGTGTAAATAGAGCCTGTAAATTACCAACTGAAAGTGTAGAAAAAGCAATTTTGTTGATGAAATGATACGATTAACAAGCTAAAACTGATAACGGAGCAAAGCGACAAAAACCAACGAATGAAACCTCCAAAACACATACTTCCTATCATTGTACTATCGCAATTCTTTTGCACGTCTTTATGGTTTGCGGGAAATGGAGTGATGACCGATTTAAAAACATATTTTTTATTGGAAGAAAGTGCTTTAGGTCATATCACTTCCATACTTCAATTCGGATTCATCTCTGGAACGCTCATTTTTGCAATCTTATCCATTGCAGATCGGTATGCACCTTCCAAAGTATTTTTCGGTTGCGCTATACTTGGAGCACTATTTAATGTTGCACTTATATGGAAAGGAAATAGCTATACAAGCATTTTAATCTTTCGTTTTTTTACAGGTTTTTTCCTTGCGGGAATTTACCCAGTTGGAATGAAAATTGCTGCTGATTATTACGAGAAAGGACTTGGAAAATCGCTCGGATTCTTAGTTGGAGCCTTGGTGATTGGAACAGCTTTCCCACACTTATTGAAAGAACTCAAAGGCGATTTACCTTGGGAATTTGTACTCATAACAACGTCTTCTTTAGCAGTATTTGGTGGCGTATTGATGCTTTGTCTTGTTCCAAATGGTCCTTTTCGGAAACCTAGTTTGCAAATTAATCTGTGGGCGATTCCAAAAATCTTCAAAAAACAACAATTTAGGACTGCTGCCTTCGGTTATTTTGGACACATGTGGGAATTATATGTATTTTGGGCATTTGTTCCGATCCTACTAAAAATGTATATAGAAGCGCATCCAACGGTAACATTCAATATTCCGTTACTATCATTTATCATTATCGGAATTGGCGGGATTGCCTGTGTTGCAGGCGGATTTATTGCACAAAAAGTTGGTGTAAAAAAAGTGGCGTTTATAGCTTTAGTTTCATCTTGTGTGTGCTGCCTTATTTCGCCAATTGTATTCTATCTTAATTCGCCCGTAGTATTTATTGGATTTTTATTATTTTGGGGAATGGTTGTCATTGCCGATTCGCCACTGTTTTCAACTTTGGTCGCTAAAAATGCACCTGTAGAGTTAAAAGGCACCGCACTCACCATTGTAAATTGTATTGGTTTTTTTATCACCATTATCAGCATTCTACTCATTGATTCGTTAAGAACGTATACCAACTCACCAACTATTTTATTGCTATTAGCTTTAGGACCTGTTTTTGGTTTGATTGCGTTGATGAAAAAATATAAAAGTTGACTTTGGATAAGATTATTGTAATTTTAAACAATATTAGATTTTCAATAAATAGATTTAATTATATCAGAGACAACAGGAATTCTTATTATATATGCTACCAGCTATAACCAAATACAAATGATAAAAGGACTCTACGAAACACATTTATTTGTTGAAAATCTTGAACGTTCCATAGATTTTTATGCGAATAAGATGGAATTAAAACAATGTCGTTTTGACAAGGAAAGACGCATTGCCTTTTTCTGGATTGGAGAAGACAAAAAAGCAATGTTAGGTTTATGGGAAAAACCTAAAGAAGAAAT
>NZ_JBGCDL010000144.1:0-6486 GCF_045105435.1 Kordia sp. | reverse complement strand
TAAAGTATTGTTTTTAAAGGTTTTTATGCTGAGTTTTACATGAACATAAAATTTAAAAATCATGAAGAATAGAATTTCTCAAAACTTAAAATTAAACAAAAAATCGATTTCTAAATTACAGAATACTATTCTTGGAGGCGCTAGAGCTGCTAGTTCAGTTACAGTTGATAAAAGCAAAGTAGAATCTTGTATGATGTCATGTGTAAATTACTCAGATCACTGTGAGAAATAATGTTTGTTATAAGCCTTAATACATAACAAACATACACTTGAAAGAGTCAATCTGCAGATTGGCTCTTTTTTTATGGAAAAACCGTAACGTTTTGATTTTTAGCACACTTAACTTTAAGTATAACCAAAACGATACTGTCATGAAAAAAAAGAATCTAACATCTTTAGCATTAAACAAACGAAAAATTAGTCAATTACAAGAACAAAGTGGCGGCGCTCAAGATAATGGAACAGATCAAATTACCATGAGTACGTGTACTTGTATTACATGTTTACCTTTTAATTGCCCTGGTGGCTCTATAACATGTCCGCCGAAACCAACAGATTTGTGCACAATTGATTGTACAATTGATTGTTCAATATTTACCTGTCCAATTCCAACAGGTAATGACGTGCCTTAATTTTCTATAAAAAAACGTATTAAACCAGCAAAGAAAACAATAAAACGTTATTGAATCTCTTAGTTGTCTAGCTGATTTTTTTGTGCTAAAGAAAATGGCTGCATAATATTTTTATTTTTTTGGGTAATATTATGATTTATTTACAACTATAAGCTATTAACCATAAAACTTTATATTATGAAAAAAAAGAGTCTAAAATCTCTGAAGCTTAACAAAGTTTCAATTTCGCTTTTTGGAGGTGCCTTACCAGGTACTCCTTCTAATCAAGCTGGCTCACCAGACAAAGAACATGAATGGTTTACCGACGGTCCAGAAAGAGTTTGTGAAACGTTCCAATCATTTTGTAGTTTTACAACTAGTTGATGATCTAAGCGGACTTCTGTCCGCTTTTATTTTTTAAATCCATCAAAACCCAAAATTAATTGGGTTTAATGCGTTCGATTTTTTACATTTGTGCTCTATAAAAAATTTCGTAAAATGAACTTACACGAATACCAAGGAAAAGAAATATTAGCAAGTTTTGGCGTACGCATTCAAAGAGGAAAAGTAGCTGCTACACCTGCAGAAGCTGTTGAAGCTGCAAAGCAATTGACAGAAGAAACGGGAACAGGATGGCATGTGATTAAAGCACAGGTTCATGCTGGTGGACGTGGAAAAGGCGGCGGAGTGAAACTTGCAAAGAATCTTCAAGAAGTAGAAGATATCGCAGGACAAATCATCGGAATGGATTTGGTAACACCTCAAACTTCTGCGGAAGGAAAGCGTGTACATCAAGTTTTAATTACAGAAGATGTATACTATCCTGGTGAGAGTGAAACAAGCGAATTTTATATGTCTGTATTGTTAAATAGAGCTACCGGACGTAACATGATTATGTATTCTACTGAAGGTGGAATGGATATTGAAACGGTTGCTGAAGAAACGCCACATTTAATATTTACAGAAGAAGTTGATCCTGCACAAGGATTATTAGGATTTCAAGCAAGAAGAGTGGCTTTCAACTTAGGATTAAGTGGATTGGCATTTAAAGAAATGACAAAATTCGTTTCTTCATTATACAAAGCATACGTATCAGCCGATGCATCATTATTTGAAATCAATCCTGTATTGAAAACTTCAGATAACAAAATTATGGCAGTTGATGCAAAAGTAACGTTAGACGAAAATGCATTATTCCGTCACAAAGATTACGCTGCTATGCGCGATTTACGTGAGGAAAATCCAATTGAAGTTGAAGCGAAAGAAGTTGGTTTAAACTATGTTGATCTTGACGGAAACGTGGGTTGTATGGTAAACGGAGCTGGATTGGCAATGGCAACAATGGATTTAATTAAGATGGCTGGTGGAGAACCTGCTAACTTTTTAGATGTTGGTGGAACTGCAGATGCAAAACGTGTAGAAGAAGCATTCAGAATTATCTTAAAAGATGACAATGTAAAAGCAATTTTAATCAATATTTTTGGTGGAATTGTTCGTTGCGATCGTGTTGCACAAGGTGTTGTTGATGCATACAAAAGCATGGGAGATGCAATTCAAGTGCCAATCATTGTTCGTTTACAAGGAACAAACGCAGATATTGCTAAGGAATTAATTGATAACTCTGGATTGGATGTACAATCTGCAGTAGAATTCCAAGAAGCTGCTGATAAAGTGCAAGCAGTTTTAGCATAAACTTTTAGTTATAAACTAGTATTCAATTTATATAGAAAAGACCTTTCTCGCTTGTGAGAAAGGTCTTTTTATGTGTAAACTATACGTTATTTTAATTTCCAGTCGTATTTAGTGAATTGATTTGTAAACGATGTTGAAACACTATGTATTGTAATCACATTGTTTTCCTTTTCGAGAATTAGCATGCAATTTTCAGGTAAAATTCCAGAAGCTGTAAACTCTAACTCTTTTACTTTGATCGATTCTGTAATTCCATTTTGATCTAATGCTTTGCTATATGACTTTCCGGTGTGACCGAAAAAATGATAGCGAAACGGAATATTATCTAAAACGGATCTAATTTCCTTAGAACCATAACCAGCTTCTCCCGTATTATCTGAATCATGCGTAATTAATAGATCAAACAAGTCTTTTGATTTGAATAACTTTTTGATTTGATCGTATTCGTATTGTTGTATAAATCTTTTTTCTTGCCTGTTTTTACGATCTCCAATTCTTCCCAAGCCAACATAAGATAGTTGATCAGTATCTTTATGGAAACGTTGAATTTCTCCCGATTTACAAACCCAAACATAGTTGTATATGTCAATTGGAAACATGGAACCTTGTGCGTGTTTTTTTTCTAAATCATCTAAAAAGTCATGATCTTCATGATTTCCTCGTACACAAACCATTTTAATATTTAGTTGCTTTAAAAATGTATCAATCTCTTTATGATACTGACTAAAATCATCATAAAAACCCAATTCATCACGATCGTTTTTCGCATGTCTAATTGTTGCCTTATCAAGATTGTCTAAGTTTGGATAGGCACCAATATCTCCACACTGAATAATTAGATCAATTTCTATATTAAATTGTTTTTGATACTCAGCTACCAGCTTAAATGGAAGTAAAAGCTTGCCATGAATATCTGAGAAAATAGCAATGCGTATCATTGAAGTTTGGATTCGTTGTAATTTTTACGAACCTACGCATATTTTGAGTAACACCAAATTTTTTATTGATGGGGAAGTTCATTGCTATTCACTATTTCCGCCACGCTGTCACATCAATTTACAGTAAAAATGTCATTTTGTCATTATTTGAATGTATAAAACTGTCAAAATGACGCATTTTCGCACTTGGAATCCTTTTTGTCATATACAACTCGTATTTGAATAACAAACTGAACAAAACAAAAATTAAACTTTTAAAAACAAATAAGATGAACATAGTAAAAAGAAAAAACGCAGATTTCCCTTCAATTTTTGACGAATTATTTCAAACAGATTGGTTTGGTGGAATGACAAATCCAGCGACAGCGACAAAAGGAAATATTCCAGCAACAAATATTAAAGAAACTACAGATAATTTTGTATTGGAAGTAGCTGCACCAGGAAAAGTAAAAGAAGATTTTAAGCTTTCATTGGATCATAATGTATTGACAATTAGCACAGAAGACAAGAAAGAAGAAGCTACAAAAGAAGAGAACTATTCGCGCAAAGAATTTAGCTTTTCAGCGTTTACACGTTCTTTTAAATTACCACAAACGGTAAACAAAGAAGAAATTAACGCAACATATACAAACGGAATTTTACATGTTTCTTTACCAAAACGCGAAGAAGATAAAGTAAAACCAAAACGTTTGATCGAAATATCATAATATTATTTAGGATTGGTTAGTTAATGGAAAAAAGGTTCGTCAAGAAATTGGCGAGCCTTTTTTATTTCCAGATCAATATTCCATAATAGATATTTCTGATTCTAATCCTCCTGTGATTTGAGAAGTGTTGGTAATTTGGAATTCTTCTAATTTTTCTAACATAATGAATGGTTTAAGAGTTAATGAACTAACAAATTACAAAATAATAACGAATACGCATTCACTTTTGTTATTTATGAAGCGGTAAAATTTTTCCAAAGGAGAAAGAAAAATTACGTCTTCTTCACATATTTTGTAATAATTACAATGTGTTGCCCGTTTAAGCGACCTTCTATATGTTCGGCATTGTCATGCGTTAGTGTAATGTTTCTCACTGCCGATCCGCGTTTAGCAACAAATCCAGCACCTTTTACATTCAAATCTTTAATTAAAACCACACTATCGCCAGCTTGCAATTGTACACCATTTACATCTAAATGTTTGATGGCATTTTCTTTATCTTCTGCTTCTCCTGTGGCTGCTGCCCAATTAAGATCATCTTCATCTAAATACATCATATCCAACAAGTCTTGTGGCCAGCCTTCTTTTTTAAGTCGATGCAACATGCGCCAAGCAACAATTTGAACGGCTTTTACTTCGCTCCACATACTATCATTCAAACAACGCCAATGATTTGGATTCATTGTATCCGCATCTTCAATTTGAGAAATACAGGTTTCACAGGCATAAATAGATTTTTCTAATTTATGATCGTGATTTGGTGGCACGTGATAAATCGCTAATTTTTCAGTCGCACTACACAATTCACATGCGTTTCCACTACGTTTTTGGATATTTCTTTCGATGCTCATGTACGTATTTTATAATTTGAAACAAAAGTATAGGTTTCGTTTAAATATAAAAGAAGATTTTATAATTTCTATTAATTATAAATTCGAATGATTTCGCCAGTTTGTCTTCCGTCCACACTTTTACGATAACCATTGATGACTTTTTGCATCGGAATTGCATTGTGACCAGGGAAATAAGCATCGTATTTTTCTGCGGCATCTTCAACCATTCCGGCAGAAACTACATTCACACGAATTTTCCCATCGAGTTCTAAAATTACAGCTTTTACAAAACTATGAATGGCGCCATTTACCATAGCAGCACTTGTGGTCATTGGTACAGGTTCGTCGGCCAAAATTCCAGTAGTTAAAGTAATTGATCCGCCTTTGGTTAGGTAGTTTTGCCCAATACGCACCAAATTCACTTGTCCCATCAGCTTACTTTTAAAGCCAATATAATATTCTTCTTCGGTAAGTTCTTGAAACGGTTTCCATTTGGCTTCTCCTGCGGCACAAATAACGGCGTCTATTATCCCTACTTTTTCAAACATAGCTTGGATACTTTCGCTATTGCTGATATCAACAGTAACATCGCCAGTTGTGCGTCCGGCAACAAGTACTTCGTGGTTTTGCTTGAAATATCCCGTAAGTTTTTTACCGATCGTTCCGTTTCCGCCAATGATGAGTATTTTCATAAGTGATGAATTGAAGGCTTTTAAAGATCTTTTACTTTCGGTCTTTTCGTTTCGAAGTTACTGGCGTAGATTTTGGTTTATTTTCTTTTTTCGGCATCGGACCGCGCAAGTGAATCACCAAACCATTCAAGAAATTACGCAATATTTGATCGCCACAATTCTTATATTTCGGATGATCTTCGTTTCGGAAAAACGCACCCAATTCACTTTTGGTGATTCTGAAATCTACCAATTCTAATATTTTTACAATATCGTCATCGCGGAGCTTCAAAGCCACACGAAGTTTCTTAAAAATGTCGTTATTTGTTAATGCCATACGGCAAAGATACTCAAAAAGCGGAAAGTAGTTGGTTTAAAAATGGGCATAAAAAAAAGTCTACCAATTGATAGACTTTTTACTTCATTAAGGAATAATATATATAATATTAAATCACTTTCACGTCAACTGCGTTTAAACCTTTGCGTCCTTCTGTTAATTCGAATTCTACTTCGTCACCTTCGCGAACTTCATCGATTAATCCTGAAATGTGCACAAAATGTTCTTTGTTTGAACCTTCTTCTGTAATAAAACCAAATCCTTTGGCGTCATTGAAGAATTTTACTGTTCCTCTACTCATTGTAATAAATTTTAATAATTATTTTAATTGATACAAAGATAATACCTAATTGCATGCGCCCAACCAATTTTTTAATTTTTTCTAATTGGTTACAATAATTTAATATTGGTTTTTTAAAGTTTATCGCTGTAACCTGCGTTAATTATGGGTTTTCTACTGTTTTTATGAAGCTAATAAAAACACGTACTTCTACCTGTTTTGTAGTTTCCGAAATACTACGCTTTGCAGTTTTGTAGTATTATCTTACTTTTATACTAAGTGATATGAAGAATAATTAGTTCTTTATAAAACCACTTTATGCAGCGATCTAAAATTTTGTTTCGTATATATAATTGTTGAAAAAACGCAAGAGAGGACGTAATATTTGCCGTTACAGATTTTCTTGCGTTTTGTTAA
>NZ_JBGCDL010000143.1:0-2571 GCF_045105435.1 Kordia sp. | reverse complement strand
AGTATACACCTTGTCTTTTGCACTTATGACAGGAATGATTTATGCAATGCTACTTTGGGAACAAACAACAAATCGTAAAAAAGAAATTAGATATGCTTTTTTAATTGCACTCCTTTTAGGAATTTCTACAAGTGTGCATTTGATCACAATTGCCATTGTTATTCCTTTTTCAGTTGTAATAACACATAAAAAGTTTGGACTTTCTTTTAAGAACTTCTGCTTAGCAATTTTAGCAGGTGGTATCACTTTTATTCTTATCTATAACTTTATTGTTCAAGGACTTATAGAACTTGCAAACACACTTGATATGTGGCTCGTAAATTCATATAAAATGCCTCTAAACTCGGGAGTTATTGTATTATTAACACTTATTGCTATAAGTATTAGTGTCATATTAATTCTATCTAAAAGAAAACACAAAACACAACTGCATCATATTACGTTGGGTGTGGTTTTTTTCCTTGTAGGGATGAGTTCCTTTTTTATGCCAATGCAACGATCGGATGTAAATTTATTAATTGCTAACAGTGTAAAAAACAGTAATAAAACACTGCAATATGTACGTGCAGAACAATTTGGTATTGGTGCCATTCCTTTACTTAAAGGACCTGTTTACAATGCGCCTTTAGACAAAGATGTTGCTTTTGTTGATGTAAAACCTGAATACAGCTATAATACCAATTCTGAAAAATACGAAATGGTACACGATGGCAAGTTTAAAGAAGTAAACTATGCATCCGAATTTACCACGTTTTTTCCGCGGATGTTTGATAAAGGTGATACCGAAAAATACAAAGCTTGGACACCAATTTTTGGAGAACCTATCAACTATCCAGTGCGTGGCGAAATGGTTACAATCAACAAACCAACTTTTGCAGAAAACATAAGCTTCTTCATAAATTACCAAGCAATTTGGATGAATGCGCGTTATTTATTTTGGAATTTTATTGGAAGACAAAACGATCATCACGGTTTAGGGTATATTAAAGATGGAAATTGGATCAGCGGCTTCAATGCATTTGACAAAAGTCGTGTTGGAGATATTTCTGTAATGCCCGAATCGTATAAAAATCATAAAGGAAATGACGCCTACTACTTTCTACCTTTTATCTTAGGAATTTTAGGAATCATCGCTTTACGAAAACACAAACAATACTTATGGATGACATTATTGTTGTTTCTCACGTTCGGAATCGGCATTACCATTTATGTCAATCCAGTTCCCTCTAGTATTTTGATTCGTGAGCGCGATTATATTTTTATTGGTTCATTCGTAATTTTTGCTTTATGGATTGGTCTTTCAGTAGTCTTTCTCACGCAAGTGTTAACCGCCATAAAAACGCCAAAAACACGCATCAGTATCGTTGCCGGAATTGTATTTTTAGCAGCGCCATTTCAATTATTCGCGAAAGGTTGGGACAATCACCAACGTGGACATGATTATTTTTCATATAATTTTGGAAAAGCCTATTTAGACGCTTGTCCAGAGCAAGCTATTTTAATTACTGAAGGCGATAATATGACGTTTCCGCTTTGGTATTTACAACAAGTAGAAGGCTATCGCACGGACGTTCGAGTTATCAATTTTAGCCAATTGAATATTGATGCGCACATCGATAATTTAAAGAAAGCTACATACAATTCTAAACCGATTAAACTCAATCTTGATCCTGATTTTTATGTAAATGGTGCTGAAAAATTAATTCCTTTGCAGGAAGAAACAAAAGATGCCGCAGTATTGCCAATTTTGTTTGAATTTTTAAAGAAAGATGATACGCGAATTAATTGGAATGGACGTATGCGACATTATATTCCGTCCACTACATTTTCACTTCCTATTGATACAACACGCATTAAAAAAATAGTAGATCCGAAAAAATTAAACGCTTCGTACACTTCCGCTATTACCTGGCAACATGCTAAAAAGTTTTATGGTTTAAATGAAATTGTATTGCTTAATTTGTTGCAAAATAACATTAACGAACGTACAATTTGCTTTGCTTTTAACGGTAAAAAGAACCATCATATAAACTTAGATCCGTATTTAATTCAACATGGCATGGTGAATATTTTAGCGCCAATTCAACGTAAAAATCCAAAATTAAATCCAAAGATTGTCGATACCGAAATGATGTATCCGTACATTATGAATACTGTAAAATTTGATGGTTTTCAGGATGATTCTAAGTTTATTCGCAATGAAAACGTAACGTATGCAAGCGATATTTTACGCCAGAATTATTATTATTTAGCACAAGCTTTGTTAGAAGAAGGAAACGCACAAAAAACCATTGCCGTTTTAGACAAATGCACTACCCTTTTCCCAAATAAAACAGTTCCCTACAAACAGTATTCGTATGCCATTGGAAAATTATATGTGCGTGCAGGAAATATTGAAAAAGGAACTGCTATTTGTAAAACTGCCATGCAGAATATTTGGGACGAATTGCAATGGATGACTTCTTTTGACCCACCGTATCCAATTATAAATTTACGGCATGCATATCGTTTAAAAGGTATGTATTTTCAAATGCTGCAACAATTTCCAAGTGGTGTACAAAACGCGCCAAT
>NZ_JBGCDL010000142.1:0-20573 GCF_045105435.1 Kordia sp. | reverse complement strand
AATTCACAAGCCTACTATAATTACGGTAAAACCGTAACAGAAGTAATGTTTTATCTTAGCACTCTTTTAAGATATAGTTTATTTTTGTTCAAAACATATTGAGGTTTAGGGGAATCTCATTATAATAGTATTATTCTATTAGATAAAAGGGAGATCATTCTTGTGATTACTCCCTTTTTTTTTTAGTGTTGCTGAGGAAACTTAGAGAAATATAAAAGTTAGTTATATATTAAATTGAGAAATTAGGGGGTCTCATTTAGTAGTTAAAAATAACTTCCATAAACCTAAAAAGGGATTTCCCAAACTTTTCTTTCTTCCAAATACTCCAATAAAACAGTGCGTGAATTTATAAATACCATCATACTTTTTGGGTTAAAAGCTCAGTTTTTTTATTTAGAATAAATTAAAATAACTACATTTGTACTCTAATGTATAAATGAATTATTATGTCTTTTTTAATTGCGATAGAAGAAGTTTCAGCAAAATCTAAGAAGAAAAATATTAAGATTGCAGAGAACTATAAAAGTAAATGTTGTAAAAAGTATAAAAAAGGAAAGGGCAAACGCTGTAAACGTTGCCCATGTTTTGATTTATTGAAAAAAGCTTCGTAAAAAGTCTTTATTTTTTATTTGAAACCATTTAGTCCAGTAACATCCAATCCTGTAATTAACAAGTGAATATCGTGTGTTCCTTCATACGTAATAACACTTTCTAAATTCATCATGTGTCGCATAATTGAGTATTCACCACTAATTCCCATTCCGCCTAACATTTGACGCGCTTCACGTGCAATTTTCAATGCCATATCTACATTGTTACGTTTTGCCATGGAAATTTGAGCAGAAGTAGCCGTGCCATTTTCACGCATAACTCCTAAACGCCAAGCTAATAATTGTGCTTTTGTGATTTCAGTTATCATTTCAGCTAATTTCTTTTGCTGTAATTGAAATTGACCAATAGGTTTTCCAAATTGAATACGTTCTTTACTGTAACGTAAAGCGGTATCGTAACAATCCATTGCAGCTCCAATTGCTCCCCAAGCTATTCCAAAACGAGCTGAATCTAAGCAGCCAAGTGGTGCTCCAAGTCCAGATTTGTTTGGTAATAAGTTTTCTTTAGGAACTTTTACATTGTCAAAAATCAACTCTCCTGTTGCAGAAGCTCTTAATGACCATTTATTATGTGTTTCTGGTGTAGAAAAACCTTCCATACCACGCTCTACGATTAATCCGTGAATTCTTCCTTCTTCATTCTTTGCCCAAACAACTGCTATTTGACAAAATGGAGAATTAGAAATCCACATTTTTGCACCATTTAAAAGATAATGATCGCCCATATCTTTAAAATTAGTTGTCATTCCTCCAGGATTACTTCCATGATCTGGTTCTGTAAGACCAAAAGATCCCATCCATTCACCAGAAGCTAGTTTCGGTAAATATTTTTGACGTTGTTCCTCGTTTCCATATTTCCAAATAGGATACATGACCAAAGATGATTGTACAGAAGCTGTAGAACGAACTCCAGAATCTCCACGTTCAATCTCTTGCATGATTAATCCGTAACTAATTTGATCCAAACCTGCACCACCATATTCAGCTGGAATATACGGTCCAAATGCACCTATATCTGCCAATCCTTTAATGATTTGCTTTGGAAACTCAGCACGTTGTGCGTAGTCTTCTATAATAGGAGAAACGTCTCTTTTTACCCAATCGCGGGCAGCGTCTCTTACTAATTTATGTTCTTCGGATAAAAGCTCATCTAAGTTGTAGTAATCAGGAGCTTGGAATAAGTCTGGTTTCATCAATCGTGTGTTTATAGCATTTTTTAATACTCAAATTTACGGAATATTCGCAAATCGCGATCACAAAAGTAATTAATGAAATGTCACAAAACAAAGACTAATTGTTATAATTTTAAATAAAAGGATTTTGTGAGCAAAATATATGCTTCCGTATATTGATGTCTTGCGGTTTCAATAATTAATTCTTCCACAGTGGTTTCCGTTTTTTCAAACGAAAAAGAAATCAAACTGCGTTTAAAATCGGCTTCAGGATTTCCTTTTACGTGACATGTTTTACGTGGAAATAAATTGTTGGCTTTCGCCAGATTCACAAAATGATCATATTCTTTATACGGAATAATAGTGTGAAACGTTCCTGTAGGTTCCAACAAATATGCAACGCCAGCAAGTAATTCTTCAAAAGGCAATGCGTCTGTAAAACGTGCCGTATCTCGTTGTGTATTCTCAGTTTTGTAGTTTTCCGTGTAAAATGGCGGATTTGAAATGATTAGATCATACTTATCTTCAATCTCATCGACAAACTCGTCCAAACCTGCGTGGTAACAAAACAATCGATCGCTCCAGGGAGAATTTTCAAAATTATCAACTGCTTGCTCGTAGGCATCGTCGTCAATTTCAATAGCATCAATCACTTCTGCGTGACAGCGTTGTGCCAATTGTAAAGCAATTAAACCAGTTCCGGCGCCAATATCTAAAATAGCAAACGGATTGCTTTCTATAGAAGCCCAAGCGCCTAACAGAACGCCATCAGTTCCGACTTTCATCGCAGTTTTATCTTGCTGAATAGTAAATTCTTTAAATTGAAAAGGTTTACTCATAGCTATAATTCAAGTGATTTAGTCCCCGAAATTTTAATTCCGTGTTGTGTAAGTGTATCAACTTTCTTCTGATTATTTGTCAACATCGTAATCGATGTAACATCTAAAGCTCTTAAAATTTTGGCTGCTGCCGAAAAATCACGCGCATCTTTTTTAAAACCTGCGGCTTCATACGCAGCTGCTTGTGGCATGCCTTCTCGTTTAAAAGGAATACTCTTCAATAATGCATGATGTCCGTTTCCTTTTCCTTCTTGTTCTAACCATATAATAATTCCGCAATCTTCTTTCTGAATCAATTGTTGTGCAATTGCCATTTCCTCTCTGCATTCACATTCAACACTATTAAAAATATGTGCATGAATGCAGGATGAATGTACTCGACAAAGCACATTTTCTTGCTCGGAAATATCACCCATATAAAAAGCAATTGCTTCTTTTTGTCCATCATAAAAAAGGACTTCATGAAACGTTCCGTACTTTGTTTTCAAATCGACTTCTGCCATTTTTATCATAACGGTATCGTTTTTTATTCCAAATACAAATCAATCAAACCTTCTGGTGCTTCAATATGAATGGTTTTATTCTCACGATCTATTTTTGTAATAATATCATCATTCATCGGAATCAAAATTTCAATTGGTCCGCGTTCCACTTCAAACAACGGTTGCGCTGTTGAATCGTTCACACTGACAATTGTTCCAACCTTTCCAAATGAAGCATCTTCAATAGTGAAACCAATAATTTCGTGGTAGTAAAACTTATTGCCTTCTAGTTTTGGTAAAAACTCCAAAGGCAAATACAATTCACATTTTAATAATTGATCGGCATCTTCTTCGGTTTCAATATCTTCAAACTTCAAGCGTAACAAATCTGACTTGTGCAATGATGATTTTTCAATAAAAAACGGTAAAAACTCACGTCCAAGTTTTATAAAAACGGCATCCAAATCATCGTACAAATCGGGTTGATCAGTGTCTAATTTCGCAAGTAATTCGCCTTTAAAACTATACTTCTTTACAATTTTCCCTAAATAAAAACAATCTTCAATTCGCATATCAATAGTATAAAAAAAGCCTAGCAAATTTAGTATTTACTAGGCTAAAAATTATATGTATAATCTATAATTTATTCTTCTTCACCTGCAGGAGTTTCTCCAGCATCTTCAGCAGCATCTTCTACAACAGGAGCATTTGCAGCAATACGAGCTTCGTTTACAGCTTTTTCAGCTTCAAAAGCTTTCGCTTTTGCATCAGCCTCAGCTTTCGCTAAACTGTCAACTTTACCTTGTACCGATCCTTCTTTGTTTTCAATCCAAGCAGTAAATTTCTCTTCTACTTGTTCTTCAGTTAAAGCTCCTTTACGAACACCACCAAGTAAGTGATTCTTGTACATTGCACCTTTGTAAGAAAGGATTGCACGTGCAGTATCAGTTGGTTGTGCACCGTTTTGTAACCACTCAACTGCACCATCAAGGTTCAATTCAATAGTTGCAGGGTTTGTGTTTGGATTGTAGATACCTAATTTCTCTAAGTATTTACCATCTCTTTTTGCTCGTGCATCAGCTGCTACGATCCAGTAAAAAGGTTTTCCTTTTTTACCGTGTCTTTGTAATCTAATTTTAACAGACATAAAAATTAATTTGTGAGGTTCTCGACCTCGATTATTAATAAGGCTGCAAAAATACTATTATTTCTGAAACACAACTACTTAAAAAGTCTTTTTTTTGGTATTTCCGCACGAAAAAATGCAGTCGTATCTTCGCTAGTCGCTTTTTTACCGCAAAATAGTTAATAACTTTATGTGTACTGTTTTAAAAAATGCTAGTTAATACCTATTAATTTAGTTTATACTGAGCGCAGTCGAACGTACTCAACCACTAATACGGTGTTAATAACTCCATAGTAAAAAACAGGAAAAAAATACGTAATTTTAGCTGTTCAAAATTCTCCGATACAACCACGCTATATGTACTTAATATTTGATACCGAAACAACGGGATTACCAAAAAGATGGGACGCGCCAATTTCTGATACAGATAACTGGCCAAGATGTATACAAATTGCTTGGCAACTGCATGATGAACTTGGAAATCTAATCGAACATCAAGATTATTTAGTACAACCTGAAGGTTTTAATATTCCGTATGATGCCGAAAAAATTCACGGAATATCTACCGAATTGGCTGCTGAACAAGGAATTTCGTTGCAAGAAGTGTTGGAGAAATTCAATATAGCACTTTCAAAAACAAAATTTATTGTTGGACAAAATGTTGGTTTCGACGTCAACATTATGGGTTCTGAATTTTATCGTGGAAATGTTGCTAACAAACTACAAGAACTTCCAGTATTAGATACGTGTACGGAAGCCACTGCAAGTTTATGTCAATTGCCAGGTGGACGTTTTGGAAAATTTAAACTTCCAACATTAACCGAATTGCATCAATATCTTTTTGGAGTAGGTTTTGGTGAAGCGCACAACGCAACTGCCGATGTGGAGGCAACAACGCGGTGTTTCTTAGAACTCATCCGAAGAAAAGAATACACTACGGAGCAACTTGATGTATTGCCAGATTATTTTGAACGTTTCTCGGAAAACAATCCGCAACCGATCAAAATGATCGGATTGAAACATATCAATCTAAAAGCGGCTTCTGAAAAAATACGGAAGCGTTTAGCCAAAACACAAGAAGGCGAAGGAATCTCGCAACAAGAAATTGCAGCAAATCTTGAAGCCTTAAGAGAAGCGCCGTTTTCACACTTACACAATCATTCACAATTTTCCGTATTACAGTCCACATCAAGTATTGGCGATTTGGTAAAAGCCGCAGGTAAATACAACATGCAAGCAGTATCTATGACAGATCATGCAAACATGATGGGCGCATTTCACTTTGTAAAAGAAGTGAGTAATTATAACAAAGGTGTCAAAGCAAAAATCGCGGAAGCAGAAGAGAAAGGTGAAACGACAGACGCTCAAATTCTAAAACCAATTGTAGGTTGCGAATTTTTCGTGTGTGAAGATCATTTAGACAAAACAAGAAAAGACAATGGATATCAAATTGTACTCATTGCCAAAAATAAAAATGGCTATCACAATTTGGCAAAAATGTCTTCCATAGGATACACAAAAGGATTTTACTATGTGCCGCGAATCGACAAAAAAGTCATAGAACAGTACAAAGAAGATATTATAGTGCTTACAGGAAACCTCTATGGAGAAGTCCCTAATAAAGTATTAAATATTGGAGAAACACAAGCCGAAGATGCATTGCTTTGGTGGAAAGAAACCTTTCAAGACGACTTGTATGTAGAAATTATGCGTCACGATCAAGAAGATGAAAATCGAGTGAATGATGTGTTGGTTAAATTGGCTAAAAAGCATGAAATTAAACTCATAGCAACAAACAATACGTATTATATTGCGCAAGAAGATGCAAATGCACATGATATTTTATTGTGTGTAAAAGATGGAGAAAAACAAGCAACACCAATTGGTCGCGGACGTGGATATCGCTACGGATTACCAAATCAAGAATACTATTTCAAGTCGCCAGACGAAATGAAAACCTTGTTCAAAGATTTGCCGGAAGCCATTCTTTCCATCCAAGAAATTGTAGACAAAGTAGAGCCTTTTGTATTAGCACGTGATGTATTATTACCTGCATTCGATATTCCAGAAGAGTTCCAGTTTGAAGAAGATGAACATGATGGCGGAAAACGTGGAGAAAACAAATATTTACGACACTTAACGTACGAAGGTGCGAAAAAAAGATATGGCGAAATTACACCAGAAATTCAAGAACGACTCGATTTTGAACTCGCAACCATCGAAAAAACAGGATATCCTGGGTATTTCTTAATTGTAGAAGATTTCATCCGAGAAGCACGAAACATGGACGTTTCGGTTGGTCCAGGTCGTGGATCGGCAGCTGGTTCAGTAGTAGCCTATTGTTTGTGGATTACAAATATTGACCCGATGTTGTACGATCTACTTTTTGAGCGTTTCTTAAATCCTGATCGTGTATCCATGCCCGATATTGATATTGACTTTGATGATGAAGGACGAAGTCGTGTCATGGATTATGTAATTGATAAATACGGTTCCAATCAAGTAGCACAAATTATTACCTACGGAACCATGGCGGCAAAATCGTCTATTCGTGATACGGCGCGTGTACTAGATTTACCATTAAGTGATGCAGACAGAATTGCAAAGCTGATTCCGAACACCAAACTAGCTAAGATTTTTGGAAAATCAGAAGCAGAACTCAAGCAAAAATTCCGATCCGAAGAAATACTATTGATTAATGAATTGGTCAATATTTCGGAAGAAGATGGATTGGAAGCGGAAACTGTGAACATGGCGCGCGTGTTAGAAGGTTCTGTCCGTAATACGGGAATTCACGCATGTGGAGTCATTATTACACCAGACGACATTACAAAATTCGTTCCTGTTGCGTTGGCGAAAGATTCGGAAATGTACTGTACACAATTTGATAACTCGGTTGTGGAAGATGCAGGTCTACTAAAAATGGACTTCTTAGGGTTAAAAACGCTAACCTTAATAAAAGATACCGTAAAGCTTGTGAAATACAAGCACGATGTTGACATTGATATTGATACTATTTCGTTGGAAGACGAAAAAACCTATGAGTTATTCCAGCGTGGTGAAACGGTAGGTGTGTTTCAGTATGAATCGCCTGGAATGCAGAAGCACATGAAATCGCTTAAACCAACAACGTTTGCCGATTTAATTGCAATGAACGCTTTGTATCGTCCTGGACCAATGGAATACATTCCGAGTTTTATTAGAAGAAAACATGGAGAAGAAGATATTGAGTACGATTTAGATGCTTGTGAAGAATACTTAGAAGAAACTTACGGAATTACGGTGTATCAAGAGCAAGTGATGTTGCTGTCGCAGAAATTGGCAGATTTTACCAAAGGTGAAGCTGATGTCTTGCGTAAAGCAATGGGTAAAAAGCAAAAAGCCGTACTTGATAAAATGAAGCCTAAGTTTATAAAACAAGCTTCGGAAAAAGGACATGCAGAAGATAGATTAGAGAAAATTTGGAAAGATTGGGAAGCATTTGCGGCATACGCCTTTAACAAATCGCACTCTACTTGTTATGCTTGGATTGCGTATCAAACAGCGTATTTAAAAGCACATTATCCTGCGGAATATATGGCGGCGGTACTTTCCAATAACATGAATGATATTAAAACGATTACCTTCTTTATGGAAGAATGTAAACGTATGAAACTGGATGTTTTAGGTCCGGACGTGAATGAATCATTCTATAAGTTTACAGTAAACGATCAAGGTGCAGTACGTTTTGGAATGGGCGCTATTAAAGGAGTTGGACATGGCGCAGTAAAAACTATTGTGAAAGAACGTTCGGAAGGAAGATATAAGTCCGTATTTGATCTAGCAAAACGAATAGATCTTCGCGCAGCAAACAAAAAAGCATTTGAAAATTTAGCGTTGGCTGGCGGATTTGATTCTTTTGGAGATACACACAGAGCACAATATTTTCATACGGAAAATGACAACATTACATTTTTAGAAAAAACAGTAAAATACGGAGCCAAGTTTCAAGAAAATGAAAATTCTGCACAAGTCAGTTTGTTTGGGGAAGCCAGTGAAGTACAAATAGCCGAACCACAAGTGCCGCCATGTGAAGAATGGGGAACTATGGAAAAACTAGCGCGCGAAAAAGAAGTGGTTGGAATTTATATTTCTGGACATCCATTAGATGATTTTAAAGCGGAAATGGGCTTTTTCTGTAATGGCGATCTGACTTATTTTTCTCAGATGGAAAATTATGTAAGTCGTGAAGTATCTTTTGGTGGCGTTGTAACGGAAGTGCAACACAGAGTTTCTAAAAATGGAAAAGGTTGGGCGTTATTTACGGTGGAAGATTACACCAATTCGCACGAGTTTCGGATTTTTGGAGAAGAGTATTTAAAGTTTAGGCATTTCTTTGTGCCGAATTCATTCGTTTATATAAAAGCGTATATAAAAGAAGGTTGGGTAAATCGTGATACAGGGAAAAAAGGCGATCCGCGATTGCAATTCAATTCCATGCAATTGTTGCAAGATGTGATGGAAACTGCGGCACGAAAACTAACCATTCAGCTTGATGTAAATAAATTAGAGGAAAAAACACTCGATTTTATCAACGAAATATTAGATACACACAAAGGTGATAAATCGTTACATTTTACTTTGTACGAACGAAAAGAAAAAATAAAACTGCAAGCGCCAAGCAAAAAGAAAAAGGTACATATTACACAAGAATTGTTGGATGCGTTGGCTGCGGAAGATGTACGGTATAAGATTAATTGATATTGTTCACTTCGACAGGTTCAGTGTAAAAGTATTGAGAAGTTTCAAAGCAGCTCTCGATATAATTTTCTTAGGAAAATCACTCGATCTGACGTTTGAACACTGAATTGACTTTAAAACGAAATAATTGGTGCAATCATTAAAAATAAGAAGAGTAGCCAAAAAAGCAATTCGTGAATTCGTGACAAATTTTTAAATAGTATTAAGGTTTTTCAAAGTAGCTCTCGATACAATTTTCTTAGGAAAATCACTCGATCTGACGTTTGATGAAATGAATAATATAAACCTATGAAAAAACAAAACCTCCTAGTCTTCGATATTGACGGAACATTGCTCGATAGCGAAAACGTGCATCAAACAGGATTTGTAAACGCATTGCATGCAATTGGCGTAGAATTCGTGAATACCAATTGGGAAAGCTATACGCACTTAACGGACAGTTTTATCGCAAAAGAAAACTATGAAAGTGATGTGAATCGTGGATTTTCAAAACAAGTAATGGAACGCTTTGAAGCGGAATTTGTGAATGAAATCCAAGATTGTAATGTAACGCAAATTGCAGGAGCGAATGCATTTTTACAGAAAATCATCAAACACACCAATTATGCAGTTTGCTTTGCAACAGGTTCTATGTTATTGCCAGCAAAATTAAAACTAGATCGCGCAGGAATTGTGTATGATCAAGCGTTGTTAGAAGCTTCTAATAATTATTTCACAAGAGAAGAAATTGTCAATTCCGCCATAGCGAAAGCAAAAAACTATTTTAATGCTTCAAAATTTAAACGAATTATTTCGTTAGGCGATGGAATTTGGGATGTAAAAACGGCCCAAAACTTAGACATAGAATTCATTGGAATTGGCGCAGGAAATCGTGAAAAACTGCAATCGCACGGCGCAAAACTACATTTTGTTAATTTTAAGGAGTTTGATATGAATTTATTGTAAATCGCACAATAATATCTTAAATTACAACAAATTAAGTGTTCGCTCATTCAAATAGGATGTTTACTCAATACCACTTTGATGGCAACGCTTCTCTCGATACATTTGATACTATATATAAAGAATTGATCAGTGCGCTCACAAATTTTGAAGCGTATCTTATTTGAAGAAACTAATTTTTAAAAAAGAAACAGATGAAAACACACGTAACATTTACACAAAAAATATGGTACATGACGCTGTTCATGGTAGCTGTATTTGCGTTTAATCCGATGTACGGACAAACAGGGAAAGCGACAACTTCGCAAAACGGAAAAATCCTTAAAGGAACTGTAAGCAATCCGCAAGAACCGTTAGATGGTGCTAATGTAATTTTAAAAGGTTCTAACGAAGGAACTGTAACAAATAAGAAAGGCGAATTTACGTTTCCTGTCGCATTAAAAACGGGCGATATTTTATTAATTAGCTACTTAGGGTACGAATCTATCGAAGTAAAAATAAAGGCAGATACAAAGTTTATAAAAGCAGTTTTGTCTGATGAAGTAATCGAGTTTATGGGCGCTGTGAATACGAACAAGCGTTACAAATCGAAACGAAAAAACTAATTAGTTAGCAGCTATTTTACTTTTGTGAAAATGCGTATCACACATATAATCTTATTCATTTTTGTATTTCAAGCGAATGCTCAAATTTCTGATTTTCAAAATATTTCATTTGAAAAAGCAGACGAGATTGCTTTGAAATACAAGGATGAAACATTACATAATTTACCAGATCTAGTATATAAATTGACTTCAAAATTGGACACTGATGTAGAACGTTTTAGAGCAATTTTTAAATGGGTTTGCAGCAGCGTTGGGAACGATTACAGATTGTACACTAGAAACAAACGCAAAAGACATCGTTATAAAAATGATAGTGTTAAACTGAATGAGTGGAATACAAAATTTCAAAAAATTGTTTTTAGAAAGCTTTTAAGAGATCGCACAACTATTTGTACAGGATACGCGTATTTGGTAAAAGAATTGGCAAATTTGGCTGATATTGAATGCGAAATGATACACGGATTTGCAAGAACGAGCACGATGAATTTAAAAAACTTAGATTCGCCAAATCATTCATGGAATGCGGTAAAACTTAACGGAAAATGGTATTTATGTGATCCTACTTGGGCGAGCGGAATTCCAAATCCAAAAACGTTTCAATTTCAATTCGATTTTAATAGCGGTTTTTTTCTATCAGATCCGCACATATTTGCGGTAAATCATCATCCAATTGATGAAAAATGGTTTCTATTAAAAGGTACAGTACCTACTTTTCAAATGTTTTTAGACGCGCCAATTATTTACGGAAAAGCATATAGTTATTTCAGCGATCATAGTTATCCTGAAAAAATGCACACGGAAGTACAGCAAAATAAAAACTTCAATTTTACGCTTCAACTTCAAAAAGAAGTACAAAAAGAAGATGTAAATTTAGTGATAGAAAGCAGTTTTACAGAACGCAAAATACATCCTGAACAGATTTCTATTCAAGAAAAATCGTTATCAATAGATTACAAATTTGAATATACAGGATATTACGATGTGCATTTGTATATCAAAGAAGATTTAATTTCTACGTATACAGTTGAGGTAACTCGATGAAAACCATTCGGTAATTTTTTTTAAAGAGTTAATGTGCAGTAATCCAAAGTTATAATAAGAAAAATCAATAGGAACATAGCCAAAACAAATACTTGTGATGTAAGTTTTGGAAAAATATTTGACTAATATTGCATAATACACAAAAAATAAAGTAGAATTTTAAAAAATATATAGTTATGGCATTAGAAATCACAGATGCAAATTTTGAAGAAGTAGTAATGAACAGCGACAAGCCAGTATTGGTTGACTTTTGGGCAGCTTGGTGTGGACCTTGTAAAATGTTAGTTCCTGTAGTTGAGCAAATCGCTACTGAATATGAAGGAAAAGCAGTTGTTGGAAAAATGGACGTAGATGCCAATCAAAAGTATGCAGCTCAGTTTGGAGTTCGTAACATTCCAACGGTTTTAGTTTTTCAAAACGGAGAATTAGTAGGACGTCAAGTTGGTGTAGCACCAAAAAACACATACACTGAAGTAATTGATAAGTTATTAGCTTAAAAAACACATTTAAAATAGAATATAAAGGGTTTGGCATTATGTCAAACCTTTTTTTTTATTAAAATATAACTTTTAGAAGCTTTGCAGCTAGTGAAAATTAAAAACAGTATTCTGAACTTGATTTTTAATCGCGTCAAATACTAAAAAATTAGTTCGTACATTTATATCATAAACTAAAGAAAAATACTTGTGAATTTACAACAAGAACTCAATAAAACTTCAGGATTTAAAAACTTAGAATTGCTTGCGAAACAGGTGGTTGAAGGATTTATTTCCGGAATGCATAAAAGTCCGTTTCATGGTTTTTCTGCTGAATTTGCAGAACATAAAATTTACAATCAAGGCGAAAGTACGAAGCATATTGATTGGAAATTATTTGCCAAAACAGACAAATTGTACACTAAAAAGTACGAAGAAGAAACCAATTTGCGCTGTCATATTATTTTGGATAATTCATCTTCCATGCATTATCCGCCAGTAGAAGCGCCATCATTAGACAATTTGAATAAAGTCGGATTTTCGGTATTGGCAACTGCTTCTTTAATGAATATTCTTAAAAAACAGCGTGATGCTATTGGTTTGAGTATTTATTCAGATGATTACGATTTTTATGCGCCCGAAAAAGGAAGTGAACGTCATCATCAGTTATTACTGAATGCGCTTGATAAAACAGTCACTACGAAGCGAATTAATAAAAAAACGGACACGTACACCTATTTGCATCAAATCGCAGAGAAAATACACCGTAGAAGCCTTATTTTTCTATTTACAGATATGTTTCAAGATGGAGTAGCAGATGAAAAACTATTTGAAGCATTACAACATTTAAAATACAACAAGCATGAAGTTATTTTATTTCATGTATTTGATTCGGAAAAAGAATTAAATTTCGATTTTGACAACAAACCAAAGCGTTTTATTGATGTAGAATCGGGTGAGCATATCGATATTTATGCGGATTCAGTACAAGAAAACTATAAAAAAGCGGTTTCTGATTATTTTTTACAATTAAAAATGAAATGTGCACAATATAAAATCAAGTACGTTGCCGCAGATATTAACGAAAAATTTGAAAAAATTTTACTAACGTATTTGGTTGAAAGACAAAAGTTTGCGTAATTCATTGAAAAAAACTTTCAATTTTTATTCAAATATGTTTGTATAAATGGAATTGTGGTGTATATTTGCAACCGCAATAAAGCAACGGTTTGGTAGTTCAGCTGGTTAGAATACATGCCTGTCACGCATGGGGTCGCGGGTTCGAATCCCGTCCAGACCGCTAAAATTGCTAAAAAGCTTCTCTTTAAGGAGAAGCTTTTTTTGGCAAAAAGATTTAGTTGTGTTGTTTAAGGTAAATCCTTGATTTACCTTTGGTTTAGTAGTTAAACCAATGAAAAGCTTTCCTTTTTTCTTTACTGAAAATTGGGATGCTTTTTTATTTTAATGAAACTCAACTTTAAGAAGTCCAAAGGACGCACTTAAAGTTGTAAGTTGAATTAATCCCAACGTAGGTTGGGATCTTATCAAATGTATTTTCTACGCTGTCTTAACTTTTATCTATTGTTTTTGAATTCGGATTTCAAGAAGTCCAAAGGACGCACTTAAGTTGTAAGTTGAATTAATCCCAACGTAGGTTGGGATCTTATCAAATGTATTTTCTACACTGTTTTGACTTTTATATTTTTTGAATTCAAAAATATTGTTCTATTAATAGCTCTTGATTTGATTCTACATTATCTTTCTTTCAACTTTTTTTTGAATAAATTCAGAAATCTTGCGTTACATTAATTGATGCGACTAAAAATTCCATTGTTTTTATTTCTTTTCCTGTATTCGTTTTCAGCGAAAGCGCAAAAAAACAGATATCCAGAAAAACTTTTCGATTATGGAGACTACTATTATTGGAATGTAGAAAATATAAGAGGAAATATAAAAAAAGTTAGTACTGTTAACTTTGAATACACATTCAACAAAAAAGATTCTACTTATGTTGAGTATTCTTTCCACAACGCTGTGAAGAAAGTATATGTTGATATTAATGAGGTTTTTGAGTTTGATAGAAGCGGAAACCTTCTAAAAAGCTATTATGTCGATCAAGACTCGGAGCAATTTCTTAACGAAGAAAACAAATTCAACGACAATCATCAATTAATTTTTAATAAAAGAAGGTCAAAACGTAGTAACCGAAAAAAAAGCACGTCAATTATTCATGAAAAAATTGAAAAACGAAATTATACTTCTAGTGGAAAACTAAAGGAGGTTTGGGTAAAATCATCTTTTCAAAAAGATTATTTCATCAAAAAAAGATACACTTACAACAAACATGATTTGGTGGAAAAATATGAAACTTTTAATGCGCATATAGAAACGGATAACTATGTAAGTTGTAAAGGGAGTTCTGTCCCTCAAGATTACGTAATCAAATATGTATATGATGATAAAAACAGATTGACAGGACAACATCAGTATATGTATAAATATAGTTATGATAGACGCAGAGAAGGTATTGTGAAGCTTAGGGATTTTTCATCATATAAATTAAAGCAAAGTACTTTGTATGTGTATAGCGTGAAAAATAGGCTAGTAATGGAAAAGAGAAGCTTCTATCATGATTATCAAAAGGGGAATGTAAATATCATTACGTACACGTATGATGCTAAAGATAGACTTACTAAACGTATGACAACTTACAAAGCAGGACATGGAAGCGGTTATATTTATGAATATCACGAAAAAAAGGGGAAACTGGATAAAGTAGTTTCTGTTCACATCGAAAAGAAAATAGGAATACATACCATTCTCAAAAGAATCACAGATATTAAAAAAAAGGAAGAAGATGGATTTGTATCAATTCATTACAACAGAGGAAGAAAAGCTGAAATTTGTCATTATAATAAGTATGGAGATGAAACTTTGAGTAATGATCTTGACGATCACGAAAAACGTTCTTACCAATACAGCTACGATAAACACGGCAATTGGACTTCACGAACTCTATTTGAAAACGGCATCAAAACGAAACGAATTGAGCGCACATTAGCATACTACTCAGAGTAATGTCTTCAAAAAATTATTGATTTTATTAACTAATAAATTAGTTGAAACTAAAATTTTAGTTATATTTGTTTCATAGAACTAAATATTTAGTTGAATAAACAAGAAGTATATCTATGAAGCAATTGACCAAAGCAGAAGAAGAAATCATGCAAATTCTGTGGCAACTAGAAAAAGCAAACGTAAAAACAATTATTGAAAACTTTAAAGGCACAAAACCTGCCTACAATACCGTTTCTACGATTGTGCGAATTTTAGAATCTAAAGGGTTTGTTGGCTATGAAAAAGTTGGGAAAGGACATATATATCATCCGCTTTTAGCACAAACGGAATACAGTAATCAGTCCATTTCAAAATTGGTCAACGGATATTTTCAAGGATCATTTAAAAGTATGGTGTCGTTTTTTATGCAGAAAAATGATATTAATACTGCCGAATTAGAAGAAATACGTAGAGAAATCGAAAAAAATAATCAGCAGTCATGATCGTATATTTTATTCAAGTCGTCGCTTTTCAGCTATTATTTCTATTGAGTTATGATCTATTTCTCAAAAAAGAAACCTTTTTCAATTGGAACAGAATGTACCTCATATTCTCTTCGCTGATTTCATTTGTATTACCATTCATAAAGCTTGAAAGTTTTCAAAATGTGGTGCCGCAAGAATATATCATTCTATTACCAGAAATTGTGCTTACGCCAGAAAAAGCTGTTGCAAATATTGAACCTACTTGGAATTGGTTTTTAATCATAGGAATCGCAATAAGCAGTCTGCTTTTTATCTATAAAATAACACAATTGATAAAACTTCGTTTCAAAGGACGCTTTATAAAACATGAAAACTACACGGTGATTATCATACCAAAAAGCACTTTGGCATTTTCCATATTTAGATATGTATTTATAGGCGAAGAAATTCATGAAACGAAACTTGAAAATATCATTTCGCACGAATTGGTTCATATTCGCGAAAAGCATTCACTAGACTTGCTGTATTTTGAAATTTTACGAATCCTGTGCTGGTTCAATCCGCTTGTATACATCTACCAAAAACGCATATCAGAAGTACATGAATACATTGCTGATGCAGCAGTCGTTCAAGACAAAAATAAATCCGATTATTATGAAAAATTGTTAGCTGAAGTATTTCAAACACAACAATTTTCGTTTACCAATCAATTCTTTAAACATTCACTAATCAAAAAACGAATCATTATGTTAACAAAACGAAAATCCCGTCAAATTCTAAAACTAAAATACTTAGTATTAGTTCCTATTTTAATTATATCGCTTCTATACACTTCTTGTGGAACTACTGGAATTTCTAGTTCAGACACAACTGAAACAACAGAAATGAAAATGCTAGATTCAGACGAGAAAAAAGCGGCACTTGATAAAGTAATTGCAGACTTAAACCTCCTTAGTGCTAAACAAAATGAAGGTCAAATTTTGTCGAGAACCGATTATGAAGATCAAACAGTATTGCTTACCAAGATGGCAAAACTTTTAGGGGATAATTCAGGTAAATTGAGTCAAGTAGCAACGAAAGCACGTTCGTATGAAGACTACCTATTGGCTCGTAAAAAAAGTATAGAAAGTAAAAATGAGTACAGCGTAATAGAAAAGGAAGCAATTGAATTCTCACACATAGATCAAGCACCTATTTTTCCAGGTTGTGAAAATGCAGGAACTTCAGAAGAAATAAAGAAATGTTCTAGCAAAGGTGTGCAAATGCTCGTGAATAAAAATTATAATACCGAAAAAGCTTCTAAATTAAAATTAGTCGGAGTACAAAGAATCTTTGCAAAATTCATTATTGGTGTAAATGGCGAAATTGAACATGTAAATGTAAGAGCGCCACATCCATCGTTAGTAGAAGAAACCGAGCGTGTTATAAATTTGTTGCCAAAATTTGCGCCTGGAATGAAAGATGGAAAGCCTATAAGTGTAAAATATGTGTTGCCAATTGTATTTAAAATACAAGCATAATTTAAATATGAAAAGAATACTATTTATATTCATTACTGTACTAATCACAATCAAAGTCGGAGCGCAATCTTCGACTTTGGCTGTGGCAGATAGTTTATACACCTTCGGAAACTACTCAAAAGCAATCAAAGTCTATCAAGCGCAAGAAAATAGCAGCTATACAAACACGCAAATCGCAAAAGCATACAAAGCGCTAGGAAATAGTAAAAAAGCTATTATAAACTACGAAAAGGCATTAAAACTGGATTCTTTGAATACCTTAGTTTTGTATGATTATGGAAGATTGTTATATACAACTGGAAAGTTTAAAAAATCGCTCGGAATTTTTGAAAAATTAAAAGCAAAAGATACGCTCAATCCAAACTTTCACTACCAAATTGGTTCGGTAAAAGAAGCCTTAGGAGAAGAAACTTTTATACAATCTTATCGAGCTGCCTTTCAGTTGGATCCGCAACATCAAAAAAGCATCTACAAGCTGATTAAAAACTACCTGGAACAGCAAGAGTTTGAAAATGCAGCAGGTTTAATGAGACTAGGTTTGGTAAACAATTCAGAAGATGTCAAAATTATTGGGTATAGAGCACAATTATATTATGCGAAAAAGGAATCCAGAAACGCATTGTTATGGTTTGAAAAACTAATTAATCGTAAAAAAGCGACGCGATATGTATATGAAAAAGCAGCATTTTCTGCGTATCGCGTCGGACAAATTCTAAAAGCAATTAATTATTATGAACAAGCGCTGAAACGAGATAAAGGGAACTATTACTATCACTCACAATTGGCAAAACTATACTATCAAGATGGAATTGTTGAAAAAGCCGAACATCATGCATCGCAAGCAATTTTGGGAAAAATGACAGATCCTTCGGGCGATTATTATATTTTAGGAATGGTTCATTTTGATCGAAAAGAATTTAAAAAAGCCATGAAGTTATTCAACATGGCATTAGAGGAAAATCCAGATTATGAATTGGCACAATTTAGATTGGCACAAGTGGCAGACAATTACTATTCTGATTCGAAAGCAAAACAAAAAATGTACGAGCGTTTCTTGAAAAAATTTCCAAAAGCAAAGATTGAAATAAAAAAGATTGTTAACACGCGAATTCGAGAGCTAAAAGAGGAAATTCACTTAAAAACAGAATAAAAGAATCAAAAACTACGGCAAACTATCGAAAAGTTGTATTTTTCATGATATTTGTATTGATGAAACAACTTTGGACATATTGCCTAATTCTTTTTTTGTGTGTTTCGTGTGACTTTTTTAACAAGCCAGTGATCACGGAACAAGAAATTGTAGCGCAAAAAAAAGAAAGTATCAATTTAGATACCGTAGACGAATTTCCATCGTTTTCAAACTGTGATCAATTGGAAAAAGAAGCACAAAAAAAATGTTTTTTTCAAACCTTAACCAATCAAATTTACGGACGTTTATCAGAAAACAACTTAATTGTCACCAAAACAATTAATGACACTATCAAAGTAGCATTGTACATTGACACGCTGGGAATTGTAAAAGTTTCATCCATTGAAAAAAGCGATAGCACACATAAATACATTCCAACTTTAGACAGCCTAATAACGACAAGCATTGACAACTTGCCAAAAGCATTGCCAGCGCACAAAAGAGGCATTCCTGTCACCACAAAATTTATCTTGCCAATCATTCTAAATGTAGCAGAGCAAACAATTGAAAATTAAAGAATTCAACTTCAACTTCAACTTCAATTTCAATTTCAACTTCAATTTCAACTTCAACTTCAAACTCAACTTCATATCGCTAATTTCTTCAGCAATCGCAACACTTCCACATACAACCAAATAATTGTAACCAACAATCCCCAAGTGGCAAACCATTCATACTGTTTCTTGGCGCGACCAATATAACGATCCATAAAATCAAAATCGAGCAACAAACTCAAGGAAGCAAAAATAGCAACCACCACATTAAAAGCAATTGCAAACCACGAACTGTCCCAAAGAAAGGAAAAATGAATATCAAAAAAGCGTAGCACAAAAGCAGTAATATAAATTAAGAAAATAACAGAAATTACCGTAACAACGACGCTTCTAAATTTTTGAGTCACTTTAATAATTCTGGTCATATATAAAAGCAACATCACCAAAAAAGTAAGCAACGTAACAATCACTGCTTGAAAAGGTAAATACGGAAAACTTTTATGAATATACGCGCTAAATCCGCCCACAAAAAGTCCTTTTGCAACTGCGTAAATTAGCGTTAGCGGCATCGCCCATTCGCGTCTAACAGAAATAACAATACTACATACCAGCGCTACAATAATTCCGCCTGTAGTATACCATTGAATGTCTATACCATCAAAAAATAACTTCCAAGTATATGCTGCACTTAGCGCAACTAGTAACAGACAAAAAATAGATTTCACAATAACGCCGCTAAGTGTCATTTTACTGCGCGTACGATTGCTGCTAGAACGCTTCCAAAAATAATTAGAAAACGCAGGATTTGAAGTATGCAATCCGAATAAACTCATCTGTTGTTTTTTGTTAAAAATAAGAAAAAAAGACGCTTTGTTGCGGTATAACCATTAAATATTTGTAAATTTACACAATGTACTAGGTAAAAATACTAAAAAATGGAAGCTTTAACCCTAACGAGCTATATCGACAACCGAAACGACTCGCCACAAAATAAACTAAAAATCATTCACGCTACACGAAGTGGCGTAACCAGATCACAACTAAAAAAGTTTAGCATGCGTGTTGCATTGCCACTCACAAAAATATCGGAAATAGTTCCGGCTTCCTACTCAACATTATCTAAAAAAAACAGCTACGACAAAGAAGTAAGCGAACGCTTATTTGAAATTGCCGAAGTATACTCAAAAGGCTTTGAAGTTTTTGGTGATGAAAAAAAATTCACACGATGGCTCAACAAAAAAAGCAAAGTTTTAGGCGGTTTAACACCTTTTTCACTACTTGACACAAGTTATGGCGTAAAACTAGTTATTGACGAAATAAGACGTATTGATTACGGAATTTTTGCTTGATGATAGTTTACAGAATTGACAGAGCCAAACGAAAGAACAACTTACTTTCGGGAATTGGCGCAGAAAAAATTGGCGGACGTTGGAACGAAATCGGAACACGCGCCGTTTACACTTCACAACACATTTCACTAGCGTATTTGGAAGTTGTAATGCATTTAGACATTACAGAAGATTTACCAGACGATCGTATTTTAGTACACATTCACATTCCAGATGAAGTTCCCGTATTAACACTTCAAAAACTTCCAAAAAATTGGAATACCTTTCCTTATAACAGCAAAACACAAGAAATATTTACTCGATTTGTCACGGAAAACAAATTTGCAGTCTTAAAAGTACCTTCTGCCATTGTAAAAGATGAATTCAATTACATCTTAAATCCGATGCACATAGATTTTCATAGCATCAGCGTTTCTAAAATTCAAAAATTTAGCTTTGATTCGCG
>NZ_JBGCDL010000141.1:0-7740 GCF_045105435.1 Kordia sp. | reverse complement strand
GTAATGAGCAGATATGCGCCTTTAAACGCATATCCGACTCCTTTTATTCTTCCTTTAATGAATTTAATCATCTAATAATGCTTCCAAAGCAGCTTTATAATTAGGTTCGTCTACAATTTCTGCAACTTGTTCTGCATGTTTTACCGTTCCGTTCTCGTCAATCACAACGACAGCACGTGAATGTAATGTTTCCAATGGTCCATCAACGAAATTTAAACCATAATCTTTTCCAAAACTTCCGTTTTTGTAATCAGAAAGGTTTACAACATTCTCTAAACCTTCTGCACCACAAAAACGTGCTTGTGCAAACGGTAAATCGTGCGAAACACAAATTACTTTTGTATTGTCTAATTCGCCAGCCTCTTTGTTAAACGTTCTAACAGAAGTTGCACATGTTCCCGTATCAATACTAGGAAAAATATTTAAAACTACTTTTGAGCCTTTATAATCAGCTAATGTTTTTGTAGATAAGTCACTTGCAGTTAATGCAAAATCAGGAGCTTTTGCCCCAACTTCTGGTAAGCTTCCAGAAGTATGAAATTCGTTTCCTTGTAAGGTTACTGTTGCCATGGTTGTTTTGTTTTTATAAGCTCTAAAAATAGCTATTTTCTATTCCAAAAATCGTAAATAATCGTTAATTTTTTAAGAACTTATATATAGTAAAAATCTATCATAAAATAAAAACAATCAATTTGTTTTATTAGTATTGTGGATATTATTACCTAATTTTAGAAAACTTAAAAAACACACTATAAATTAATCAAACATCCAAAAAATTATGAGCGACGAAGCTAAGTGTCCATTTGGGCATGGAACTACAAAAAAAATAGCCGGCGGCGGTACTACAAATAGAGATTGGTGGCCAAACGAATTAAAACTAAATATTTTACGTCAACATGCAGGGAAATCAGATCCAATGGGAGACGATTTCGACTATGCAGCAGCATTTAGCAGTATTGATTATGCTGAATTAAAGAAAGATGTAATCAATTTAATGACTGATTCACAAGATTGGTGGCCTGCTGATTATGGACATTACGGAGGTTTTATGATTCGTATGGCTTGGCACAGTGCCGGAACCTATAGAGTAGGAGATGGACGTGGAGGCGCAGGAACAGGAACACATCGTTTTGCACCACTAAATAGTTGGCCAGATAATGGAAATTTAGATAAAGCACGTTTGTTATTGTGGCCTGTAAAGCAAAAATATGGACGTAAAATTTCTTGGGCCGATTTAATGATTCTTGCAGGAAACTGCGCTTTAGAATCTATGGGCTTTAAAACGTTTGGTTTTGCTGGTGGAAGAGAAGATGTTTGGGAACCAGAACAAGATATTTACTGGGGAATGGAAAATGAATGGCTCGGAAATGAACAACGCTACGAAACGGGCGAACTAGAAGATCATTTAGGAGCGGTACACATGGGACTTATTTATGTGAATCCTGAAGGACCAAATGGAGAACCAGATCCGTTAAAATCGGCACATGATATTCGAGTGACGTTTAAGAGAATGGCAATGAATGATGAAGAAACTGTTGCTTTGGTTGCTGGTGGACATACGTTTGGAAAAGCGCATGGAGCTGCCGATCCAGGAGAATATGTTGGTGTTGAACCACACGGAGCTTCTATAGAAGAAATGAGTACTGGATGGAAAAATACTTTTAAATCAGGAGTGTTAAACGATACAATTACAAGTGGAATTGAAGGTCCATGGACGCCAAATCCAATACAATGGGATGCGGATTATTTTGATGTGTTATTGAACTACGATTGGGAATTGACAAAAAGCCCTGCTGGCGCACATCAATGGACTCCAACCGCAGCGTCAAATGCACGAACGGCGCCAACAGCTGGTGATGCAAATGCGCGTCAAGCATTGATGATGACTACGGCAGATATGGCTTTGAAAAAAGATCCTGCGTATTTAAAAATATCTCAGCGTTTCCATGAAGATCATGCTGCCTTTGAAGATGCATTTGCACGCGCATGGTACAAATTAACACACCGTGATATGGGGCCAATAGGCCGTTATTTAGGTCCAGAAGTGCCAAAAGAAGAATTGATTTGGCAAGATCCAATTCCGACAGTAAATTATACATTGAGCGATTCAGATCTTACAGAATTAAGAAAATTAATTTTAGGTTCAGCTTTAACAGTTTCACAATTGGTAAAAACAGCTTGGTCTTCAGCTGCAACATTTAGAGGATCGGACATGCGTGGAGGCGCAAATGGAGCACGTATTCGTTTAGAACCACAAAGAAGTTGGGAAGTAAACAATCCTGTAGAATTAGGGAAAGTATTAAGTGTGCTTGAAGGAATTCAAAATGATTTTAGCGGAACGGTTTCTATGGCAGATTTAATTGTATTTGCTGGAAATGTAGGTGTTGAAGAAGCAGCTAAAAATGCAGGAGTAAGTATTTCTGTTCCTTTTACACAAGGTAGAGGAGACGCTTCACAAGAACAAACAGATATAGAATCATTCAATAATTTAAAACCGCTTGCAGATGGTTTTAGAAATTATATGAAATCTGGTTTAAAAACGGCAGGAGAAGACGCATTGGTAGATAGGGCGAACTTATTGACATTGTCTATTCCAGAAATGACAGTTTTAGTTGGTGGATTGCGTGTGCTTGGCGCGAATTACAACGGATCTAATCACGGCGTATTTACAGATACAGTAGGAAGCTTGACAAATGATTTCTTTGTAAATATATTAGACTTTGCCAATACTTGGAAAGCGACTTCTGATGACGATCAAGTGTTTGAAGGACGCGATAGAAGATCTGGACGAATTAAGTTTATGGGATCACGTGTCGATTTAATTTTCGGATCAAATACAGAATTAAGAGCCATTGCAGAAGTATATGCTTGTGACGATGCTAAAGAAAAGTTTGTACACGACTTTGCAACTGCTTGGACGAAAGTAATGAACTTAGATAGATTTGATGTGTAATTAACATACATTAAATAATGAAAAAAAGAGTGGTCTGAAAAGACTGCTCTTTTTTTGTGAAATATTTTGAAGTACAAACATTAAACTCATGTTAATTGTCTAATTTTAATAATCAATTTGGTCTTTAATTCTTATATTTAAGTTATTAATATTAAAACTAAATTAGTATGTTAGAAAAACTTAAAACACATGAAATTCAAAATTCTCAAATGATTTATGGAGGAGAAATAAAAACAAAAGTGAACACCGAGGTGGAACTTGAGTAAGCTACAAGCCCTTTGGTTTAAGGTTTAGCTTTAGGTTCGTAAGGTTGCAAAGAAGAATGAATTAAATTAAAAAAGGTCACTTCAATTGAAGTGACCTTTTTAGTTTTGTACAATTATATTACTTATCAATAGAACCCATAACACGTTGCATAAAACTATTCAGCGCTTCTTTTCTTGGCATTCCTTCTTTTTCCATTTTATGTACTTCAATAGCGCCGTACATGTTGGAAATTAATTCGCCAATAACATCGAGTTCTTCATCTTTTAACGATGGAACTTCAGTAAGTGCTTCTAACGTGTCAATAGTTTCAATAACATAGTCCTCGTCATTTTCGGCAATAAACTTTGTTAAGTGTTTGATTACAGGTAATTTCATTAAAAAACGTGTTTTTGTTATTTCCGCCAAAGCGGTAATAGTATTCTATTAATTAAGCAACTTCTTCAACGAGTTCTTTTAAAACGTCAAATTTGTTGGTTTGCACTTGATTTACAAATGTGCCATTTTTAAAAGTAGCGAATGTTGGTAAATTGTCTACAGTAGCTAACTGTCTTGATGCTGGAAATTTTTCCGCATCCGCAATTACAAAAGTGATTCCTTCTAACTCACGCGCTAGTTTTTTTACTTTTGGTTTCATAATGCGACAGTTACCGCACCAAGTAGCAGAATATTGTACGACAACTGTATCATTGTTGGCAACCAATTCTTGCAAATTATCTTGATTTAATTCTTGAACCATCTTTTATAATTTATACGTTTGCAGCTAAATATTCAGCAACTCCGTTTCTATCAGCATTCATTGCTTCTTTTCCTTCTTCCCAGTTAGCTGGACAAACTTCTCCTTTTTCTTGAACATGTGTGTATGCATCGATCAAACGGATATATTCGTTTACATTTCTACCTACAGGCATGTGGTTGATTCCTTCATGGAAAACAGTTCCTTCTTCGTCAATTAAATACGTAGCTCTGTATGTTACGTTGTCACCTTCTACTTGTACCGTTCCAGTTTCTTCGTCATATACTTCGTTTGTAATATCTAAAATGCCTAAGATGCTAGATAAGTTACGGTTCGTATCTGCAACTAAAGGATAGGTTACACCTTCAATTCCTCCATTATCTTTTTCAGTGTTTAACCAAGCAAAGTGTACTTCTGGAGTATCACAAGAAGCGCCAATTACAATGGTGTTTCTTTTTTCAAATTCACCTAAAGCAGCTTGAAATGCGTGTAATTCTGTTGGACAAACAAAAGTGAAATCTTTTGGGTACCAGAATAACAATACTTTTTTCTTGTTGTTTACTGCTTCGTCTAAAATGTTTAATTTGAAAGTATCTCCCATTTCGTTCATTGCATCAACGTTCAAGTTTGGGAATTTTTTTCCTACTATAGCCATATTATTATGTGTTTAAATTTGTGTTATTAACGGCTGCAAATATAGATAAGTAGTAAGGAGATTTTACCAAAGAAAATTTGATTTTCCTATCAATCCATAGGAACTACTTATGGTAGGTTTTAAGATGTTGAAACATAGTAAATTGTACGTACTGATTCTTGAAAAAAAATGTTAGTTTGTACAATTAAAAGCTGGTTTTTATAAAAAATACGACAGTTGCCGTATTCTTTAAAAAGTGAAATCGTTAGATATTTGTGGTAAGATGATTTATGTAGGGTTTTTAATCATTTTTTGGAATTGTACTTAAAAGCCTGTACCTTAATTTCCGATTGTCTAACTAATGACGAACCAATGAATACATTCACCAAAAGAATTGTACCAATAATCACGCTATTCCTGTTTTTGCAAGTAACTGCGCAAACCAATCAAGCAATTATTGATAGTATTGGAAAAGTTGCACAAGCAATGGAAAACGACTCTACACGCGTGCAATATTTACATAAGGTATTTTTTAAATACGCGTATTCCAAACCTGAAATTTCCAGGAAACTTTCCGAAATAGCGATTCAAAAAAGTGAAGCAATTAATGATCTTTATTTAAAAACGCGCTCGTTCATTAGAAAAGGAATTTACTACGATATTATTGGTAAAAAAGATAGTTCGCTCATTTTGTATGATAACGCATACGCGATTGCGAAAAAGGAAGCAGACAAAGATGCAATGGCTTCAATATATAATAACAAAGGACTTATTTATTGGGGAAAAGAAGATTATAAAACTGCCATGGATTATTATTTGAGTTCGTATGAAATATTCAAAGATCTCGGACAGCAAAGAGGACAAGCTAATAGTTTGAATAATATAGGTTTGTTGCTTTCTAAACTAAAACGACATAAGGAAGCAAATACCTATCAAAAACGTGGTTTAGCAATTCGAAAAGAAATTAATGATACTTACGGAATTGGTGCTTCGTACAACAATATGGTTATGAATTTTTCAGCATTGAAACAATTGGATTCCTGTGTGTATTATGCGCAAAAATCGATTGTAACTAAAACGAAAGTCAATGATATCAAAGGATTGGCTACGAGTTACAACAGTTTAGGGAAAACCTATCAGCAATTGAAACAGAACGATTCTGCGGTGTATTATTTAAAGAAAGCAGATGAAATTTACCAACGTTTTAACGCACGAAAACATCGAGCTAAGAACATTCAGTTATTGGGCATCGCGTATTACGATCAAGGAAAATACAAAGCTGCTATTGATGCGTATACAATTGCGCTTGAAAATATAGACGATTCGCAAGTGATGATTAAAAGTAAAGCCGTTAAACGAATGGCGAATGCGTACAGAGAATTGGGCGATCATCAAAATGCATCTTTGTACTATCAAGAAACGATCAAATTGCAGGATACCATTCAAAAAAACAAAGAAACCATTGCAACGAATGCGATTTTTGAAAAATATCAATCTGCCGAAAAAGAGAAAGAAATATTAGTGCAACGTGCCGAAATTGCTGAGAAAAACGCAAGTATCTCTCAAAAAAACACCACTATTTACGGAATGATAGCAGGCGTTTTGGTACTACTAGCGTTGGGTTATTTAGTGTACAATCAGCAAAAGCTGAAAAATAAACAATTACAGAAGGAAAATGAATTGAAAGATGCCTTACTAAAAGTAGAAACGCAGAATAAGTTGCACGAACAGCGTTTAAAGATTTCGCGCGATTTGCATGATAATATTGGTTCGCAATTAACCTTTATTATTTCGTCTATTGATAATTTAAAATATGGATTAAAAGACGCAAACCCAGCTTTTTTAGAGCGTTTGTCAAACATTAATTTCTTTACACGAAATACCATCAATCAGTTGCGAGATACGATTTGGGCAATGAATAAAGACGCTATCCATTTTGAAGATTTGGAATTGCGCATGATGAATCATATCGGGCAAGCCAAAGTATTAACCGGAGCTGAAATTGAATTTACAAATGAAGTTCCAGAAACAACTACGTTTTCATCACTAGTTGGGATTAATATTTTTAGAATCATGCAAGAAGCAATTAACAATGCGATAAAACATGCAGACGCTAAGGAAATTACTGTTCATTTAAAAGAAACAAGCGAACAGTATGTATTGTCTATTGTTGATAATGGAAATGGATTTGATACTACAGAAGAAATAGAAGGAAACGGACTGGAGAATATGCAACTTCGTGCAGAAGAAATATATGGGAAATTGAATGTTATTTCTCAGAAAGATACGGGAACTACTGTAAAATTGACAATTGATAAAACGGTTACAAAAACCATCTAACGGAACGAATATGAATTACAAAATTGCTATTGCAGAAGATAATACTTTTTTAGCCAATGCTTTAATTGAAAAACTATCATTCTTTGCGGAAGATTTGCAGTATATATTTCGTGCCCGTGATGGGAAAGAAATCGTTGAAAAGATTGAAAAGAATCAAGAAATCGATTTGATTCTAATGGACATAAAAATGCCAAATAGAAATGGTATTGAAGCGACGCAAATCATAAAAAAACGTTTTCCAGCCATCAAAATCGTAATGATTACCGTATTTGATGACGATGACAATATTTTACAATCCATTCAATCGGGCGCAAATGGTTATTTATTAAAAGAAGCTACGGCAGACGAATTACACAAAGGAATTCTGGATGTAATGAACGGTGGCGCAACCATGACACCAAGTATTGCCATGAAAACATTAAAAATATTGCAAACGGTAAAAGTTCCGCAATATGTTGAAAACTCAGATATACAACTCAGCAAGCGCGAAAAAGAAGTCTTAGAACAATTGAGCAAAGGTTTTGGGTATCAAGTAATCGCAGAAAAGCTATTTATTGCACCTTCCACCATTCGGAAACATATTGAAAATATATACAGAAAACTTCAAGTGCATAACAAAATAGAAGCTGTTGAAAAAGCACGCAAACACCGATTGCTATAAACTATAAAAGGTTGTTTAAAAAAGTGTTTGTAAACGTCATTCTGAACGAATATTGAGCGAAGTCGAAATGTGATTCAGAATCTCATTGTATTAGTTTTCAATGATTATGAGAAACCGAATCAATACTGAATCAAGTTCAGCACATGGTTTAG
>NZ_JBGCDL010000140.1:0-20023 GCF_045105435.1 Kordia sp. | reverse complement strand
GATTACCTAGATAGTATAGAATCATTAGCAAAAAATGGTTGTGCTGTGGACTCTAAACACATCACGGATTCGTACATGCAAAACAATAACACCAATAAAACCGTTGATTTCATTCTTGAGAATTTAAAGTAATATTAAGAAAATTCAGCGTTATCAGTAGCTAAAGAATGTTTATATTGTTCTTTCTATATACAAAATGATTTTATGTTGAATTTCAAACGGTTTTGCTGTTCCCCAATTTTCAAAGTATACATATTAATTATCTTCTTTAATCTTCAGTCGTTTGTAGTGTTTGGTCAAGTAGATTCATTAGCTACAAAATCATACGATGAGTTGACAAAAGCATATTATGAAGCTATGAGTTCGGATTTCGAATTGGCCTTAGTGTATTCGGAAGCAGCTTATGCGGTAGCGAAACAAGAAAAAAACACGCTTAACACTGCTTATGCTTTGTATAATTTGGCAGATGTAAAGTCATTTCTTTCTGATAATGTAAAAGCATTAGAACATTTAGCGACAGCAATAAATTTAGCAGAACAATTAAATAATAACATTTTATTTTATGATTTGTACAATTTAAAAGGAATCATAGCAACTGAAATGGGTAATTATGTAAAGGCACTGAAAGCCTATATGAAGTCTAAAGAATACGCAGTTATAGATGGCAATGAACTTAATAAAACAGGAGCTTCTATCAATATTGGGTTTATTAAAAAAATGAATAAAGATTACGAAGAATCAATATCAATATTTAAGGAAAACTTGGAGAAAATCAAACAGATGGATCTTGATTCTGTTACAGAAGCACATAATAAAAGATTTTTATATATCAATCTGTCTGATGCGTATTTACGAATGAAAGAATTAGGATCGGAAGATTATATAAATGAAGCTGAATATTACAATAATTTAGGGTTTGAGTCTTGTTCAAAAACTAAAAATGTAGATGCATATTATAGCTTACTTATCAACAAAGCAATCATTAATTATGAAAAAAAGCAATATGCTGAAAGTATCAAACTAGCATCAGATATAAAAGAATACGCAGTAAAAACAAAAGATACTATATCATTGGCAACCATGTATTTTTACATCGGTAAAAGCTATCATTCTCAAGAGAAACATAAAGAAGCGATTGAAAATTTAGAGAAATTCTATGAAATCATTCAAAAGTCAGAAAAAAAGTACTCTAATGAATATCAAATACATGGTTTATTGGCAGAGAGTTATGCCGTAATAGACGATGTTAAAAAATTTAGATTTCATCGCAAAGAGCACGACCGTCTGCAAAAAGAATCAGAACAAGAAAGTGTAAAAGTGATTTCTGCTATTCATACTAAGTATGATTTGCCTTTAATGAAAGATAAATTGAAAAATATTGAAGCAGCATTTAAAAAACAAGAGACACGTAAAAATTGGTTATATGGAATTTCTGGCTTTTTAGTTTTAGTGTTAATTGGTGGTTTCTTTTTTTATAAACTCAAAGTAAAACGAATTCAAAAAAGGGTAGAAGCAGTATTGCAAAAAGTAATTTATCTTGAAAATGAACAAGAAAAGCAACAAGAACAAGAAGCCAATAAAACAGCTGTAACTTCTAGTATTTCTGAAAAAGTTACAGACGAAAAGGCTTCCCTATTATTAGAAAAGTTAGCACAGTTTGAAAAACGAGAAGAATATTTATCTTTAGATTGTAGTTTGGCTTTTGTGGCTGAAAAACTAGCATCGAATACTTCGTATGTTTCTAATGTAATAAATAATTATAAGCACAAAACGTTTAAAGTGTACATTACTGAATTGCGAATCAATGCTGCACTAATTCGTTTGAAAAAAGATGAAAAGTTACGTTCTTACACTATAAAAGCAATCGCAGAAGAATTCGGTTTTAAACGACAAGAAACCTTTTCAAAAGCATTCAAAGCACAAACAGCAATTTACCCTTCACAATACCTTAAAAAACTCCGAGAAGACCTAGAAATTGATTGATAGTTCATAAACCATCAATCCTAATGTCTTTAAAACACTCAGATTTTTAGTTTCTTTACACGAATAACATTAAACTGTATTTATAATGAAGAAAAAGAATTTATCCTCCTTAGTATTGAGAAAAAACAAAGTTTCAAATCTTAATAGATTGCCAAGCCTTGTTGGTGGATCAGAAACAGTACCACCCGATGAAAATGCTCCTTCTAATGCTGTAACAGCTGTCACTATTTGTGGAACATGTCAAACATTATGTGATGTTTCAGGTTGTATTACCAATGATAAAACTAGAAGTCTAAGACCAACAGTAGGCGTAGCATGTAATGGGCTTAATACGGGAGAAGAATGCTAATAGCACACAATTAATGAACTAAAAACATATAACTTTTTTGTTCACATATTTAATATTATAAATTTATATCGCAATGAAAAAAAAGAGTTTATCATCATTAAAATTAAGAAAAAACAAAATTTCAAACCTTACTAAATTATCAAATCTCATTGGAGGAACAGATTCCATACCGCCACCAACAGACGAAAACCCTAGTACTTTAGTGACAGATTTAACATATTGTAATTCTTGTTATGAATGTATTTCGGAGAATCCAACAGATTGTCAAACTAATGACAGAACACGTAGCTTAGGAAACCCTACAGGAATGAATACAACTATAGATGGTATGTTCTCAGAAGCTGATTGCTAATATTTTTTAAATATCTGCAAAATAGCATATCGAAAACTATACTCTTACCCGTTGTGCATTTTGAATTCAAAAGTATAACGAAACGTCATTTCGAGTGATTTTGAGGTACGAAAAATCGTATCGAGAACTGTTTAGTGCAAAATATTCTATTCTCGATACAAATTTTACTCATTTTCAATCGTAAAATTCACTCGAATTGACGAAATTTTATCAAAATGCACAATAGGTTACTCTTATAAAAAAGCACGAATCATATAAACGATTCGTGCTTTTCTTTTGTGTTGTATTCTTCTCCTTTTATAGCAATTGTTCTGTTGTTTGTTATGAAGCAAATTCACTTAGTTGCAGTATTTTTATATTGAAATGCATTAATTTATAAGCGTTTCTAAAACTTTTCCTATCTTAAGACTTTAAAACCACACGCATACATGTCATATTGGGCAATAGGAATCATCATCTTTATTTTTATCTATATTCTCGCAAATATAGTTTTATACTTTTTACAAGAACGTTTTATCTTCAAAGCTGAAAAGTTACCTAGTAACTTTAAGTTTGATTATGAAAATCAACTCTTTGAAGAATATAATATAGAAATCGATTCAGGTGTAAATATCAACGGAATTCACTTTAAAGTCCGCAAACCAAAAGGCGTTGTCCTGTATTTAAAAGGAAACTCCAGAAGTATAAAAGGTTGGGGGAAGTTTGCAGTCGATTTTACCCGACACGGTTTTGACGTACTCATGGTAGATTATCGTGGCTACGGAAAAAGCACAGGGAAACGAACAGAAGCAGGCATTAAAAGAGATTTGCAATATGTGTATGATCGTTTAAAAGAACAAGTAGATGAAAAATATATAACATTATACGGACGATCGTTAGGCTCCGGATTTGCTACCAAATTGGCTTCAAGTAACAATCCGCGTTTGCTTATCTTAGATGCGCCATACTACAGCGTAAAACACATTACAAAACGTTTCTTACCAATAATGCCAATGTCGCTAATTTTGCGATTTCCTGTAAAAACGTATCGTTGGATTGAATATGTAAAATGTCCGATCAAAATTATTCATGGAACGAGCGATAAGTTAATTCCGTTCAAAACGAGTGTGAAACTCTCTAAAATCAATCCAAAATGGGCGCGATTATATCCAGTAATTGATGGTGGACACAACAATTTGCACACGTTTCCACAATACCACCGTTTCTTGGAAGAAATATTACATTCTGAATTACCAAAAGAAATAGATCCGAAAACGTCCAGTTTAAACTTTAGGAGAAAAAAAGCCTAAAATGAAGTATCTAAAACGCATTGGTATTGCGCTCATTGCCTTATATTTGATCATTATATTTATGTTACTCGCTTTTCAAGAAAAAATCATATTCCAAAGTGATACGTTGCCACAAGATCACGTATTTACATCGTCTGTACCTTTTGAAGAACTCTATTTAAAAGCTACAGATGACGCCATTATACACGGATTGCACTACAAACAAGAAAACCCGAAAGGCGTACTTTTATATTTTCACGGAAATGCTCGAACCATAGAGTATTGGGGAGAATGGGCAGAAGATTTATCTAAAAAATACAACTACGATGTCGTTATTATGGATTATCGCGGATACGGAAAAAGTCTCGGTGAACGCAGTTTTGACAATATGTTGGCGGATGCATTGCTATTTTATGATTATGCAAAAACGTTTTTTTCAGAAGAAGAAATTACCATATTTGGACGTTCGTTAGGAGGCGCATTTGCAACGCACACCGCAACAAAACGCAATGCAAAACTATTACTGTTAGAATCTACATTTACAAGCGTATATGATGTCGGAAAAAAGCGTTTTTGGTTCTTGCCTTTAAAATGGTTGTTGTCGTATCCTTTTCAAAACATACAAAACATTCAAGAAATAAAAATGCCAACCTATCTAATTCATGGTACAAAAGATGCTGTTGTTCCGTATGAACAGGGAAAAGAACTCTATAAAAAGTCGGGTAGTGGCGCTAAAAAATTCTTTACAATACAAAATGGAGAACACAATAATTTAATCAGTTATCCTGAGTATTTTAAGGCTTTAGACGAAATTCTGAACCCTTAATCTTGTTAGTTTGTTTATTTATTGGTTTGTTGATTCGTCAATTTGTCTATTTGTTTGTATCGGATAAACACCAAACACCAAACACCAAACACCAAACACCCAATCACGCCTTCTTCCTAGCCATTCGTAAATTCAAAAACTCTACCAGCAAAGAAAAAGTAATCGCGAAATACAAATATCCTTTCGGAATAGCACCAACTTCTTGTCCAAAGACTTTCAAATGCGAAATATGCGCTGCTTCCGCGATAAGCATGAATCCGATTAATATTAAAAATGACAATCCTAAAATCTGAATAGAAGGATTCTTATTCACAAATGTTCCTACGGGATTTGCAAACAACATCATAATTATAACAGAAGCTACCACAGCAATAATCATCACTATCAATGCGTCTGTCGGGTTTGGAGAAAGTCCGTTTGTCATACCAATGGCAGTCAAAATAGAATCAAACGAAAACACAATATTAATCATTGTAATTTGCACAATCGCTTTGGTTAAGGTAGTTGCGCGGTGACTTTTTACTTCACGTTCATCATGTTCACGATCCACCACTTTTTCATGAATTTCCTTAGTACTTTTATACAACAGAAAAATTCCACCCAAAAATAAAATCACAGCTTGCCAGCTAATTCCACCGGTAATCCAACTTTCGTTGATCAACCAAAAAGGCGCTTTCATTGCAACTAACCAAGAAATTCCAAATAACAACAAAATACGCATTGCCATGGCAAGCGCTAAACCAATATTAGTAGCGCGTTTGCGAAGTTTATCGGGCAACTTTCCTGCGGCAATTGAAATAAAAATTATATTATCAATTCCTAAAACAATTTCTAATAATGTCAGCGTTACAATAGCTGCCCAAACATCTGGATTTGAAAATAATTCGAACATATTACTTTAGTTTTTTAACGGTACCGCGTTTTTTTGTAGATTGATCTTCAAGCAAATTATATTCTAATAAATACGAATCTTTTGTCGTAGAAAGAATTTTCATTTGTATAGCTTTACTGTCTGAATAATCAACAGGATGCAATTTTCTACCAATAAACTCACAATCGGTTACCCAACGAATTGTAAACGTATCAATCTTATTTTCATAATAATCAATACTCAACGTGTCTGTTCGAACCGATTTCCCAGTTTTGGTTTCACCATCAATCTCATACGTAAACTCAAACGTTCCTGTTTTAAAATCCTTGCAATTTAATTCTACTTGATAACAAGAAGTTAAAAATAAGGCAATACAAATACTAAAAATGATTTTTCTCACTAGAATATAGTTTTTGAATGAATTCACTACAAAGTAACTAAAAATAAAAATTGATTACGAAAAGAAGTGATCATTTCTGATACGAATCAAAAGTGCCATCGGTATAAAAAATAACAATCTTATCAATTGCTTTTCCATTCGATGCGCTATTTGATGGAATAGTGGAAGTGAGTTTTTCTTCCAAAGGCAAAGATTTTTGAACTATAGGTTGATCAATTTTCGGTATTGCAATTGGAGTAGCGGCAACAACATTTTCAGAAGCATTCGATTTTGGAAAACTGCCTTTTCCGTTCAACAACCAGTACAATTCTACTTCGGGAAAATTGCTTAAAATCTTCATCACAAACTCCAAACTTGGCTTGTTTCTTCCCGACAAAATATGTGAAATACTAGAACGTTGCACGCCTAGTTTATCAGCAAAAGCGGAAGCAGATAAGTCGTAATATTCAATTACTTTTTTAAGTCTTTTTGTAAAATCGGAAGTGTTTATCATTGTAAACAGTTAATTTGAAATACTATCGTTTACAAATGTAAATATAATGTTCAATTTCTACAACAATAAAATGTTAAACAATAATTAGCCGCTATGTTTAACTTTAAGTAATATGGTTTAATGTATTGAAAAACAGTATTTTGTTAATTTGTTTAAAAACTTAGCATGGCAAAACCGTAATAGTGATGTTTTGTGACTTGTTAAGACAATCAATTGTTTACAATATTAAACAAAGCAGAATCAATTTTGTGTTTACAAATGTAAAATATACAATGTTTACATTTGTAACTTATAATCAAACATACTTATGCATACACATCCATTGGCGAATTGGTATCGCTCACATTTTGAAGCTACTTTACACGGTCGTTATATAACCGTAAATGATATTTCTCCGCTATTAGAAAAGTTGCCTGAAAATTATCAGCTAACACAAATTGGAACGTCTGTTTTAAATCGACCTATTCATTCCCTAACGATTGGAAATGGCACTAAAAAAATACTAATGTGGTCGCAGATGCACGGAAACGAATCAACAACTACAAAGGCTGTTTTTGATTTGATAAATTTTCTACAGACAACTTCGGAAGCCGCAGAAACAATTTTAAGTAATTGTACTTTATGCATCATTCCAATGTTAAATCCGGATGGAGCGCATGCGTATACACGCTTAAACGCGAATGAAATTGATCTAAATCGTGATGCACAAACGCTTTCGCAGCCAGAAAGTATGGTTTTAAAGACAGTTTATGATGAATTTCAACCAGATTATTGTTTCAACTTACATGGACAACGAACTATATATAGTGTAGGAGATACAAATAAATCTTCTGTAATCTCATTTTTAACGCCTTCCGAAGATGAAAACCGATCTGTCACACCAAATAGAGAGAAAAGCATGGAAATCATTGCTGAAATGAATAACATGCTGCAAAAGCTCATTCCAAATCATGTTGGACGTTATGACGACGGATTCAATATAAATTGTGTAGGAGATACGTTTCAATCACTAGGAACACCAACGGTTTTGTTTGAAGCAGGACATTTTCCGCACGATTACCAACGCGAAAACATACGAGAACTGATTTTTTACGCACTAATTGAAGCTATTCAATACATAAGTAAAACAGAAATAAAAGGAATGCTCACAGATGCATATTTTGAAATTCCAGAAAACGAAAAACAGCATTACGATATTGTTCTAAAAAATATAAAAACCGATCAAAATGAAACTTTTGATTTGGGTATCATGTATAAAGAAGTACTCGAAAATGATAAAATTCACTTTCAACCTTATATTGAGGACAAAAAAATCTTAAAAAAATCGTTCGCACACAAAACAATTGATTTTCAGGAGGCAATCGCTCAGAAGCATATATTTCAATCGTTTTCGTTGCAAAGTGACGTTATCGAATATTTAAGAAAATTCAATAAAATTGACAATTAGTTAACATATCCAATGGTGTTTTATGCATTATTATTCGATTTTTTTTGGTTTTTTTGCATTATCTTTAAAAAATAATATAAGATAATCATGGCAAAATTTAGGTTAGATGAAGTGGATCATCAGATATTAGACATGCTGATTGAGAACACTAGAATTCCATTTACGGACATCGCAAAAAAATTATTAATCTCTGCAGGAACGGTTCACGTTCGTGTCAAAAAATTAGAAGAAGCAGGAATCATAAAAGGTTCTTCATTAACATTAGACTATCAAAAACTAGGGTATTCATTTATCGCTTATGTAGGTATTTTTCTAGAAAAAACCTCACAAACTAAGTTCGTTTTAAACAGAATACACGAAATTCCATATATCACGGTAGCGCACATTACAACAGGAAAATTCAATATTTTCTGTAAAGTACGTGCAAAAAACACAAAACACGCCAAAGACATCATCTTTATGATTGATGATATTGAAGGTGTTTCACGTACAGAAACCATGATATCACTTGAAGAAAGTATCAACGATAAAAATCGTTTGATGCACTCAATCTTCAATGATTTATAGAAAAAAACGAAAAATATAGCATTCAAACCCTTGCGCTTTTTGTGTGAGGGTTTTTTTAGTGAAACTCAATTAATAGAAGTCTGAAAGACGCACTAGAAATTGCTAGTTGAACTAATCCTGATGAAAATCAGAAGCTTACACTTTATTTTATTTAGTAAAACCATTTTTAAAAATACCAATTCCATGTCTCGCAAGCCCAAACTAGAACGTTTTAAAGAAAATATATCTTCCAAATATCAAATCTACAATAGTATTTTTATGACCTTGCCTTTTGATGGAATCTCCAATACAGGTGTGTTATTGCCTTTATTCAGTGAGATTTGTGAAAAAGGGTACGAACGTGATAAAAACCCATCGCAAATAGTGCACAAGTTCTTTGAGCGTTATGTAGAGCAAGACAAAACAGAAGCAGAAAAAATCAATCTATTGTTTCGTTTCATTCAATACATTGAGCGTCAAGTTGTATTATTTGATGCCGTTGAAGATGCTGCATTCCCAATTGTAAACAATATGGACGGACGTGGAACGCTGCGAAACATCAAAGAAGAAGCGGAAGAAAAGCATAAAGTAGAAGCGCTAAAAGCGGCTTTAAAGCATTTCAAAATTCGTCCTGTATTAACGGCGCATCCAACGCAGTTTTACCCTGGACAAGTATTAGGAATCATAACCGATCTAGCGGAAGCGATAGAAAAAGATGATTTGCTAACTATTAAAAAATTATTGGCGCAACTTGGAAAAACACCTTTCTTCAAAAAAGAAAAGCCAACACCATACAATGAAGCAGTAAGCTTAATTTGGTACTTGGAGAACGTTTTTTACCATTCGGCAAGTAAAATATACAACTACATTCAGGAAAATATTTTTAAAGGAGAAGAATTAGACAATCAGGTAATTGACTTAGGTTTTTGGCCTGGTGGCGATCGTGACGGAAATCCGTTCGTGACTACCGACATCACTTTAAAAGTAGCAGAACGCTTGCGTAGCACCGTTTTACTGAACTATTACCGTGACATTCGTAAACTGAAGCGTAGAATTACCTTTGAAGGTGTAGAAACGCGTTTAGCGCATTTAGAACGCATGTTATATAACAATGTATACTTGCGAAAAGAAGATGATATGATGTCATTAGAAGCGTTTGAGGCAGAATTAAAAGCGATTAAAGCTATCATAATTGCAGATCATCAATCGTTATTTTGTGTAGAATTAAATGATTTAATCAACAAAGTAAAACTTTTTGGTTATCACTTTGCTATGTTGGATATTCGTCAAGATTCAAGAGTGCATCAAGGTGTGTTTGAGAATATTGTAGAGGTAATGCAAGATAGAGGAGAAGCATTGTTCTCAATTAATTACGCCAATTCATCTGAAGAAGAAAAAATAAAAGCACTCACACATATTGATAAAGTAGTAAAGCCTGAATATTTCGAAAATGAAATTACAAATGCTACTATTTCATCTATAGATGCCATGAAAACGATTCAAAGTCGTAATGGTGAACGTGGTGCAAATCGCTATATTATTAGTAATAATCAATCTGCATTGCACGTTATGGAAGCCTTTACCATGTTGCGTTTGTGTGATTGGAAACAACCAGATGTAGATGTTTCTCCATTGTTTGAAACGGTTCCTGATTTACAAGCAGCGCAAGCTGTGATGCGAACTTTGTATACAAATGAAGCGTATGCAGCACATTTAAAACGCAGAGGAAACAAGCAATACATAATGTTAGGTTTCTCTGATGGAACGAAAGATGGTGGTTATTTAATGGCAAATTGGAGTATTTTCAAGGCGAAAGAAGAATTAACTGCGATTTCTCGCGAATTCGGAATCACCGTTATCTTTTTTGACGGACGTGGTGGACCGCCAGCACGTGGAGGCGGAAAAACACACCAATTTTATGCGTCGTTAGGAAATACGGTAGAAGATGAAGAAATTCAATTAACGGTGCAAGGACAAACGATCAGTTCAAATTTTGGAACCTTAGAATCGTGTCAGTACAACTTAGAGCAATTGTTGAGTTCGGGAATCTCAAATGAAATATTTTCAGATGCGAAAGCAGAATTTTCAGACCAAGACAAACAAACGATGGAAATGCTGGCCTCAGTAAGTTATGATACGTATGTAGCTTTTAAGAAACATCCAAGATTCTTAACATATTTAGAACGCATGAGTACGTTAAAATACTATGCGAAAACGAATATTGGAAGCCGTCCGTCAAAACGATCGCAATCAAAAGAATTCAATTTTTCTGATTTACGCGCCATTCCTTTTGTGGGAAGCTGGAGTCAGTTAAAACAAAATGTTCCAGGTTTTTACGGCGTAGGAACTGCGTTGGAACACATGGAAAAAAACGGACAGTTTGAAGCCGTAGAAAAGCTATATGAAAATTCATCTTTCTTCCGAACATTGCTCGAAAATAGTATGATGAGCTTAACGAAGTCTTTCTTTAAGTTAACCGCGTATATGAAAGACAATGAGGAGTTTGGTGAATTTTGGAGCATTATTTTTGAAGAATTCAATCGCACTAAGCGAATGCTTTTAAAGCTAACAGGTTACGAAACCTTAATGGAGAATGAACAAGCAGGAAAAGCTTCAATTCACGCACGTGAAAAGATTGTATTACCGTTACTTACGATTCAACAATATGCATTGCGTAAAATACAAGAATTGCAAAAAGATCCAAAAGCTAATGAAGCTGAACTAAAAATTTATGAAAAAATGGTGACACGTTCCTTATTTGGAAACATTAATGCGAGTCGTAATTCGGCGTAGTTTCGGCTCCGCTCAGTTGCCGTTGTTGGATCGCTTCGCGTGTATTGTTAACTTCTTTGAAACGTCTTTGCGAGCGTTATAAAACGCGTGGCAATCTGTTTGTTAATAGCTTCACGTTTGTTTTTGAATTACTCAAAAATGTCACTTCGAGTTAATTTACAAAGCAAATTTGTATCGAGAAGCGCTATGAAGTTAGTTATGCTGCGTTTACAATATTAGACTCATATTTGCTCTTAAATCGCTAAATTGTATCATTCTAGTATAAAAAAAAGAATCAACCATTACAGTTTTATTCTATTACAGAAAAAATAGGTTCGCACAAATTTAAGCTTGTGCGAACCTTCATGTTTTTTATCCTTCACCATCATGAGAGATTGTTCCTAAAGTAGTAATAGGGACATCTTCACTGGTGTTTCCGCCATTTCCACCAAATACTTTTGCCGTAACGATTGCTGATAATTGATACTTTTTAAGTAATTCCATAATTCAATGATTTTAAGTTAATAATGATTCAAATATTAAACATTACAACGAGTTTTTCTAATGATGCATATCGCAATTCCATGAATTATAGGAATATTGATACAGATGTGAGTCCAAAAACGAACCTGCTATTTTATTGATCCGCAATTAATAGTATCTTCGACATCCAAAAAATAATCAAAAATTGTAAATCAAAAATCGCTATGATTCCATTTCCAAATACAAACGAATACAATCCGTATTTTGAACCATATATTCAAAAATTTAAAGGAGAAAATATAGTTGATGCACTTGCAAAAGGAGCAGATGAAGTAAGTGAATTAGTAACTTCGCTTACGGATGCGCAATTGAAAAGCGCGTATGCAGAAGGAAAATGGACAATTAAAGAAGTTTTGCAACACATTATGGATACAGAGCGCATATTTTGCAACAGAGCATTGCGTTTTGCGCGAAACGACAAAACCAATTTACCAGGTTTTGAGCAAGATGATTATGTTCCTTTTTCGGGTGCTAACGAGCGAAATTCTATGGAAATGCTTCGTGAATACAATGCAATCAGACAAGGAACAATTACACTTTTTCAAAGTTTTACAGACGAAATGTTGGCTAGAGTAGGCGTGGCAAGCGGTAATGAAATGTCTGTTCGTGCTTTAGCATATATTGCCGCAGGCCACGAAAAACATCATATAAACGTCATTAACGAACGCTATTTGTAAAATTACTCTTCCGAGAGATCATTCACAATATTTTCGCTAGGCGTAATTTCTTCAATATCGCCAGTCGTTTTGTCTACATTGGTCATTGTGTAATGTAATTTGCTACTCACTTTTACCAAATAAATGGTATCGTTGGTGCGTACTTCCACGGCTTCAATTGTATTGTTGTGATGATCGTCAAATAATATAATATCTCGATCTCTGTAGCCGCCAGGATAACGATCTTGTAGAAGATGAAGAATTTCTGGTGTGACTTTTTTGTAGTCAATAATAGCTTTTCTCATAGAAGTAATTTTTAAAAATTAATACTACGGTCTTAGGTAAATAAGGAGAATTGTAAGCTATGTAGCTTATACTAAAAGTACAACTATTTTTTTTGAAAAGAAAGAATTTATGTCAGCGAAATGTGTTTTTTGTGTTAAGAATTGTAAAAGTCGAACGCTTCAATAATGGTTGTGTTTGGAACAATTCTATCTAAAACAGGCGCTCCAATATCGTTTAATAAGACAAAATTGATATTTCCATGCGAGTTTTTCTTGTCGTATTTCATTAAGTCGATAATAACTTCATAATCAGCATCTTCAAACAAAACTTTACCGTACATATCTAAAATAACACGTTTAATTTCAGTTAATTTTTCAGTCGGAAAACCTTCTTGTTTATTGGAAATATAAATTGCTAATACCATTCCGACAGCAATAGCTTCTCCATGTAATAAAGCTTCTTTGGTTTCGTGTGTTAGTAAATACGATTCAATAGCATGTCCAAGCGTATGACCAAAATTTAGTATTTTTCTAAGCCCATTTTCTTTTGGATCTTCCGTGACAACAGTATTTTTGATTAGTACAGAATCGTAAATGAGTGCATCCAAATCTTCAATGGTAAAATTTGAAAGATCGATCATTTTTTTCCAATAGGCTTCATCATAAATCAATCCGTGTTTCAGCATTTCTGCCAAACCACTTCGCATTTCGTTTGCGGGTAGTGTATTTAAAAAAGAAGTATCAATAAACACCATTTCGGGAATATTAATTACGCCAATTTGGTTTTTCAATGTTCCTAAATCAACACCTGTTTTTCCTCCAACAGAAGCATCAACCATGGCTAATAGTGAAGTTGGAACGTTAATATATGAAATACCGCGTTTAAAGGTAGAAGCCACAAATCCACCAAGATCGGTAACTACGCCGCCGCCAACATTAATTAAAAGGCTTTTTCGATCTGCATTTAACTCTGAAAGTGCATTCCAAACGCCAGTACAGGTTTCTATATTCTTATGGATTTCACCTGCCGAAATTTCAATAACTTCTATAGGTGTTTCCGTTTGCAAATTGCTCATAAAATACGATAAACAATGTGCATGCGTGTGTGTGTCAACCAAAATAAAAATCTTAGAATAATTAGCATTTGCAAGATGTTCTTGAAGATTTGTGTAGCAATTAGCATTAAAATGCACGAAATAATTTGCTGCTTGGATGGAATTCATAATCTGTAAAAACTAGTATTTTGAACAAAATAAAGCCTTTTTTAAACAAAAAAATAATAATTCAATAACTATATTTGTGAAAGCAATTATTTATAAATGGAACCAATTTTTAACAATACAGAGAATGCTTTTGTTCTAAAAACCGATTCTCAGCTCGATAGAGCCTATTTTTTATTCAAATTAATCTCAAATCAGCCTTTGGTTCGTATAGGAACTGCCGTCACAAATTTTGCTATTAAGGCGCATTTGCCAGTAGAAAGTTTGATTAGAGCAACGGTTTTTGATCATTTTTGTGGAGGAACGACTGAAGAAGAATGTTTGCCTGTGGTTGATAAAATGTTTGAAAAAGGCGTTTGTAGTGTGCTTGATTATTCTGTTGAAGGAAAACAAGAAGAGGAACAGTTTGACGCAACTTTAGAAAAAATATTAAAAATTCTAAACTTCGTTAAAGAAAAGCAAGCGATTCCATTTGCAGTTTTTAAACCTACTGGTTTTGGACGCATTGATTTGTATGAAAAAGTTGGAAATGATGAAACATTGTCTGATGAAGAACAAGCAGAATGGAAGCGCATATTGAATCGTTTTGATACTGTTTGTAAAAAAGCATACGAAATGGATGTTGCTTTGTTGATTGATGGAGAAGAAAGCTGGATGCAAGATGCCGCTGATGCAATTGTGGCAGATATGATGCGAAAGTATAATAAGGAAAAAGCTATTGTTTACAATACTTTACAAATGTATCGCTGGGACCGAATGGATTATTTGAAACGACTTCATATTGATGCAAAAGCGCAAGGTTTTCATATTGGAATGAAGTTGGTACGTGGTGCTTACATGGAAAAAGAAAATAAAAAAGCGGAAGATAAAGGGGAGAAATCGCCAATATGTATTTCAAAAGAAGCGACAGATGAAAATTTTGATACCGCAGTTGCGTATATGTTAGCTAATTTGGACTGCATGGCTGTCTTTGCAGGAACGCATAATGAGGAAAGCTCGTATAAAGTAGCTGAAATTATGCAAGAAAAAGGAGTTGAAAATAATGATGCACGTGTCTGGTTTGGTCAATTATATGGAATGAGTGATCATATCAGTTTCAATTTGGCAAAAGAAGGATACAATGTTGCAAAATATTTACCTTTTGGACCTGTGAGAGATGTAATGCCCTATTTGATTAGAAGAGCAGAGGAAAATACTTCTGTAGCTGGACAAACTTCTCGTGAATTAGGTTTGCTAAAGCAAGAACGCAAACGAAGAAAGATATAGCTTTGCAAAAAGAAGTTACTTGTAAAGCCTATTTTTTAGGAAAAACCAATTCATTACGAATTAGTTTTTCATCTTAATAGTTTTGATCAAAGCGGTACTGTCGCAGTTGTGAATCGTTAATTCGATGTCTTTATTTTTTAAAGTACCTTCAATAATATACACTTTGCAGGTATCGGCATCTACTTTGGCTTTACTTCTGGAAAAATCTACATCACCATCTCTAAGAATATTTGAAATTTCGGCAGTATCAATTTCTTTATTATCAATTAATTGACGAATTTCTGGAGAAAAACGACGTTCTTTTAGTCGAATATTTTTTAAAGTTCGTGCATTTGGTAAATAGGAAAACTCACATTTTACACCACGACCTTTCACAAGAAAAGCAAACATGACCAATCCAATGGCTAATCCGCCAAAATAAAATCCAAAACGTCTTAAAAGACTACTATTCATGTACTAAAAAATTAATAAATTGATATCTCTATATGGCAAATCGAACCATTCTGCTACTGATTTGTTCGATAAAACGCCGTGGTAAAAGTACAAACCATTTTTCAATCCTTTGTCAAAACGCAGTGAATTTTCTAATCCGCCATCATCTGCAATTTTTAGTAAATATGGAGTAAATATATTACTGATTGATACAGAGGCAGTTCTGGAATATCTGGCAGGAATATTTGGTACGCAGTAATGAATAACTCCGTGTTTTTCAAAAGTTGGTTTGTCGTGCGAAGTCACTTCGCTAGTTTCAATACAACCGCCCATATCGATGCTCACATCAATAATAACAGCGCCTTTTTTCATTTTTGACACCATTGATTCTGTGACCAAAATTGGAGATCTGTTTTTTCCGCGCACGGCACCAATCAATCCATCACAGCGTTTTAAAGCTTTCAGTAGATTTTTTTGCTGCTTTTTGCATGTGTAAATTGGTCTTCATAAATTTGTTTGAATGCGACGTAATTTTGTAATAGAGTTATCAAAGACTTTGATATTTGCACCAAGTCCTAAAGCGGAACGTGCGGCGAATTCTCCAACAGTTCCAGCACCGAGAATTACGACTTCTGCAGGCGGAACTCCACTAATATTTCCAAGCATTAATCCGTTTCCACTATTGACATTTGCCATAATTTCAGAAGCGATCAACACTGAGGAAGTTCCTGCAATTTCACTTAACGATCGTACCGCTGGATACGTTCCGTCTTCATCACGGATATATTCAAAAGCAAGTGCAGTAACGCGTTTGCTTGCTAAAATTTCAAAATATTTTTTGGAACGTGTTTTTATTTGTAAAGCTGAAATTAAAATCGTTTGCGGATTCAATAATTGCAATTCGTCCAACGTTGGTGGTTCTACTTTTAAGATAATAGGGCAGGAGAATACTTTTTGTGTATCATTTGTAATTTCTGCACCAGCTTCTGTGTATTCTTTATCAGAAAAATTAGCTTCTTTTCCGGCGCAACTTTCAATTAACACGCGATGTCCGTGCGCAACAATGGCGCCAACAGCATCGGGAGTTAAGCAAACCCGTTTCTCTTGATATGAGGTTTCTTTAGGAATACCAATAAACAACTCTTTCTTATGTTTTAAGATTTCAAGTGTTTCTTCTTGTGGAAGTAATTGTTGTTTAGTGAAAGGTGATAAAGACTCAGCCATGAAGCATTACGATTGGTTAAAACATGAAGTTACAAATAAAAAAGAAGTTAAAAAACTAGTTATTATATTCTTCTAGTAATTCTTTTTCTTTTCGTTCGTATTCGGCAAGTTCGGCGTCTATTTTTGCAATATCAATTCCGTATACATGCTTATCAAATAATTTTATTCTGATAAAATATACAATTGGTATAATAATCATCATAATTGGAATTAACCAATATATTTCTAACTCGTCTATATATTTCTTGTCATCATTTAGTATGCTGAATATTTGAAAAGCATACATAGATATTGGTATTAAAATTACGTGATACCACCAATCTCTGCAAGTGAAAAACCAAAGAATTAATAGTAGTAGGGGTGTTAATTTTGATAAGAAATAATAAGCAAATAATTGAACATTTTCATAATACGGACTATCATAAGTGAAAATAAAAGTTTCCCAAGTTTTTGTTTCTGGGAAACTTTCGTATAGATAAAATATATATGGTGTAATGGCTACAAATATAGCTACAATACTACCCGTTAGAAGGTATTTTTTTGGTCCTTTTTTCGATTTTTTGTTCTGTTTCGTATGGATTGTCTTCATCAGCAATACTGTCTGGGTTACAAGATACAAATAATATTGTTGAAAAAGCGGCTAGTAAGTAAAAGTAAAATTTAGTTTTCATCTGATTAATTAGGTTATTTAGTTTAACGATGGTACAAACTTAATTGAATAACCAACTAATTATCAGAAAAATACGTATATATATTTTCTACGTACTTTTGCTAGTTTTGGGCAAAACTAGCAAAAGTCGTAGAATTTGGTATTTTTTGTATTTTTTACGTAAGTATTTTCGCGAATATACGTAATTATTTAGTTTCTATTTTATTTTTAGCTTCTTTTTCCTTTCGGTCATATTCATCTAGTTCTTTATCAATTTTCTTTAAATCTATCCCTAATACAAGTTTATCAAATAATCTTAATCGTATTAAATAAACTATAGGAGAGATTATCATCAAAATTGGAATTACCCAATAAATCTCAACTTCATCAATAAATTGAGAAGATTTATTGACTGCATTAAAGAATTGGAAAGCATACATAGCAATTGGTACTAATATGATATGATACCACCAATGTTTACATGTAACAAACCAAAATATCAATAGATATAAAGGAACTAGTTTACTTATAAATACCCAAAATGAAATGTAAACATTTGGAAATTTACCACTTTTGAAAGTGAAAATGAACTTCCATTTAGTAACATCTTGTGGTATATACTCATATAGATAATAAATAAATGGCGTTAACGCTATAAAAATTATCAGGATACTCTCTAAAATTAGTCGTTTTTTAACCGACTGTTTCGTTCGTGAGATCTCCTTTTTTAACTCCTTGTTCTGTTTCGTATGGGTTGTCTTCATCAGCAATGCTATCTGGATTACAAGATACAAATAAAATTGACGATACTGCTACTGTTAGGTAAAGGTAGAATTTAGTTTTCATTTTAATTTAGATTATTTAGTTTAACGATGGGTCAAACTTATTGAATAACCAAATGTTACCTTTAAAAAAAGCATAATATATTTTCTACGTATTTTTGTTAGTTTTACCTAAAATTAACGAAATACGTAGAAAATAGTATATTATTTATTTTATTTCAATGAACTTATTATTTTTGTGTGCTTTTTATTAAGTTTTGTTGCTCTAGTTCTCTACGTTCATATTCTGCTAGCTCTGCATTAATTTTCTTTAAATCGATTCCGTGAACTAATTTATCCATTAGTTTTATTCTGATGAGATAGACAAAAGGTATAATAACCATCATAATTGGAAGTAGCCAATATATTTCTACAACATCTAGTATTCCCGATTTGTCATTAATAGCACTGAAAAATTGAAAACCAAACATTGCTGTTGGTATTAATATTACATGATACCACCATTTGTTGCATGTCATGAACCATATCACCATTAACATTAGTGGGATAAATTTACTCATATATACCCAAAAGGCAGTTCTTAAATCTGAGTAGTTGTTATCCTCAATAGTAAATAAAAAGGTTTCCCATTTATTGGTGTCCTCTGGAGCATACTCATACAATTGAAAAATATATGGAGTAAAAGCAATTAAAATGGCAACTATTGTATTAGTTATAATAGTTCTTCTAAGAATAGTTTTGTTTTTCTTATTAGTTACCTGGGATCTTGATTTTACTTTTATCGACTCCTTCTTCTGTTTGGTATGGGTTGTCTTCGTCTGCAATGCTATCTGGGTTACAAGACACAAATGTTACTGATGCGAATACGACTGCTGCGAATAAATAATTTCTTAATTTCATTTTGTTTTAGGTTTTAGTTTTTAGTTTTACGATGCTGCAAACTTATCCACTAAAGCAATGATTTTCAGAAAATTATCATATTTTATTTTCTCCGTATTTTTATCAATTTTTCTTTTTTGTATATTATAAGAATTTTCTTAAATATAAAACAAAAGTCATTTATTTGTCAGTCTTTTAGGTTTATTTTCTGGTTATAGTTATTTATTTTCGGTAAAGCGCTCAATTTTTTAGGTGAACTGAACGTAATTTTTCATTTATTTTGTTAATTGTGACCTTTGTGATCTCTTCAGGGAGCAAATTTTCAATGCGTTCTGGCCATTCAATAAAGCACCAAGCATCACTATACAAGTAATCTTCAATGCCTATATCATAAGCTTCTTCTTCATTTTCAATTCGGTAACAGTCAAAATGGTATAAAATAGCATTTGGCGCATGATATTCATTCACAATAGAGAATGTAGGACTGCTAGTCAACTCGTTTACACCAAGTTGTTTGGCTAATACTTTTATGAGGGTAGTTTTACCAACGCCCATTTCTCCATGAAAAGCAATAATTTTATGTTTAGATGCTGCTAAAATAGCTTTGGCAATCTCATCAATTTGAGAAAGATTGTATTCCTTTTTCACTAGGTTTTTATTTTTGAGGCTTTCCTCAAATTTAGTAAAAAATCTCTAAATGCCTATAAAATCACTTGCTGAACCTTAATTTATGACACTATCTTGGCGATAAAACAGCAAACGGAATTATCATTTCTTCCAA
>NZ_JBGCDL010000139.1:0-16299 GCF_045105435.1 Kordia sp. | reverse complement strand
TTCTTCAAATACAGGAAATGGCACTGTTGAAATAGAACCTTCATGTCCTAATCGTGACCATAATTCTTCAGCAATATGCGGCGCATACGGTGAAACTAGAATCGTTAATGGTTCTAAGATTTCCTTGCTGTTGCATTTTTGTGCTGTTAATTCGTTCACACAAATCATAAACGTACTTACCGATGTATTGAATGAGAAGTTTTCAATGTCTTCTTCAACCTTTTTGATCGTTTTGTGTAATGTTTTCAAGTTGTCTTTCGTTGGTGCAGCGTCCGTAACTCTTGAAACACCTTCTTCTCCAACATATAGTTTCCACAATCTCTTTAAGAATCCAAAAACTCCAGAAATTCCTGCGGTATTCCATGGCTTTGCTTGTTCTAATGGTCCTAAGAACAATTCAAACAAACGTAGACTGTCTGCTCCGTATTCGTTACAGATATCATCTGGATTTACGACATTAAACCAACGTTTCGACATTTTTTCTACCTCACGCCCAACAACATATTTACCATCTTCTAAGATAAATTCTGCATCCTTAAATTGCGGCTGCCAAGCTTTTAAATCATTTACATCTAATTCATCAGACGTATTAATCATGTTTACATCAACACGAATTTCATCTAGTTCATGTGCTTCTTTTAGACCTTTAGATACATACGTATTTGTTCCTGTAATTCTATATACCAATGCACTCGTTCCCAAAATCATTCCTTGGTTGATGAGCTTTTTAAACGGTTCTTCAACACCAACAAAACCTCTGTCTTTTAAGAATTTTGTCCAGAAACGTGCATATAATAAATGTCCGGTTGCATGCTCGCTTCCACCAATGTATAAATCTACATTTTCCCAGTATTTTAAAGCGGCTGAACTTGCAAAGTCATCTTCGCGCAATGCTTTTTCCATGTAACGGAAGAAATACCAAGAACTTCCTGCCCAACCTGGCATGGTGTTGAGTTCTAGTGGATAGATTCCGTTGTCTTTAGATTCCGCATCAGGTGCGGAATGACAAAGCTCGTTACCTACACCTGTATTTGTATTTGTATCCCAAGCCCAAACCTCAGCGTTTCCTAATGGTGGTTCGCCTGTTTCGGTTGGCAAATATTTTTCTACTTCTGGCAATGCAATTGGTAAATGTTGTACATCAATCATTTGCGGCATTCCGTTTACATAGTATACTGGAAATGGTTCGCCCCAATAACGCTGACGCGAGAATACGGCATCGCGCAAACGATAGTTTATTTTTCCTTTTCCGAAACCGCGCTTTTCCATTTCGTAAATCACGGTTTTCATTGCTTTTTTGTATGATAATCCGTTTAGGAAATCAGAGTTTGCAATTTTGACACCTTCTTTTTCACTGCATGCTTCTTCCGAAATATCTACATTTTCAAAGATGTTTGGAATTTCTAATCCGAAGTGATTTGCAAAGTCATAATCACGTTGATCTCCACATGGAACTGCCATGACTGCGCCTGTTCCGTAGCTTGCCAATACGTAATCGCCAATCCATATTTGCACTTTTTCTCCCGTAAACGGATGCAATGCATACGCACCTGTAAATACACCAGAAATGGTTTTTACATCTGCCATACGTTCGCGTTCACTTCTTTTTGAAGTTGCTGCTTTATAAGTCTCAACTGCTTCTTTTTGATCAGGCGTTGTAATTTTTGCTACTAAATCGTGTTCTGGCGCTAATGTCATAAAACTTACACCGTATATTGTATCTGGTCGTGTTGTAAATACGTCAATATTCGCATCGTGTCCATCTACTTTGAACGAAACCATTGCTCCTTGCGAACGACCAATCCAATTGGTTTGTGAGTCTTTTAGCGGTTGTGGCCAGTCAATTGTATTCAAACCATCCAATAAACGTTGTGCATACGCAGAGATTCGCATGCTCCATTGGGTCATTTTTTTACGTACCACAGGATGTCCGCCACGTTCGGAAACTCCGTTAACGATTTCATCATTCGCTAATACGGTTCCTAACCCAGGGCACCAATTTACTTCTGTTTCCGCCAAATACGTAAGTCTGTATTTTAGCAGTATTTGTTCTTTAGTTTTAGCATCGTACTGTGTCCATTCTGCGGAAGCGAAAACAGCGATATCATCATCAGAGATAGCTTTTACAGTTGCGTTTCCGTCTGCTTCAAATTTCGCGATTAGCGTATCAATATGTTCTGCTTTGTCCGTTTCGATATTATACCACGAATTGAACAATTCAATAAAAATCCATTGTGTCCATTTGTAATACGCAGGTTCTGAGGTGCGGACTTCTCTACTCCAATCGAACGAGAAACCAATTTTGTCTAGTTGCTCACGGTAACGCGCCACATTTGTTTTTGTGGTAATTGCAGGATGCTGTCCTGTTTGAATTGCATACTGTTCTGCGGGCAATCCGAAACTATCATATCCTTGCGGATGTAATACGTTGAATCCTTTGTGACGCTTGTAACGCGCGTAAATATCTGAAGCAATATAGCCTAATGGATGACCCACGTGTAATCCTGCTCCAGATGGATACGGAAACATGTCGAGCACGTAATATTTTGGTTTGTCAGAATTATTTTCGGCATGGAATGTTCCGTTTTCTGCCCAATATTTTTGCCACTTGGCTTCAATTTCGTTGAAATTGTACTTCATGTTGATTACTTTTAAAGAAGGGCAAATTTAGTAGTTTTTTGTTTATTTTTGATTTGTTTGTTTGTCTTTTTGTTGATTTGATGATTTGTTGATTCGTTGATTCTTCGGTTTGGGGATTTGTTTGTTTGTTTGTCAGTTTGTTGTTTGGTATTGCTTAGAAACCTTCGCATTGTATACGAATTCATTTTGATTTACGTTTTGATTTAAAACGACATTTGTTTTTAAAATTCAAGATTTATAATATTTAATTTATAATTTTACCTAATTAACGCACTGTTTATGAGTTCTTCTTTTGAAAAGTATCAAAAAAAACGATTGATTTCTTCTTATTTTTCTGTGGTATTGAGTACGACACTTGTACTTTTTTTACTTGGAATTTTAGGATTGTTGGTTTTGAATACGAAGAATGTAGCCGATTATTATAAGGAACAGATTGCATTGACCGTGTATTTGAAAGATAGCGCGAAAGATGTAGAGATTAAACAGTTGCAAAAAACCTTAGCGTTGGCGGAGTATACGAAATCGACCGATTTTGTTTCAAAAGATACTGCCGCAGCCAATTTAACTGCGGAGATTGGAGAAGATTTTGTAGCGTATTTGGGTGAAAATCCATTGTTGAATTCGCTTGATGTGTATTTGAAAACAGAATTTGTTTCTGGAACGAAGTTGGATGAAATTGCTGCCGAGATTAACGAAAAGAATTTTGTAGAAGAAGTGACTTTTGATAAGCCTTTGGTTTCTAAACTGAATGCAAATATTAAGCGTGTTGGCTTCGGAATTTTAATCGCCTGTATCTTTTTTGCTTTTGTAGCTGCGTTATTGATTAATAGTTCTATTCGTCTTTCTGTGTATGCAAAACGTTTTACGATTAAAACCATGCAAATGGTTGGTGCTACAAAAGGATTTATTCGCAAGCCTTTTATTTGGAAAAGTGTAAAAATGGGTATTATTGCTACCATTTTAGCATTGGCTGGCATGGCAGGTGCGTTGTATTATGCCGATAAATCGTTGCCACAGTTAAAACTTACTAGCGATTTAACGAATGTAGGAATTGTGTTTGCTGGAATTTTTGTGATTGGAATTTTGATTACGCTAATCAGCAGTTATTTTGCAACACAGCGTTTCTTGAATTTGCGCACCGATGAGTTGTATTATTAATTAGTTGATTTGATGAAAAAATCCATACTTCCTCTTATTTTAATTGTTGCCAGCGTTGTTATGATTGTTGTCAATATTGTGTCTTCCGATGATTTTGATCGTGGTTTTTGGATGCGATCTATTTCTAGTATTTTACTGATTTTCGCTATGATTTTAACCATTCGCAGTCAACAACAAAAGTAAATAGTTCCTTTTTACTCTAAACAAGATTAGGCTTCATTTAATGTATAAACGTACGAGTCAAACTGTATTATTTTGATATATTGTTGCAATTAATATAATTATGCAGCATACTATCTAAATTTATATGGGAATTTTTGACTTTTTTAAACGTAAAAATGAGACTTCATCTAACCAGTTTAGCACAAATAAAAATACTGAAACTTCCGCAGTATATAAGGTAGTTTCAAAGTATAATGAATATTCCAAGCTATTTGTCAATATGATGGCAAATGGAGATTATGCACCAATTGCTGCATACGAGAAATCTACTGGAGAAATTATAGGGTATTTGTATACGACAGAAGACATGAGTTATACAATTTCTGCCGAAGAAGTGATTACCGCGATGAAAAAGGAGTTTGCAACGAGAATGGATACAGGAAGTATTAAATCGTATGCAATTTTTTACCATTCAACTTCTAGTAATGATAATCAGCATGCCATTGCAGATAGTTATACGCAGCCAACAGCAATTTCTATTATTTTAAAAAATGATCAAGGTTTTGATGTCATGGTTGGAATTCCGTACCAATACAAAGACGAAGGCTTTTCTGTGGGACCAATGTCAGATGTGACTGCAAGTGAGTTTCAAGAAGTGTTAAATGTACCATTGTTAGATGATAAAGATTATTTTCAAGAACGTATTGTAAGCAACGCTAAAACAGTTGAAAATGAATTTGGAGTTACTATTAAGACTGTAAATACAGGAAGTGTTGGCGATTTGTGGAGAGGTATTTTTGGATTTGAATATTTTGAAACAATGCAACCCGACTTTTTGTATGAGTTTATTGAATTAGCACAAACCGAAAATAAACCGATACATGAAGTGAATACCGTAAGCGTGCATCAATTGGATTTTGATTGGATGAATTTACGCGTCATTTGCAACAATCGGCACATGCTTTCGGCGTTTCCGCGCATAAAAACAACTACAAAAATTGACGTTACGTTAAAACAGATCGATCAACGTGAACATATACAAGATTTAGAAGCCATTGTACACGGCGGCGGAAGAGACACATTTGCCATTCGTTTTTATGCAACCGATTATGCGTTTACTAGTGGAAAATATCTTTCCAATACTACATTACAAATGAAACTCAGCGGCATTATTTATGTGCTTGATGCGCATACGGAAGCAGATGACACCTTGGAAGATGGCACAAAGTTTAGTCCCGATTTTTGCATGTATATGCCAGGACAAGAATGGGCGGAGTTTGGTTGTTTTGACTTTATTGGCAAGTTAGAAAGTATGAAAGAAGTAACCGTATTTAATAATGAAGCACACAGCGGATATATACTAAGAATCAAGCTGATTAATAATGAAGAGATTGAAGATTTTTTCACAATTGATATGTTTGTGAATAAGAAAAACATGCGTATTACCAATCTTGAAGTTGGTATGAAATTGACAGGAATGTTTCAGTTGTTAGGTGAAATTGCTGATTAATTTTATGTAATTACAAACATATTTTATAAAAAAACAAAGCCACTTGTATAAAGCAGCTTTGTTTCTCGGTAGTTTAGTTGATAAACTTAGTTTGAGATATTGATGAATGGATCCCAGATAAAATATCCTTGACTGTTTCCATTTTCATCTATAAGCTGAAAAGTGATTGTATATTGTACAGATCCTGAACCTGTAACCATTCCGGAATAACAGTAATCTTCATAGTTTACTGCTGTTGGTGGCACAGTAGCACTTCCTACGTATAATTTAACACTTAAATCTAATGATAATGGATTGATCAAGTTTTCGCCAGAACCTGCATGCCAGTTTGTTAATATGACATTGCTTGATGTTCCGCCTCCTGGACATGTTCCCATCCATCTTACAGTATCACCTACATTTGCTTTTACTGTTAATTCTGATTTTGCTTGATTGTTTACTACAAACTCACTTGCGGTAATCATATAAATATATGCATCGGATGTTCCGTTAGCTCCTAAGTTATATGGATTGCTGGCTGTTCCTGCGCCTCCTAATTTTTTGTCTGCTACTGCTTCTAATACAGAAACCGCATCTACTACTGTTAAAATATCTATTGTATTTGACATGATTTTATTTTTTTGGTTGGTTCCTTACTCTTTTGGCTTTTCAGGTTCCGCCTTGTTTTTTTATGTGATACAACTTCACAATCGTAACTAATATGAAATAGGCTAGCTTTTATTTCTGATGTAAAACTACACAGGAACCGTTCGCAAAGAGCGAAAAATGTCATAGCACAAGATTTCTTTTCCATGAAGCACGGAAAAAATGGCATATTGATTTTTGAAGATTTTTTACAACAGCTTTTTTAGATTTATTTGTTTGAACTGTTGTTGAATTTATACGAAGCTACTATTTTAACGTATGTAAATTTTTAATGATCGTTTTGTACTTTTCACTTAAAGGCACATGATGATTGCTAGATAGCATGATGAGATTGTCAGCAAGTACGATTTCTTCTATTTTTTGAGAATTTACAATGTAGTTTCTGTGTGTTTTTGTGAAGATCGTTGGATTTAATAGTCTGGAAATTTTCGTCAATGAAATCATAATGACAAACTTTTCTTTTTCTGTGATGATGTTACAGTATTTTTCTTCTACTTGAATGTATACGATTTCTAAGAGTCCTACTTTTTTAAGTGATTTTCCTTTTTTGATGAATAAATGATCGTCCGTAATCACCGTATTTTCCTTTTTACTGAGAAATACATTTTGTTGTGCGTAAAATTTTTCGACTGCCATTTCAATCGCATATAAAATTTCCAATTCATTGAAAGGTTTCATTAAATAGCTAAATGGCTGTGTGAGTTTGGCGCGTTGAAATATTTGACGATCCGTAGAACTCGTTAAAAACACAAAAGGTTTGGATGCATTTGGTACTGTGTTAATGGTTTCGGCAAAGGAAATTCCGTCAGGAACACCATCTAAAAATATATCAATAATAGCAATATCAATTTTTACATTTCCATAAAATAAAGTCAGTGCTTCTTTGAAGGTTGTTGCTACTGCGACCACATGATATCCATTTTCTTGAAGTACTTTTGTAAGTTTCGTGCTTTGCGCAGGTGTATCTTCGACAATAAGTACGTTAATTTGCTCCATTAGGTAGGTTTTTACGTAAAGATACAATCATTTTTGTTCCTTTTCCTAATTCGCTTTCTATGGCAAATTTTCCTTTGTTTTTTTGAATCATCGATTTACATAATTGCATGCCCAATCCGGTTCCTATGATGTGTTTGTTTTCTTTTTTGGCAAGTGTTACCGAATCGTTTAGTAGTTGTAAACGCGTGGTTTCACTCATTCCCATACCTGTATCTTCAATGACTAAATCACAGTAATTTTCTGAAGTATTTCTGGTATATACTGTAATTTTATCATTCGGGTTTGAAAATTTAATTGCATTGTCTAGTAAGTTTCTTAGTATAATTTTCAGTGATTCCTGATCCGCCACAGCAATTTCATCTTCCGAAACTTTATTTTTAAACTCAATCTTTTTGTCGAGCAGTAAAGGTTTGTAGTTGTACGCGGTTTGTTCCACAATAAAAAACAAATGCATGTTTTCCATTTCAAAATACGATTGCTCGGTTTGCAACAATGCCCAATGCAGTAAATTATCGAGCAAATTATACGCGCCATTTACAATAGCACTGTTTGTATTGAGTAAGGTATCTAAAGCATTAAAATTTTTGGCTTCTAGGTTTTCCGACAATTCTGTATTGCTTGTTTTTAAAGCATGTACGGACGAGCGCAAATCGTGACTTACCACAGAAAAAAGCTTGTCTTTCATGGCATTTAATTCATCCAAACTTTCTTTTTGTGCCACAATGATTTTATTGGTTTTTACTTTTTCTTTGTAAAAATAGATAACCGCTATTAAAATCAGCATGAGAATGACCGCTAAGTAAATGAATCTATTTCGCTCCGCTTGTTTCAATTTGTTTTCTATTGCCAACGCATTTACTTCTTCCTGTTTTTTATTGACTGCGAGTTCTTTTTCGAGCTTTCCAATTGCCCAATTTCGATCGCGATCATTCAAAACATCTTTATATTTAATGACTTCATCTGTATATTGCAATGCTAACACATAATTTTTACGGTTTCTCTCCACAATCGACATGTTTTTTGCGGCTTCAAGCTTTAAACCGTAATCATCTATTTTTTGAGAAAGTTTGTATGCTTTTTCATAATAAGGTATGGCATTTTCATCTAAATATTGTTCATAGTAAAAACTTGCAATATTTCCATAAGTTCCAATAAGTTCAAGCGTATCTTTATTTTTTTCATGCAATGAAATACTTCGCTGAAAGTAAGTGTTTGCGATATCGTACTGTTTTAAATGCAAATAACACGAGCCAATATTTTCTTCAATATTTGCTTTTTTTAATCCTTTTAAATTAGCTGTTCCTATAGAATCTATAACTTTATAATACTGAATTGCTTTTTGAAACTGAAGTTGTTCAAAGGCAATTCCGCCTAAAATAATTTTGACATTATTATACAATGGAAAGTCCTTCGAAATTTTAAAAAGTTCGGTCTTAGCTTCATTCAGTATACTTTTATTTCTAAAAATGAGCCCTCTAAAAAAGTGACAATAATTTGTAACTTGAATGTTATTTTCTTTACTGATGAGTTGTTTGGAAGTATACACTAAGGTAGAATCCCATTGATGGGCTAAAAAGAATGTTTTTGCTTTGTGAAAGTCTGGAAAATCATTGAATTTTTCTGTTTCTTTTTGCACCGTTTTTTCAAAAGGACTTAATGTTTCTTCTTGCGAAAACAACAATGAAGAACTCATCCATAAAAAGACAATTACAATACGTACATACTTAACTTTCATTGGGAAATATTTACATCAATGTAGCTAAATTTTAAACATAAAAAAAGTAGCGTTCTGCCAAACACTACTTTTTTATCATAAAATATGATTTACGTACAATCTTACATTTCTCTTTTTACTGTAGTGGTTGTTCCTCTTGAAGTTTCTGGATCTACATTTGTTAAAAAAAACGTCACTTGCATTTCTTCCAGAGTAACATCAAAATTTGAAAGTTTTACATTATAAACATGTGGTTTATAAACTGAATTTTCTTTAACATCATAATCATACGCAATATTTACAATTCGTATTTCTTTAGCTTTATCACTGTTTGGATCTTCAAAAACTATGATCTCCAAACAATGTGATATGGATGAAGCTGAAAATTCTGCCTCCAAATACAAAGTAACAGGTATACTTACTTCAGTTTTATCTTTAGAAACTCGTATTGTTTTAGGTGTTATTGGCGCTGGCACTAGATGTTTGAAGATGTTCCCTTGTTCTAACAATTCAATTGGGATTATCTTCTCTGTTACTTTATCGCGGTTTTGTTCTGTCATTACATTCATACGAATATGGTTTAAAAGTTAATACTACTTAAAGAATTACTTTTTTAGGCTAGTAATTCTTTAACAAAGAGACACTAAAAAAATATACACATTTAAAAAAATTCCTTAAAACCTGTTATTTTATCCATAAAGCAAGGAAAATGATGCATAACGGTTTTTTACAGAAATAGTGGTAAATCCTTTGATATACAGAATAAACATTAACAGACTTTAACCCTTTATTATAAAATAATTAGGAGTTTCTTGAGTTATCTTTATAGCAACAAATCAAACCCAAAGTTTATGATGAAAATATTTACGTGATTGAATTAAGACATTTTAATTTTTAAAAATTATACTTATGAGAAGGTTCACATTTATATTTTTAGGCATAGCACTTGTTGTATTTTTAGCATATTCGTTCAAGCCAGTAACTACGGTTAAATCGGACGATTGTGTGCTTATTTCTGGAAAAATAGTTTCCGTTACACAAGGAGACGCTAACAATATACAAATCCGATTGGAAAATGATAGCCATTACTATTACATCGATCGTGGCTTGGAGAAAGGAATAAATTTAAAGCAATTAAGTTCAAAAGTTTTAAATAAAACCGTTACTTTGTACTGTCCGAACCGATGGACAATCGTTAATCCTGATGGAATTATTCCACAAATTTCACAATTGGAAAAAGGCACAACCGTTGTTTACAGCGAGTTTTAACTGTGCTTATTTTAGGATACTGATATCGGTCGGCACTTGTAAACTTGAGCGTACATGAAAAACAAAAAGTCAAAAAGTAACCGCAAAAAAGAAAAAATTACTCCTCAAAAAACTCAGGAGAAAATTTCTGCACCCAAAAATAATTCGTCAACAATAGAAAATACACCACATATACAACAAGGGTTTATTTTTGGACGAAAAAACTACAAGTTTATGTTTATCGGCTTGGCTGTTATTGCCTTTGGATTTATCCTAATGGCTGGCGGCGGAAGCGACGATCCAAATGTATTTAACGAAGCTATCTTTAGCATGCGTAGAATCCACATTGCACCGATGGTAATCGTTATTGGATTCGCAATAGAAGTGTACGCCATATTGTTAAATCCGAATTCAGACTCATAATTCATGGACCTTATTAATTCAATCATCCTTGGTATAATTCAAGGACTAACGGAGTTTCTACCTGTTTCGTCAAGCGGACATATTGAACTCGGAAAAGCCATCTTAGGTGTCGAAGTTGAAGAAAATATGCTATTCACAGTTGTTTTACATTTTGCAACTGCCCTAAGTACCATTGTTATTTTTAGAAAAGACATTCTCGAATTACTCAACGGTATATTTCAATTCAAATGGAATGAAGAATCAAAATTTGCGCTCAAAGTAATCATTTCTATGATTCCTGCCGCAGTAGTTGGTATTTACTTTGAAGACCAACTAGAAGCACTATTTGATGGAAACATTCTCTTAGTTGGCTGCATGTTGATTGTTACTGCAATCCTACTCTATTTTGCCGACAAAGCTAAAAACACTAAGAAAAAAGTAAGTTACTCAAATGCAGTTGTCATTGGTATATCGCAAGCCATTGCAATGTTGCCAGGAATTTCGCGTTCGGGCGCTACCATTTCTACATCTGTGTTACTTGGAAACGACAAAACCAAAGCAGCACGTTTTTCATTTTTAATGGTTGTTCCGTTAATTTTTGGAAAAATGGCAAAAGATATTTTTAGTGGTGAGCTTGCGCTAGAAAGTGATGATATACTTCCACTTTCAGCAGGATTTATTGCAGCATTTATCGCTGGATTGTTTGCCTGTACTTGGATGATTAATTTGGTAAAAAAGAGCAAACTCTCATATTTCTCTATTTATTGTTTGGTAGTCGGATTGATTGCTATTGGCTACGTAGGATATCAAACGTATGTATAAATGAAAACCCTAGAAGAATACCTTGCCGGACAAACTTTATTGATCGATAAACCTTTAAATTGGTCTTCGTTTCAAGCCGTAAACAAAGTCAAATTAGCATTAAAATCACGCTTTCAACTACGAAAACTAAAAGTTGGACATGCAGGAACTTTAGATCCGTTAGCTAGTGGATTGTTAGTGATTTGTATCGGAAAAGACACAAAGAAAATTACAGGTTTTCAAGGTCAAGAAAAAGAATATATAGGAACATTTACACTTGGAAACACCACTCCTTCATACGATTTAGAAACTGAAATTAACGAAACTTTCCCAACAGCACACATTACTGAAAAACTAATTTATGAAACTGGATTAGATTTTTTTGGTGAAATTGATCAAGTACCACCCGTTTTTTCTGCTCTGAAAAAAGATGGACAACGCATGTATAAATTGGCAAGAGCTGGTGAAGTCATCGAAGTTGATTCTCGAAAGGTATTTATTCACGAATTTGAAATTACCCGAATTGAACTTCCCGAAGTGGATTTTAGAGTAGTTTGTAGCAAAGGAACTTACATTCGTTCATTAGCGTACGATTTTGGAAAAGCATTGAATTCTGGCGCGCATCTTTCTGCTTTGCGTCGTACAAAAATTGGTGACTTTGATGTGAAAAATGCTATTACTCCAGAGTTTTTTGGAGACAGCTTGAGAGTTGGGAATTAGTATTGAGATGTGCACTTCGATTTCGCTTAGTGTACTAATTTTCTATTTTGCTACTTTCTTAGTTTCACTTTACGAGATACGTCAGATTGAGTGATTTTTCGGAATAGAATGAAGAAAAATTGTATCGAAATCTACTTTGAAAAAACTTTAAACTGTAACAATCGTAAGCTGTTCTCGATACAAATTTGCTTTCAATTTCGACTACGCTCAATGTGACAGCAAATCCACTCGAAATGACGTTCTGATTTACACTTCGACTTCGCTCAGTGTACATTCAAAAACAAAAAAAAGGATCAAAAACATCTTTCAATATTTCAATCCTTGAATTTCTTAATTTTGAATAAGAACTACACCAATTTCAATAAATCTGCTACCGTATTTTGTCCTTTATCTTTATTATACCAAACTTGCAAATCTTGCTTAAATTCTGGTGTTAACTTTCCGTGTGCAGCTTTGTAATCATTTACCAATTGTGTTGCCTTTGTCGGTCTTGGTCCCCAATCGCCAATAACATTTCCAGACGCATTATCAATAGCAATTAACTTCGGAATGGATTTCCCACCATTGGTTAAAAATTCGTTCATCAAAGCTTCATTCTCATCTCTTAACACAACTTTCATTGTAATATTGTCATTCAATGCTGCTACTTTATTAATTACGGGCATTGTTTGTGCAGCATCACCACACCAGCTCTCGGTCAATACCAACCATGTAACATCGCCATTATACGATTTTATTTCCGCAACAGCTTCTTCAGTTAATTTTGTGGTTTTATCCAAACGTTTCATACGCTTGTCATTTAACATAGAATAGTTAGACAATGCTTCTGTTTGCAATTCTCCTGTCGATTTCCCTTCGGCTACTAAATTTTGCACTAAAGTTCTATATTCTTGATATGAAATTGCTCTCGTTAAACTTTCTTCTATACTATGTTTTACATGTGTATCTGTCATTATCATCTTAAATTTTTTATACACAAATTCAGTCGTAGTTTTCTACAAAACTTACGTACGTTCTATTTGTGCTTTTTTTGTGGTTCGTGCAAAGCGTTGTAAATTTACAAAACGATTTAGAGATGCTGACTGCTATTTGTCATGAAATAATTAAAATCATAAGAAATGAATTTTACCGAAAAAAGAAGATGTGCTTGGTGCGGAAACGATCCTTTGTATGTTGCCTATCATGATGAAGAATGGGGCGTTCCTGTATATGACGATGACAAACTGTTTGAATTTTTAATTCTAGAGACGTTTCAAGCAGGTTTGAGCTGGATTACCATTCTGCGGAAGCGTGAAAATTTCAGAAAAGCTTTTGACAATTTTGACTATAAAAAGATTGCGCAATATGAAGAAGATAAATACAATAGTTTACTGGAAGATGCTGGAATCATCCGAAATAAGCTAAAAATCAAAGCTACTATTAGCAATGCACTCGCTTTTATGAAAGTGCAGGAAGAGTTTGGTAGCTTCTCTAAATATATTTGGGAATTTACGGATGGAAAACCGATTCAGAATGCATTTACGAATAGAAACGATGTGCCTGCAACTACTGAAATTTCAGATAAGTTGAGTAAAGATTTGAAAAAACGTGGTTTTAAATTTGTTGGTTCAACCGTAATATATGCGCACATGCAAGCTACAGGAATGGTGAACGATCATACTACAACTTGTTTCCGATATGATGAATTAAAGAATGAATAATAGCAACAGTAATCACATAATCATTCGTGAATTCGTGACAAAAAACTCGTATTTCAATACTTTAATTATTGTTTCAAAGCACTTCTTTATACGTTTTTCTTTTGAAAACTACTCGAAGTGACGGTTGGAAGTTCAAACCAAAAATGATTGCCTACCTATAACTTTACAAGTACGACAAAAATACCTCACGCGGTACTTCATACGCACCTAAACTCGCTAAATGATTGGTATGCATTTGACAATCGATGATTTGGCAGCCGTTTGCTTTTAATCGTTGTACTAAGTGAATGAATCCAAATTTACTGGCGTTGCTTTCAAAAGCAAACATGCTTTCACCACAGAAAACATGTCCTAAATTTACGCCATACAAACCGCCAACAAGTTTATCGCCGCGCCAAACTTCCACGGAAGTGACATGTCCAAGTTTGTACAACTCAATATAGGCTTCTTCCATTTCATTGGTAATCCACGTGTCGCCTTGTCCTGGACGATGAATCAATGCACAGGCACGAATTACTTGTTCAAAAGCCGTATTATAAGTTACCGTAAATGTTTCTCGACGCAGCAATTGCTTCATACTTTTTGACACTTTTAAATCGTCTGGAAACAATACCATTCGCGGATCTGGCGACCACCAAATAATAGGTTCGTCGTCGCTGTACCAAGGAAAAATTCCGCTTTTATACGCTAATAATAAACGTGCAGGTTTTAAATCGCCACCAATTGCCAAAACACCTTCTGATGAAGTTTCTGAAACTGGTGGAAACACGATTTCGTTAGTTAAAAGATACATTTAATTGTTGTTTTCTGAGGTTTCACTAAAGAAAAGAAATGGTAATCCTTTGATTTTTAGTATTTTTTTGCCAAATTTGTAATTAGTCTTAATATAATTAAACGTTTATTTTCATCATTGCTTTTTGAATTAGTATATGAAGACTAAAGCCTAAAACCACAATATTAAGTCCCGTTTTGCGGGACTTTTTTTATAGCAATAATAAGCCTAAAACATATACTAAAATGCCTACTAACATTAAAATAAGCGTGTATGGCAATATTTCTTTCGCTTTTAATCGTGTGATGCCTAATAGTGGTAATGCCCAAAATGGCTGCAACATGTTTGTAATTTGATCGCCATAAGACAACGCCATGACTGCTTTTGGTAATGGTACGCCCAATTCTATTGCCGATTGTATTACGATTGGACCTTGCACAGCCCATTGTCCGCCACCACTTGGCACAAAAATATTCACCAATCCTGCGCTAAAAAATGTATAAATTGGCAAGGTTGTTTCGTTGGCGACAGCTACAAAACTATCTGAAATCATTCCGACCATTCCGGAGCTTTTCATAATGCCCATGATTCCAAAATACAATGGAAACTGAATTAAAATTCCCGAAGTTCCTTTGATGGCTTCTTCTACCGCATTGAGAAAACTTTTGAAATTTCCATGCAATACAATTGCCAAGCCTAACATGAAAAAATTGAGCATGTTGGGTGAAATTTTTATGCTTGAAAGCGAACTTAAATTTTTTGCATATTGAATAAAGAATACGATTAAAAGTAAGACTCCAAACGAAATGGCAACCACGGAAGAATGATCTAATTTTTCAGCGCCTTCAACAGTTTCGCTATCTTTTTTATTGAATTGATATTTGGGTAGATTTAGTTTTGTCGGCACTGCTTTTTTCGCGAGAAGACTTAATACGAGTGGAATTAAGACGAGTAGAATTCCAAATAAAAGTAAATTCCACCAACTAAAAATCGTACTACTTGACGTGATGACTTCTGGAACTTGTCCAAACTGATCCACTGTCAAAACGCCATTCATCATCTCATGCAAATGTCCTTGTTCCGCTACTTTTGAAGGTGCCGAACCACTAATTCCGCCATGCCAAACCATCAAACCTACATAACCTGCTGCGCCAACGAGCGGATAATTGATTGGAATGTTATGTTCCTGCGCTCGCTCGCCTACTTTTCTAGCTAAAATGGCGCCAAAGATTAAACCCAATCCCCAATTGAAAAATGCGACAATCATCGTCGTAACACTGACTAAAACAACTGCATTTGTAGTATTTGTGACCGATTTTGTGAGCGTTAAAATCAGCGAATTCATCGGTTTGCTCAGCACCAATACGTGTCCGAGTACGAGAATCAGCATCATTTGATAGGCAAAAACCATCAAGCTTGAATTCCAAATTCCATCTTCCCAAAAAGATAAAACCTTAACCAAATGATCAAAAGTAGTTACCTCTTTTGGCTGTGTAAAAAACGTTGCCAATACAATCGTCACCAACGTTAACAATACCGCAATGGTAAATGGCGAAGGCAAATACTTATTAAAGATGGTTTCGATGGTTTTGGTAATGCGCATGGTTGATTTTTGGATCAATTTACGAATTTTTTAGATCGCTATCGCTGTTAGACATTAGACCGCTTCGCTTTTAGATTGTTAGACTTCTTTTATTTGCCATTTCGAGGAAACATGACGAAGTACTTGCGCTGAACTTGTTGAAGTGATCTGTTCGTAAACATACTGAAATTCGTTTTTCAAATGAACAGATTGCCACAAGTTTTTTTAAAACTTTCGCAAAGACGTTTC
>NZ_JBGCDL010000138.1:0-3037 GCF_045105435.1 Kordia sp. | reverse complement strand
TTCGCCATATATTTAACGTTTGCTACCATTAGAAAAAAACAATCAAATGAAAGGAATAAAGATAAAGAATTGGAAAAAATACACTTTTGAATTTCTATCGATTTTCATAGCTGTTATTTCCGCTTTCGCCTTAAATAATTGGAATGAAAATAGAAATAATCGAAATGCAGAAACAACTCCACCTATAAATTATTTAATCAAAATAGAATTTAACGCAAATAATCTTGATAGACCTAAATTATCAATTGCAAGAACTTTTATACATGAAGTAATTCATGCTGAAATATTTAGGAAACTTTTATCTGTTGCTCAACATCCAAGTATTCAGTTAAACCAAAATCAAATAATACAGCTTAGAAATAACTACCCTGGTTTTTATGATTACTATATGAAGTGGAAATGGGCTGTTCCACAAGGGCAAAGTCCTTCAAGTGCTCAACACGAAGCAATGGCTCAACATTACAGAAGTACTATTGTTCAAGCACTTCGTGAATATGATAGTACATAAACTGATGAGGTATACGAAGCTCTCGCATGGACTGGACTTAAAGGAACCGTAGCTTGGAATAATCTATCAGAAACAGAGAGAACTAATATAGGTCAAACTATAACGAATTTTTATACAAATAATCCTAATTGTCAATAACATGAAAAAAATAATATTAACTTCTTTACTTTTATTATTTACTGTAATTGTATATTCTCAAAATCAAAAAAGAATAATATTCAACTATCAAAGTGGAATTGATTCCACTATTGAGAAAAAAGGAGAATATATATATAAATTAGCTAATGAACATTCATTTAGATATGTTGCTGAAAAGAATAAAAAAAAAGAAGGAAATTACAGTTCAATTAAGGGAGATATAACATCTTATGATGCATTTATTAAAAGTAACAAAGGAAAAAGTTATCCTGAGTTTTTTAGTGAATATTCATTTTATATTTACATAAAAGATACAGAATTAAAAGGCTGTTTGATTGAGGTAGAAAAAATATGGTTAGTCGAAGATAAAATCTCTGATTAAAATTACTATGATTTTATTTCTTTTTTGTTTTAATGTTATAAGAAGAAATATTAGTAACTAGTTCAAACTATAATTATCCTCAATCCTTGAAAGCTTCAATCATAATAGGTTATATATTAAACTAAATGTTATAAATAAAACAAACGAAACTCAACAAACTTAATATATTTAAACGAAAGTTCACGAACTGTCATAAACCGTAAAGTAGTTTCAAAAAGTTTCTAATATTTGATAAAGTTAATCAAAGACGACAAGCAGAATATTTGACACTAAAAACTGCTTAATTGTCTTTTCTTAGTCCTCGACTGTAAAAATATAGTTTTGAAATTTCAATGCAGATTATACAAATCTTTATATCATTGATTATATAATTTTCAAAATATCCCTTCGCTAGCGCGAGTTTCTTTACTCTAAAAAGCTGGTTAGACAAATTGTTAAACCATACATAACCATCTTCATCTAAATTCAGCTGAAAAACCGATAAGCCTATTTGTTTTGGATGTGTAAACAATTTATATTCATTACCATCATATCGATATAATCCTTTGTTTGATGCCATCCATACAAACCCTTTTTCATCTTCAATAATATCATAAAACTCTTTATCGGGTAAACCATTTTTTTCAGTTAAATGTATGGCAGTTGGATTTTGCTGTTGCCCCATTAAACAGTTTACAGAGAGAAAAAGTAATATGTAAATAAAAAGTTTTGTCAAATTATGAGTAATGATACTTTCAAAAGTACATTTTTTTCATAAAGTAACTTGTGATTTTTTGTGAATGGTAAGATTTTGGGTATTACTCGCTACACTTCAACATTAAGTCTTAGGTATTGAGTTTTCACGTTTTAGTAAATGAAAAGAAAAATGTACGATCATTTTTAATAGATGAAACCTTCAAAACACAAACTTTCTAATAAAGTATTTAAAAAGAATGCATCTGTTTATAAACTGTATAAAAGCCTTATCCAATACAGATAAGGCTTTTACTAAACACAAGTTGATTTGGGGTTTTAATAAACTATGAACAAATTACTGTTTGATAAATCTTTTTGTGCTATTCTTTTGGTTTGATGTTACTTGAATAATATACATTCCCGATTGTAATCTACGAACGTCAATTTTAGTTTCATTGGTTGTTAAAACCTGTTTTCCTGTCATATCAAAAATACTTACAGTTTGAATATTCTCGGTTGTTTGAACGTGCAATGTAGCTTTTGCAGGATTTGGATAAATGGTAAAATCTAGCGGAGTTACCGTAACTTCTTCGGTACTCAACGTAGGATCAAACTCGTATGCGCCCATATCAATAGTTCCACCAACAATTCTGGCATTACCATTAATATCTTCTAAAATAGACGACGGAAAAAATGAATTATCTCCTGTATCAGTTGCTGGCGAAGTTGCCATCGGCGTATAATTATTAGCCGCAATATCTGTAAACATTGGGTTGGTTGTTGCAATATTTGTTGTGTTTGTCCAGTTAGAAAAACCATCTGGCGCCAAACTATTAGCTACTGTAACCGAATTTGGAGCTGTTTGCGTTCCAAATGTATGTATACTTGTTTGCTCGTTTCCATTAGTCAACATGTTATCCCAAATAACAGTATTGTACATTTCTAAATTGGCATTTCCGCCACTTCTCGATATTGAAACTACTCCTGCTACAGTAGATGAAGTTGCATTTAATGAATTATTGGCTATGGTTGAGTTGATAAATACAGCTTCATGCGTTGTAGTAACATCTGTCCTAAACCAAAACAATGTGTTAGTACCAGCATTAGAACTCGAAAGGTCAGCAACAACATTGTCATGGAACGAACAGTTGATAAATGTGCTGGTAAGTGTAGCACTTGTTCGTGGGTTTTCACCATAAAAAACAGTTGCAAAACGACCTAAGTTGTTTTTAAAAGTACAATTAGTAAAATCATAATCATAGTTTCCTGTTTGAGAATTCGTATGCGAATAATACACAACGCCACCACGTTCTACACGATTGTTTTCAAAAATA
>NZ_JBGCDL010000137.1:0-66901 GCF_045105435.1 Kordia sp. | reverse complement strand
GAATGAAGCAATGAAGCACTATATAGCTGTACCGAAAAGCAAACTAAAAATAGTACATAAAAGTATTTTTTGACCATATAAAAGCGTATCTAATTGTTGGACAATCGTGTTTTATCAAAAAAGATAGAAGTGTTAAATTTTTAACATTTTTAAATGTACTTAATATCTTTTATAAATGTAAGAATCGTAGCGATAAATTGTGAGTGCCAGATAAATTTTCAAAATAATTCAATTAAATCCATTTATTTTTGCGGATTTCCGCATTCGAGACACTTTTCTTCATTTTTTAACATACTAGATGTTTGTTAAGGCTAAATTAACGTTGTATTCTTTTTTGTAAAACAGTATATAAAATGATTTTCTTCTCCTAATTTTTAAGGAAACAACACTTCAATCCACAATTACGACAATTCAACAAAAAGCGCTATTATTTTTCTCCAAACTGTTGCACTTTTGAACCATCAATCAAAAAACGAACTTTTAAAAATTACAAAGTATGACACCAGCACAAGTCTTTTCAATTGTCGGAATGCTCGCTTTACCAATGTGGGCATTGCTCATCTTTCTTCCCAAATGGAAAGTGACCCGATTTCTAATCGATCATAAAATTATTCCCATCATTTTATCGGTTGTCTACGCCATTTACATCACAATAGCAATTATAGATGGCGGCATGATGGATTTCGGAAGTTTAAAATCAGTCATGCAACTATTCACCGTTGAAAACGCTGTTTTAGCTGGTTGGATTCACTATTTAGCATTCGATTTACTAGTTGGCATGTGGATCGTAAACCAAAACAAAAGCTTGCAAATTCATCCTGTAATCTTGGCGCCTTGTCTACTTGGAACATTTTTATTTGGTCCTGTCGGATTTCTAGTTTTTATGAGTATAAAAACGATCAAACTTAAAAATTCAAAAGCATGAAACTTATAAAACACATCTTCAGCACCGTAAAAACAGAAAGTCCAATACTATTTACCATTGTCATAATACATTTGGTTGGTGCAGTAGTTTGTATTGGCGGATTATGTATTGATGAAAGAACTTTAGCAGGCGTAAGTGTTTGGATAAAACCTCTAAAATTCTGGATTTCTGGAGGAATCTATATTTTAACACTAGGTTTTTTAGTGACCAAATATCCATATTCCACAAAAAAGAAAAACATAGTAAGAAATATTGTTTCTTGGTCACTATTATTAGAAACAGGAATCATTTTCTATCAAGCAACAAGAGGCGTTCGTTCACATTACAACCAAGATTCTATGTTTGATGGAATATTGTTTGGAATTATGGGAATTTTAATTGCCATCAATGTATTAATGATGGTATTATTAGCTTTTGATTCGGCTCGATTAAAACTAACAGTAGCAAAACCAATTCAAATAGCAATTCTCATCGGTTGGCTTGTTGTAATTATTGGAAGTTGGGTTGGCGGACAAATGATTAGTCAACTAGCACACAATGTTGGTGTAGCTGATGGCGGCGAAGGATTACCTTTGGTAAATTGGAGCACAGTTGCAGGCGATTTACGAATTGCACACTTTTTTGGATTGCATGGCATTCAAATAATTCCGTTATTCGCATGGGTACTTTCTAAAAAATGGAAAACTTCAGCCAAAAAACAAGTTATTACCGTTGTTATTTTTGGATTGTTATACGCTGCTTGGATTGCATATACGTTTTACCAAGCGAAACAAGGAATGCCACTCATTAAACACTAAGAAAATATGAAGCTTTTCAACAAAGAAAGACGCTTAAAATATATAGGATTTAACGACGCTTGGTTTGTTGTAATCTGGATAATTATCCTAAGTTTTGTGACGTATTATTTATTTAATAGATCACTGGTGCGATATTCATTTTGGGAAGCAGTAGTCAATTGGGGAATTTCATTTTTCTTCTCGGTTTTTAATTGGTTTGTGATGCGATTCAATTTTATATTCTTACGAAAGAAGTTTCCAGGTGTAGACGAAGTTGGCAAACGAGCATTATTTTTATTTATCCTGATCGTTATTTCAGTTACATCAATAGATTTTATTGGTGGTATGTTGTTAGCATATGCTTTTGATTATAACTATTATTTTTCAGAACGTTATCGTGTACTATTACCAATCATTATTATAAGTATTATGGTAATGGCAATTTATGAAGCAATTTACTTCTATCTTCAACTCAAAAAATCGATTCGTGAAGAAGAACAAGCAAAACAAGTCGTGGTTTTGGCACAATTAGATGCTTTACGCAATCAGGCACAGCCACATTTTTTCTTTAACAGTTTAAATACCTTGCGCGATATTATTGATCAAAACTCAAAAGAAGATGCTAAAAAATTTGTAGACAAACTCTCAGATGTATACCGTTTTATCTTAGATGCAGGCGATGCGAACGTAATTCCACTTCGTGACGAACTCAAATTTGCACGTGCGTACATTCACATTCAAAAAGAACGTTTTGGCCCAAATTTAAAACTCAATTGGCAACTGCCAGAAACTATTTTAGACAAAATGATTGTACCCATGAGTTTGCAATTATTACTCGAAAACGCCATCAAACACAATGTCATTTCGCGTTCAAAACCCTTAACGATCAATATAACTGTTCAAGGAGATTACTTAGTTGTACATAACAAAATGCAATCAAAATCAACACAATTGCCATCGACCAAATTAGGCTTAAAAAACATTGAAAAACGACACAGTTTAATCTCAGACAAACGACCAAAAATAGAAAACAACGGAAAGGAATTTACAGTAGCAATACCATTACTAACCTCTTCTGAAATAAAAGCATAATTATGAATGTACTCATCATAGAAGACGAATTTCGCGCAGCAAATCAGTTGCAAAATATGCTGCAAAAATGTGGTTTTCAATACAATTTACTAGACACAATTGATACGGTAGAAGATGCTGTACAATGGTTTCAAACCAACGAAATGCCCAATTTGGTTTTTATGGACATTCAATTGGCAGATGGTTTAAGCTTTGAAATCTTTCAAAAAGTTGAGGTCGAAGCGCCAATCATCTTCACAACGGCGTTTGATCAATATGCAATTCAGGCATTTAAAGTAAACAGTGTTGATTACTTGCTAAAACCTATTCAGGAAGAAGATTTACAAAAAGCACTTCAAAAATTCAACAAATCCAATCAATCGCAACACATAGAAAATTCGGTTTTAAAACAATTACTAACCAGTATACAATCGCAAACCGAACAAAAAAACGCTAAAAAACGAAACGGTTTATTAGTAAAAGAAGGCACAGGATTTGTGCAAATAAAAATTGCCGATTTATTATATGTGTATTCTGAAGACAGTGTAACATTTGGCATAACCGAAAGCAAACGCTATGTAATTGACGAAACCATTGATCAGTTATACAACTCGTTTGATCACGGTCAATTTTACAAAATAAATCGCGGACAAATTGTTGCTAAAAGTGCCATTCAAAAAATAAACCCGTATTTCAATCACCGTGTAAAACTATCCGTTTCCAAAGAACGCGATCAAGAATTCATCGTCAGTAGACAAAAAACGAGCGATTTTAAAGCTTGGATGAATTGGTAAACGTAACTTTTAAATTATAAATTGGTATTTTCGTCCTCACAATGCCAAAAAAACTAAAACTCATACTCATAAATAGTTCCATTCTCTTAATTGGAATTATACTAATTGAACTCTGTTTCGGCGGATGGTTTAGTAGCAGCAATCAACTTAGTAACTTAGGAATCATCAAAGACGCCAAATTTGAATTTGATGTACGTAATTTATACGCTACCAAAAAACAAAGTATTACGTATACGAGAGACAAATTTGGACTTCGTGGAATTTCGACCTACAATCAACCCGAAAAAATAAAAATACTCACTGTTGGTGGAAGCACAACCGATCAGCGATATTTAGACGATTCCCAAACATGGCAAGAAATCTTAGAAAAAACATATCGCGACAACGGAAAAGAAATGTACATTTCCAATGCAGGAGTTGATGGGCAATCGACCTATGGACATCTAAAAAGTACCGAAATTTGGTTTCCTAAAATTGAAAAACTACAACCAGAAATTATTCTATTTTACATTGGAATCAATGACTTTTACAGAGTGAATAGTGATGCTAAATACGATGACATTCAACAAATGGAAAGCGGCGGATTCGTAAGTCAAATCAAAGACAAATCGGTATTGTACAATGCATACCGAAAGCTAAAAGGCATACAAAAAGCGACTAAATTTGAAGTCGGACATCGTAAAATCAACTTTTCAAGAACTCCTTATACGCAAGAAGAAATTGTGAATGAAAAACTGTTGGAAATCTATGATAAAAAAAATCTAACAGCTTTCAAATCACGTGTCAAAAAACTCATTGTATACGCAAAAAGTGTCAACGCAACGCCAATATTTATCACACAACCTACACTAACTTACAGAATTAGAAACGGCGTTGTATACGGAACGGAAGCAACGAAATACTTAGAAGAAAAATATGCGTACAATGGTGTTGGATATTACAAATTGCTCAGCAAACTCAACGATGCCATCACAGAAGTTGCAGGAAAAAAATATGTAATCAATCTCAGTAATGAAGAAGACTGGAATATTATGGATTTTTACGATTATTACCACAACACACCAATAGGCGCAAAAAAAATAGGTGAAAAAATCTATCAAAATCTAACGGAACTTGGATTTGTAAAATAGAAGACTAATAGTGCATAACTTACTGGAAATGAATCAGAAAATTGAAACCATACTAAATGCTTTGCATGAAACTCCTCGATTATTAACGGAACTCATTACAGAAATTGATCCTGAATTATATAAAAAGAAAATCATACAGGGAAAATGGTCAATTCATGAACATGCAACTCACATTGGTGTGGGCGATATATACGGATTTCAAAAAAGACTTGAAGAATTTAAAGACAAAGAAAAACCTGTTTTTGAGCCATTATCAGGAGATAGTTTTGATGAAAATTTCTTTATAAACTTAGATTTAAAAAAGACGCTTGCTGATTTTTTTAAAATTCGACAAAAAACGATTCAATTGGCAAAAACATTCAACGCAAACGATTGGAATAAGTTGGCAATTCATCCAGAATATAAAACCTATACGCCATACATTATGTTAAGACATTTATTAATGCATGACCACAATCATTTGTACAAAATTGAAGATTTAGGATTTGGAATTGGACATGTAAAATAATGGAATACAGAACGATGTTACGTCTATGCTAATCTAAAGGAGAATTTTAATAAAAATCCGTGGCAATCTGTATATTTTAAACACAAAATAGTGCTTTTTTAATCAGATTGCTTTGTCAATACTTCCTCATAATGACGTTTTTAAAAACAATTATTAATTTTTGTATAGATCAATCTAAAAAAATATAGATACTTTTACCAAAACGAAAATGGTGAAGTGGATGCAACAAAAAAGTAACATTGCAATCGGAATTTTATTTCTGATTACGTTTGTAGTGGTACTTCGCAATCCTATCGAACTATTTCCAGATTCTTCAGGATATCTAAACATGCACATCATTCGTACGCCAGGATATCCATTATTTTTACAATTCATTCAAAGTATTTTTGGGGATAATTACCAACTTGGAGTTGTCATATTTCAAATTCTATTGGGTTGTTTTAGCATCTACTATTTCATTCGTAAATTACGATCAAGCCATATATTAAATGAGTTTTTCAGTGTGTGTTTTGCGCTTGTATTGCTTTTACCGTTCCTAATAGGTTTACGAATAGCGAATAACATGCTTACCGAATCCATTTCGTATTCCTTATACTTAATTCTAGTAGCAAAATTCATTTCGTTCTTCATTTCAAAAAACAGCAAAGAACTTTACTATTCGCTACCAATTTTAGCATTGTTGCTCATTACACGCTATCAATTTGTATACCTTATTCCGTTAGCATTATTGATGATTTTTTGGATCAGCTATCAGCAAAAATCAATCAAAAAACATGCAGTACTCATTGTATTATTTATAACGCTTCCGCTGATTACGTCTCTGATTGATAAAACGTATCACAAAATAATTCACGGTCATTTTGTAAGTACTCCGTGGACGGGAATGAACATGATTACAGCTCCTTTTTTTGTGTCAGATACTGAAGATGAAGCACTTTTTGAATCTCCTTTAGAAAAAGAATTCTTTAAAAAGACGCACTACAGCTTGATAGATAAAAAGATGAATATCAATAATTTAGAATTGTCTGTCTATCAATCGCCAACTCAGTTTTATATTGCCAATTTTGCAGATATAACGATGGGACCAATTTTTAAAAATGGGAAAGAAGTATTGAGTAATTCGCTCACCAAAGCAGAACGTTTTATCGAACTGAATAAAATGACTAATAAAATGACAATGCCTTTAATTTGGGATAACTTTTCCAAATGGAAACGTTTGTACATTCAAAATGCGATTCATGGTTTTGGCGGAATCAAATATGTACTATTATACTTTTTAATTGCCTTATGTAGTTTGATTGCTTTGCTAAAACGCGATCAAAAAGAATACAAAATACTTGGATTAACTTCGTTACTTTTTATTGGAAACGTACTCATAGTTGCCATCGGAATGCACGCAGTAATTCGTTTTACTTTTTACAACGATTGGGTATTATTCCTCACTATTTTTGTATTATTGAATTCGCTTAACAAAAAACGGTATGAATCCTGAATTATCAATAGTGATGCCTTGTCTCAATGAAGCTGAGACGTTAGAAATCTGTATCAAAAAAGCACAAGCATTTTTTGAAAAACACGACGTACATGGCGAAGTTGTTATTGCAGATAATGGAAGTACAGATGGTTCACAAGCCATTGCCGAAAAATTGAATGCACGCGTAGTTCCTGTAGCCGAAAAAGGATATGGAAATGCGCTCAAAGGCGGAATCAAAGCAGCAAAGGGAAAATATGTTATTATGGGCGATGCTGATGATAGTTACGACTTTTCTAAGTTGGAATTATTTGTGGAAAAATTACGCGAAGGACATGATTTGGTCATGGGAAATCGTTTCAAAGGTGGTGTTAAAAAAGGAGCAATGCCGTTTTTACATAAATATCTAGGAAATCCAGTATTATCCTTTATTGGAAGATTGTTTTTCAATATCAAAATTGGTGATTTTCATTGTGGATTGCGTGGATTTTCCAAAGAAGCATTTCATAAAATGAACTTGAACACTACGGGAATGGAATTCGCTTCAGAAATGATTGTAAAATCCAAACTCAACGGACTCACATTTGCGGAAGTTCCGACCATATTACATCCAGATGGACGTTCGCGTCCGCCACACTTAAACACCTGGCGAGATGGTTGGCGACATTTACGTTTCTTACTCTTATACAGTCCAAGATGGCTGTTTTTATATCCCGCATTTCTATTAATTATTGTCGGAACGGTTTTATCTACGTTACTCATCATAGAACCAATCAGTTTCAACGGAATCGTCTTTGATGTGCACACACTTTTATACACTGCAAGTGCTGTTATCATTGGATTTCAATTTTTAATGTTTTATGGTTTAACCAAAATATTTGCGGTCGAAAACGGATTGCTACCCAAAAGTGATCGCTATAGCAAACTTTTTAAAATATTTACGCTCGAAAAAGGCTTGATTGTTGGTTTCTTGACTTTCGCCTTAGGAATCTATCTTAGTATTTCAGGGTTTTTAGATTGGAAAGCTACAAGTTTTAGCGATTTAAAACCTGCGGAAACATTACGTGTTATTGTTCCTGCCGTATTCACTATTATGCTAGGATTGCAAATCATTCTCTTTAGTTTTTTCTTTAGTATTTTAGGATTGAAGCAAAATATTACTTCAAATCAAAAGAAGTAAATGTTATTTGATAAAAAATATTTAATCTATTTATCCTAATTTACTTTGAAGTTTATTGTCTGTGTTAAGAAATAATGAACTAGCAAGCGAAATTGCGAAGCGTAGCTTCAAGCATGTAGCTTAGGTAGTGAATGATGCGCAGCAATTTCCTATACTCAGACTTGATTTTTTGGTTCGTTTTTTATCAAGAAAAAATGAACGTTACTAAAATCATAATTTGGTATACTAAAGATAAATAGAGTTTAAAAACGCTAAAAGAAGTAGGATTCAAGTTAATCTGAGTTCGATTTGATGTTTTTTGTTAAAAATTGAAAATATCAAGCCTTAATCACACTCACAAATTGATACTTTCCTTTAAAAATATACTTCACTAACGGAAGATGATTATATAGATAAATTGGACAAATAGATTTAATTTCTTGAAGTTCTTGTTTCGCTAAAATGGCCTGAAATCGTTCTTTTGAAAAATAGCGTTTCGGAATTGAAACTCCGTAACCGTAATTCCCAACAATATCAGCTAATTGTAGTAACGATCTTGAGAAAAAACCATATTCAAAATGATCTTTAATAATAATAAAATCAGCAACACGTTTCGCTTCTTGTAACAAACGATTCAAATTTTCTGCATCATGATGCAACACATCACTAAACAAAACTACATGGTATGATTTATCAGTAAAAGGAAGCGTTTTTCCATCAAAGGCAGCATAGTTTTCCCAATTTTTAGTATTTGGATAAATATCAACGCCTGTACAAGAAATATTCGTTCCTTTCTCAGCCAACATATTCGTAATTGTCATATCGCCACAACCAATATCTAACAAACGAATAGTAGCTTCTTTATCAACAGCTAAATCGTGAATTTCCTTAATAAAAAGCGTACTCAATATCTCAATTCTATTGCTATGCGAAGTATTTCGGTGCAATTTGATTAAGAGTTTATCAAAGAAACTTTTTTTGTCTTTTGCTAACGGAGAACTCATGTAGTTTTTAAAATATGGTGTAAAGATAGGTAATATAATACTTTAATAAAGCGACTGTTTTTGTTGAATATTTACAATCTGTATGAATAGCTTAAAGGAATAAAATCTTAGTGAGCTCAGTTAAACAATCACTCAAAACTCCAATCGAACCATAAAATTCGGTGTTCTTCCAAGTGAAATCTTATCAATCGTACGCAATTGAAATTCGGCATTTTGGGTGTTTAAAATAACTCGGTAGTTTCTGTTTAAAATGTTCTTCTGATTGTAAATATTCAACAAAGAAAATCCAAAGGAAGCTTTTAAATCCTTATTCTTAAAAGGCTTGAGCTCATATTTCGCAGAGAAATCCAAACGATGATATGGATTCAAACGTTCCGCATTTCTATCACCATACTGAATGGTAATATTGTTAGCATTGTTACCTTCCAAACCTGTAGCCAAGGTATACGGACGCGAAGTTCGGTAACGCCAACCAAGCGACAATTCCAAATTGCCAAATTTTGCTGATTGTACAAACGACAAATAATGTCGGATATCAAAATTTCCTTCAAATGGATTTGTACTGTTTAAATTGTCAAAAAGAAACTCGTTTCGCGTCAAAGCATAACTCACCAAACTCGTAAAATTATAGAAGCGCTTTTTTACCAAAACATCCAAACCTGTAATGGTACTTGAACCAATAGAAAGTCCGGTAGATTCAATATTAAATCCGCGCGTAAGTGACGTTAAATTGTTGATTTTTTTGTAATACACTTCTGCATCAATGCTCCAAGAATCGTGTTGAAAATTTCCGCCCAAACTCACTTGTTCGCTTCGCAATACAGGAATTGACGTATCATCTGCTGCGACCCAAACTTGATTTTCCAACCCGAAACTCTGCGTTTCAAACTCAATAATCTGACTGATAAACTGATATTGTCGTTCCGCAGAAAATGTAACATTTAACTGTTCGTTCAACTTTTTGGAAACGTGAATTCTCGGTTCAAAAAAGAAATCACTAAGTTCGGTCGCATAACTTCCGCGAATGCCTGTAAAAATCGTCCAATCGTCCTGTTTCCAGCGATGTTCACCAAAAATTGCGTGAATGGTATTTTTAGAATTTTCGGAAGTCACTAAAAAATCGGGATCAAAAATCACATCCGATTGTCGTCCAATCGTATAATCTAACTCGTTTGTAATCAGTTCATAACCGCCAATAAAACGATGTACTTTATTTAAAATATAGGTTGCTTGCGCGTGTACGCCAATTTCGGAAACACTATTTTCTTTAATGTTTTCGTAATCGAATAAACTTGACAATAATTCTTCGCCTAAATACTCAAAATTATATTGTGAAGTTGTTAAATTGACTTCGGTTTTCAAATTTTTATCCCAAGTCTGTTTCCATGAAATACCAATTCCCGCATTATTAATTGACAAATCATCATCCGTACGTCGATTAATTTCGTCAAACTGCGACACAAAATCAAGTTCATTTTTAGAAACAATGGAACTGATACTCAACTGACTATTTTCGGAAATATTGGCAATAATTTTTGCCGTAAAATCAATAAAATAAAAACTGTTATTCGTTTGCGAAAGTACATCACTAAACGTTCCTGTATTATCTGTAATTTTAGTGTTTTGAAAAATTTGTTCAGAAAATTCATCAAACGTAACGGTTTCAAAAGCATCCGAATATGAACGTCGCACAGAAGCAATGACAGCTACTTTTTCGCCGATTGGTTGCTGTACAAACGCATCTACATAAATCATATTTGCGCCCAACCCAACATTAGTTTTCTTCGGAATTTTAGAATGCGATTCAATGTCAATAACACCCGAAATATGATTTCCATACTTCGCGGAAGCTGCATTTTTATAAATCTTTACGTTTTCAATTAGATACGGATTAAAGGAAGAAATCATTCCAAAAAAATGATCGTATTGGTACATTTTAATTCCGTCCCAAAGAATCAAATTTTGATCTGGTGTTCCACCGCGAATGTTCAATCCTGTTGAAGTTTCATCAGGACTTTGAATGCCTGGAATTAGCTGTACACTCTGCAAAACATCAGGTTCTACAAAACCAGGAAGCGTTTGAAAATCTTTCGGAATGGCTTCAATAGCGCCATCAATATTTTTAGAAAAACCTGTCGTTAAATATTCGGAAATCAACACTTCGTCTAAATTGATGATGCGTGCTATATTTTTTTCAGTTTTCAGTTTTTTTAGAATGTACGCTGTTGCAGTAATTTTTTGAAAAACCAACTTGGTTTGCTGTGAAATAGCATCTAAAGTTTCCGAAAGTGTATTGGGCAATTTTTTCAGTGTAATGGTTTGACTTTTAACAATTTTAGAATTGTATGAAATGCTCACTTCAAAGCGTTTTTCAATGTCTGTCAACACAGTTTTTAACGGCGTTTTGTTGTAAGAAGTTGTTTGTGCCTGCGAATGTACCGCGTGAAAGCATACAAGTAATAAATACACTAAATATGCTCGTTTCATCTACTTTTTTGAAAGTGTAACAATGTTTGTATTCAGTTCATAATCAATATCCATAGCTTCAAAAACGGTTTTCAAAGCAATGTCAAGATTGTTGTTGACAAAACGTCCTGTAAAGCGTTCTTGCGTAAAACTTTTTTTGTTTTTTATAATGATTTCATATTGATTTTCTAGTGCATCAATCACTTCGGAAAGCGGTGTTTCGGTAAACGAACTCAAGCCAGACATCCACGTTTTTTCTACGGGATTAAAAGTCCAATCAGTTACTGTTTTTTTATACGTTCGTACTGCTTTTCCTTTGGTTAAAATATGTGCAATATTTTCAGAATTTGTCACATTTACTTTCCCAGAAAAACATTGTACTTCAAAGAAATTATTATTTGTATCTACATTAAATTCGGTTCCTAAAACAGCAACAATTCCTTCGTTTGTAACCACTTTAAAAGGCGAACCTTTGGTAACTTTAAAATACGCTTCTCCATCTAAATGAAGTATTCGTTCATTGGTATAATTATCTTCATCGTAATATATCGTTGATTTAGAATTCAACCTAATTTCAGAGCCATCAGGAAGATTGATAGCGAGTTGTTTTCCAAAATCGGTTTGATAAGTAATAGTGGCATCTTTTAAGAAAAAGTACAATCCGAATAAAATAACCAACGAAGCTGCAGCTGCATATACATACCGAAAATTTAGTTTTCTAACTTTCGGTTTTGCAGCAATTTTCTCTTTGATTTTAGCCAATACAGCCGCTTCATCATACGCAGGATCCGTTAATTTTTCCGTTGCGTTGATGATTTTAGCGTAGCTTTTATAAGCTTCCGTTTGCTCAAAAGCTTGCTTTTCAGCTGAAGATAATTCTCCGCTAAGCCATTTTGCTAAATCAATTTCGTTATTTTTTTCACTATCCATGACTTCTCACTTATATTACAGACAACTCAATAATTGTTTACCCTACCTTTTTAAATATCGCCAATTTCTTTTCGCAATACTTTCAATGCATTATGCATGCGTTTTTCTACTGCTTTTTTTGAAATATCGAGAAATAGGGCAATTTCATTGTACGTTTTTTTATCAATTCGATTCAACAAAAATACTTCGCGCTGCTTCTCTGATAAACTTGCAATGGCATTTTCTAACTTTTGCAAAAATTCTTTTTCTTCCAATAAAAATTCAGGACTTTGCACATCAACTTCCGATTTTTTGGTTTGTTCATGCTGCAATACAATTTTTTTGTGCTTTACCACATTTAAAAATGCATTGTTGGCAACTCTTTTTAAAAAGAATAACGCATTCGCGAATGGTATTTTTTTACAATTATTCCACAATTTAATATATGCTTCTTGTACCATATCTTCTGCCAAACTTGCATCGCCACATTTGTAATAAATATAGTTACGCAAGGTTTTGGAATGCTGCTTAAAAAGCGCATCGAAATTTTGAGTTTCGCAGACTGATTTTTTAGGTTTCAAGATGCTAATTGTTAGTGTTTAAAATTAGTTGATTCAAAAGTAGATAAAAAATATTAACTCATAAGTATTTGTAAATCAATTAAATGTGTTATATTTTTAAAATTAATTTTGGCAAAGGTAGGGTGTAAATAGATACAGTTGTCTATAATTTGTAAACCCAAAAATAAACAAATCAAAATTAAATATCTATGAAAAATTTTCTAAAATTCTCATTTATTCTTGCACTTGCTGTTTTTACTTTTTCTTGTAGTAATGACAACACAGATGTAATCCCAGAAGATGAAAGTGCCACTACAAACGCAGCTTTAAAAACAAGTTTAACAACATACGCACGAACTGCAACGGCGACAAATCCGACAGAAGTTATTTTTCAAAATAATAATGAAAATAGTGATGCACTTGACAACTGTTTTACATTAAATTTTCCGTATACAGTAACCAATGGTAACGTAACCGCTACAGTAAATAGTGAAGCAGAAGCACAAAACTTTTTTAACGCAGGTTATACAGTAGCATTTCCTGTTACAGTGGTTCTTGCAGATGGAAACTTAGTAACCGTGGCAAATGAATTAGAACTTATTGGACTTCTTGAAGATTGTATTGGTGAAGAAATTATTTCTATTGGAAATGATTGTTTTGAATTCAATTTTCCATTAAGTGTTGTGACAGCAGATGGCGCTACAGTAATAGTGAACGACAACCTAGAACTGTTTTCAGTAGAAGATACTGTTGGATTTGTATATCCAATTACTGTAACTGTTGGAAACGCTATTGTAACCGTAAATAACGATGACGAGTTTGACGCTTTATACAACGACTGTTACGACATTGAGCCATGTGACGATTGTGGAACAAACTGTTTTGAAATTGTATTTCCACTTACGTTAATTGACGATGCAGGAAATGTAACGACTGTAAATGACGACGATGAGTTTGTTACTTATTTAGATGGATTAGGGAACGATACCTTCTTCACAATTACATATCCAATGACTATTGAATACGAAGATGAAACACAAGTAACTATAAATAGTGACGAAGAACTAGAAGCGGCATTTGACGCTTGTAATTAGTAAAGTTTGATTATCAATTAATTAAAACAACACGTTTTAAAACAACGTACAGTTTTTATTAGACATTAAAAAACCCTTGTTTCAAAAGAAGCTAGGGTTTTTATTATTTGTAAATTTTAAAAGAAAACATTCGTGAATTCGTAGTAAAAAAATGGGAAGTCTATATTTTAAAATGAAATTCTTTTCAGAACTTTACAGTAAAATTGCTCGAATGAATTCAGACGATACAAAAGAATATTGGTCACAGCGCTACAAAGACGAACGCACAGGTTGGGACATTGGTTCGCCATCCACACCTTTAAAAACCTATATTGATCAATTAGAAGATAAAAATCTCAAAATTTTAATTCCAGGTGCAGGAAATGCGTACGAAGCCGAATATTTGATTCAACAAGGTTTTACGAATGTATTTATTTTAGATATTTCTGAAATTCCACTGCAAGAATTCCAACAACGAAATCCAACCTTTCCCGCAGAAAACTTAGTGTGTGCCGACTTTTTTGCACATCAAGAAACATACGATTTAATTATGGAGCAAACCTTCTTTTGTTCATTTCCACCTTTACCAGAAACCCGCAAACAATATGCAAAACATGCTGCTGAATTGTTAAATATGAATGGAAAATTAGTCGGATTGTGGTTTGATTTTCCCCTTACGGGAGATTTGGAAAAACGCCCTTTCGGTGGAAGTAAAGCAGCATATCTCAGCTATTTTGAACCGTATTTTGACGTAAAAATATTTGAGAAAGCATACAATTCCATTACGCCACGCGCAGGAAACGAACTTTTTGGAATTTTTATAAAAAGTTAAATTCTGTTAAAAATAGAAAGGACTTGTAATTTCTTCGACAAACTCAGCAGCTCAATAAAATAGCTGCAAAACAAACTTTAAAGATTCACACAGTTTTAATGAAAACTACTCAAGCATTTTTGCTCATCACATTATTTTTTAGTTTGATGGCATGCGAAACCAAAGAAAAATCAGCTGTCAAAGCTGCAAAATCAGTTGCAGAAACAATACAAACAGAAACTCCAAAAAAGGTAGATAAAGCCACGAAACTTTTACAGGAAACTATTAAAGCACATGGTGGCGATTTGTACGATCAAGCGAAGTACCAATTTACCTTTAGAGGAAAAAACTATCGTTTTAAAAATGATGGTGACAATTATATGTATAGTTCTTACGGCTTTAAAGATGGTAAATCAACTAAAGATGAACTAAATAATGGAACGTTCTCACGCAAAGTGAATGATGAAAAAGTAGCGCTTTCCGAAAAGAAAAAAACAAGTGCTATTGGTACGCTCAATTCTGTGATTTATTTTGCCACATTACCACACAAACTAAATGATGCAGCTGTCAACAAAAAATTTGTAGAGGAAATCACAATTAAAGGTCAAAAATACGATGTATTAAAAGTTACTTTCAATAAAGAAGGCGGCGGCGAAGATCACGATGATGAATACCATTATTGGATCAATCAACAGACAAAAAAAATAGACTATTTAGCGTATAATTATCAAGTAAATGAAGGCGGCGTTCGCTTTAGAAGTGCGTATAATGTGCGAGTTGTAGATGGAGTTACGTTTCAAGATTACATTAATTACAAAGCAGAAGTTGGTACACCATTAAAGGATTTGCCAGCGTTGTACGAGAAAGGAGATTTAAAAGAATTATCTCGAATAGAAACCCAGAACATAATCAATTTAAAAAAGTAACATGAAAAAAGTAATGATGATGCTTGCGTTTTTCGCAGCAGTAAGTACTGTAAATGCACAAAAATTCTCAAAATTAGGTAAAAGTCCAACAGACATTGCACATTACCCAACAAATGCAGCCAAAAGAGCATTTGCAAAAACAGCTGAACAAAAGAAAGCGTTGGAGCCAAAAATTAGAGTCATTTACGCAAGACCTTATAAAAAAGGAAGAGAAGTTTTTGGAACTTTATTGGAGTTTGGAAAAGCATGGAGAGTTGGTGCTGACGAATCGACTGAAATTTTATTTATGACAGACGTAATGGTTGGTAAAACTAAAGTAAAAGCAGGTCGTTATTCTGTAATTATTATTCCAACAAAAGATAGTTGGACATTGAAAATTAATTCAGAAAATGATGGTTGGGGAAATTACTCGTACGACGCTTCAAAAGATGTTGCTAGTATTACGGTTCCAACACAGAAAAGTAGTAAAGAAATAGAGCAATTATCGGTTGTTTTATATGAAAAAAGCACCAATGTTGTTCACTTAAAAATTGGTTGGGATACGACTGTTGCAGAGTTTCCAATCATGTTGAAATAAGATTAGACACATTTTTAATATAGAGCACTTGCGAGGAATCGTGAGTGCTTTTTTGTGCTTTATTTTGACGTTTTCATATATGTATTCAACGTCAATCCAATAACAATTAAAACGATACCGAGCAGACTCCACAATGTGTACGATTCGTGAAACCAACTCAGTCCGATAAGCATGGTAAAAATGACTTCAATATACTTTAATGGCGCTGCTTTGTTGGTTTCGGCAAGTTGCAAGGCTTTGGTCATATACAATTGTCCTACATAGCCGAAAATTCCTAAGCTGAGTAGCAAAACCCATTCCCAACCAATTGGTGTTTTCCAATACGGAATGCATAAAATTCCGCCAGCTACTAAAGCGACTAACATAAAATAATTTACAACGACAATTGGGTGATCGTGCGAACCAATTTTACGAATAATAATAAACACCAAACCGCTAAAAAAGGCAGAACCTAGCACTAACAAAAGTCCGGTAGTATCAATTTGTGTGTCAAATCCTTTTAAAACGACTACACCACTAAACGCAATGAGGAAAAATAGCCATTGTATGGGTTTTATTTTTTCTTTTAGAAGAAACACGGCAAAAACAGCTGCAAAAATAGGAGAAATATACCGTAGCGAAACTGCCGAACCAATTGGTAAATATTTGATCGACATAAAAAACAATGCCATCGACGTTACACCTACAACGCCACGAAGTATGAGCAATGTGCGTTTATTCCCAAGCATGGAAATATTATATTTTAGCAACAGCGGAATGGTAAAAAATAAGGTTCCTATTGATCGGAAAAACACAATTTGATACGCGTTAAAATCGCCCAAATACTTCACAATTGCATTCAAAAATGCAAAGCCAATGGCGCTAATAATCATAAATTGAATGGCTTTTTTGAGCATTTCATATTGAATTTAATAATGATGCAAAAATAGCTCAAATCGTAACGAAAATTGGGAGTTTTTGAATTTATTTAGCCTTTCCTTTTTTGCCAACTACTTTAAATCCTTTTGGCGCTCCTGCTTGTCTTTTAGCTTCAGCGGCTGCTTTTGCTTGTTTTCTTGTAGCTAAATCGATTTCACGTGCTCTTCTAAGTTTGCCAAGTAATATTTCTTCTTGATCTATCCGATATTGTTCTGAATTATATTTTGCTGTTCCTTTGGTATTTCTGGCTTGTTCTCTTTCTCTAGAATCAATGGACTGCTCCAGTTGGTCAATAGTTTCTAGCATATCGGAAGGTTTATTTGTGCTTATTGTTTTAGTAACTTCACTTTTTAATGATTTTAATTTTCCATCACTTCTTTTAGCGCCGCCTTCTCCTTTCATCGTGATTACTCGTTGGATAGGAGTTGTGTTTTTTCGATTGTCTTTCAAGAAAAAAGAATTATTTTCAGTTTTCTTTTTTTGAACAATTAAAGCAGATTGTGATTGTTCTTTGTTTTTCTCTATATACGATTCCATGATTTATATCTTTAAATTTTTCAATTGATTTGATGAAGGGTAGACATTTAAAGTGTACTAAGGTTACCTCTTTACTTTATATGAATTCTTTAGTTTCATAAATAACATCTATCTGAGTATGTTTTCTTAAATTTTTAATGTTCCGTTTTAGTTATGCCAAGTGCACCTTTTAAAAAGGCAACATTAGCACCAGCTTCGTAGTCACTCATTTGGGCATAATTATTTTTATAAGTAGTCATATTATCAGAAGTGGAACCTTTTTCTAAAGTACCTATTCTACCTATATCCACCGAACTTCCAAGTTCTCGGTCGTATTTCCCTGTCCAACCATGTCCAACGTTATTATCTGCAACGAATCCTTTTACGCCGTTTCTAATATTAAATTGAGGTTTTTTTAATGATTTCCCCACATGTGCTTCCAAGGTGACCAAACTTGAACCATCTTTGGCTACAACTGTAGCAGCATGGTGTTGGCTATTTGAGTTGGCTTCATTGTAGTTATGTTGCATTTTATCTCCAACATCCATCGTTAGTTTGTTAGCATTAGTAGGTTCATTTGCATCAAGTGTTTCAGATACAGCCCTTTTCCCAGTTTTCTTAGGTTCTTCATGGGCAATTAATTTTTGAAGTGCAGATGCAAAATGACCACAATCATTTTTCCCCATAATACCGAACTTTGGTAATTTATCTGTTATTGCATTTTTTTGTGGGTTTTCTAGCGCAGCTTTTTCAGCTTGCAGGTCAAAAGTATGTGTAGTGCTTTTTAACCAACCACGTAATTTAGGCTTTTGATATTCTAGGTGCATTATTCCTCCCATTTTGGGTACAGATATCAAATTTTTTTCTTGATGATTTAAAAGGCGTACATTCGGAATCCATCCGTACAGGTATTTACCCTTAGCATAGCTCGCATCAATTCTTGTATACAATCCTTTAGGTCTTGGATACGCAACATGTTTTTTACTATACAATTCCTCTGGAGAAGATGTGTTTACATAATATTGCTGGTTTGTAGTAGCCATCATTTTTGAAAGATTCACATTTTTAAAAAGCTGCACTATATTATGAGTTCTTGCAGATTTTAACTGTGTACTATTAGAAATACCTTTTTTTCCCTTTTTTTTTTGAATTTGGACCTTCTGGCGTACGTGTTTTCATCTGCAACGCTTTCCCGCCCATCACATCCGCTTCTTTTTCCAAACCAATATTGTCATTTATTTTGGCACCATTCACCGTTTTTGTAGGTTGTACACGTCCTTGTTTTTGCTGTACTACATGCCAAGCTTCGTGTGCTAAATGCTTTTCCTGCCCAGAAGCTACGTGAATATTGGTTCCTTGTGCATACGCATGTGCGTTAAGTTGCGCAGGTTTGGACGAATTGTAATGTACTTTGACATCATCTAACGAATGACCTGATAAGTTTTCCATACCCGATTTTAAATTGTCAGGCAATCCTGTATTATTTTTTTTCTGTTGAATTATTGTCTTTGGACGATTGTCTTCAAGTGCAACTCCTTTGCTTTGATGCGCCGCCGCAGTTTGTGTTTTTTTCTCCGTTTTTTTAGTAAGATGCGCTTTCATGACAGAATTGATTTTTAGTAGTTTTATAAAATTAAGCTTCGATTTGGTGCACAATGACAGGACTTTTTCCGCCACTATAATCCAAGGCAGAACAATAATTATGATGATGAATATACTCTTGAAGCCTTTTTAAATGCGGATCGTAATATGGAAACTCAACTTTATGTCCCGTAATTGATTGTTTGATAGATTTGTTGTAAAATGGATACTCCGTAAATAAATTATGATGCACCTTTGATTCTAAAAGGTGCTTTTCTTTATACGTTTCATTTCTATTTTTATATCGCATAATTCCCAAAGCCACTTTTTTATAAAAATACTGTAGTACTTTTTGAAAAGGAGTCGTTTTACTATGTCCAATTAAAAATACACGTCGGTTTGTAATTAAGTAACCATATACTTTAAAGTCTTTATCTACAGTACATTTATTGAGCGCTTCTGCAATGATAATGTTTCGTTGTTCCTGTGGAATTTCATAACGCCATGAATGCATTACCAATAACTGGTAATGTGCTTCTTTGTGTGTATGTTTTTTAATATCCATTTAGGAGCTATTTTTAAAGTTGTGTAATGGTTTTGTTTTCTTTTTTTAATTCTTTCCGAATTCCTGTAATTAATTCTTGCTTTTGTACAACAGTATCTCCGCGTTGAATTGCCGAAAGTGCACAATAACGCAACACATTGATAATGGCGCCACCAGCCAATTCGTAATTTTCTGCAATGTTATTTAGATCGATGTCAGAAGCCAACGTGCAAGTGCCTGAAAATGCTTTTTGCCATAATAATATGCGTTCTTCCACGGAAGGCATTTTAAACTGTATGATGGATTGAAATCTTCTCGAAAAGGCTTCATCCATATTTCCTCTTAAATTGGAAGCCAGAATAATGAATCCTGGAAAATCTTCAATACGTTGCAATAAATAGGCTGTTTGCTGATTGGCATGTCGGTCATTTGACGAATTTGCTTTGGTACGTTTTCCAAATAAGGCATCTGCTTCATCAAAAAATAGAATCCAGTTTTGATGCGCTGCCGTATCAAAAATACGTGATAGGTTTTTTTCTGTTTCTCCAATGTATTTGGAAACAATCATTGACAAATCGACTCGATAGACATCCAACCCTAAATTTTTCCCTAATAAAGAAACAGTTAAGGTTTTTCCTGTGCCTGGTGGGCCGTATAATAAGGCTCTGTAACCCGGTTTTAAATGTTTGGATAATCCCCAATCTTCTAGCAGTGTATCTTTGTGAACCAACCAGGTTTTTAGTTCAGTTACCTGATCCATTATGTCTGGATTTAACACAATATCATCCCATTCTAAATTGGTTGTTATCTTTTGTGCAGGAAATGTAACACTGTGTTCTAACTTTGGTTTTTCTCCTGTAATAAAATAATGCAACCATCGATGATTGATACTTAAAACACCATTAAATTTTGGCAAATATTGTTCCGTCGTTTCAATGTCTAATACTTGTTCTTTCTGAAAAATATGATCATTTTCAAAAAAAGAAAATACTTGCAATCGCCACTCTGGATTTAGCGTTGCAAGGAGAAATAATAAGGTTTGTCCTGTTGGTAAAAAACCACTGTGATTTTTATCGATAATACCACCAAATTCTGTAAATCCGCGATTGTATATTTGATTCTGACCAAAAAAAACATCCAAGGCTTCGGGTTGAATGTGTGGCGTAATTGCCAATATCAACGCAATGCGCTCTAAGTTGGTCAAATTCCAATCGTTTATAGTAGTTGCAAAGGGTGAATCTACTTCGGAAAAATCGGGCATTTCAATTTCTGTCCAATGTGTTTCCGCTGCATTTTCATGCTGCAAATACGTGCTTATGACTTTATTAATGACATTTTGAAGCCAGTTAATTTCCTCATAAAGCGAAACAGTATATAGGTTAGTTTCCATAATAGTCAAAAAACTTTTGTACATCGTCTAAACTGGTATTCGCCCAAGAAAAATACTGTAATGCGGTGTTAGGATTTAGCTGATTTGCTTGTAGCATGTCTAAAACACAGGCTTGTGCATTTGTTGTAATTGGCGGACTATACGAAAGTTGTTCATGGTAAAAATCGTATTGATAAAAGTTATTTGCCCACGAAGCAACGCTGGTTTGATCGCTGATGAGTTGACTGATAAATACTTCAAGTTTTTCTTGCTGAACAACTAATTTTTTTGCTTTAAAAAATGATGGTTTTCGTTTGTCTTCGCGATGATAAAACTCAATTTCTCTTGCTTGAATTGTTTTTGCGTTCGAGTCTCCAAAAATATCGACCAATCCGAAGTTTTCAGATTCTGTAGCAATTTCCAATTCACCTTTGTCAGAGCCGGCAATAGCAAGTGTCCAATTTTCTGTAGTTGCACATTCGGTCACAATATACAATTCCCGAAAGGAGTATAATGTTTGCGTCATTTTAATAATGAGTTCGCTTTTAAAATCGCTCCAATTAGCAAACTTAACAGATTCGGCAGCGCTACTTTTAAAGAAGAAACTTCCAAATCCGTCAAAGTTTAATAATTGTTTGCTAAACTCAAAGTCGCCTTCCAACGGATTGTGTCCGCTATCGCGACCAGAATAGGCTTTTGTAACGCCTTCGCTAAAATTCCAACTGGAAGGATTGAGTTTTATACCATTTTCAAAAGCGACATCATCCGCATTGATGATATTTTTTCTGAAAACATTTCCTAAAATTATGAGTTCTCCGTTAACAATTTGGAAAAAATCACCCGGATACATGTTTTGATTCAGTGGTTTTGTGGGTATAAAACCATTGGTTCTGTTGTAAAAACTTCTGTAAAATTTTTTAAATACATTTTCCATGTTTGTGATGTTTTAAGGTGATTAATTCCATATAATATACTGAAATTTAGGAAGCCAATGCTGCTGCGTTTGCTGCGGCAAGTCCGGCTTGTAAAGAAGCAAGTTGTACTTGTGCTTCACTAAGCTTACTTTGGATATCGTTTAATTGCTTCAACGTGTCTTTAGATGCTGTTAATGCTTCTTCATACATATTGCTTGTAACGGTATACGCATAATCTAATAAAGATTGGATTGTATATTTTTTCTTTGTTTTTATTACTTGTGCTCCATCTTCAGGCTCTTTGGCAATTGGCAATTTATTGTCAATACCATCAACTTCTTCACCAATCATAAGCTCATAAAGCTTTGTAGCTTGTAAGAGTTGTAAAGCCATTGCTGCTTCCGATTCTAAGCTGGTTGCTTGTGCAGAAAAAACAGATTGTAACGCTACTAATGTAAGCGCTACTGCATTGTTTGCATCTGTTCCAGCAGTCGTAACCATTGTTACCAATTCGTCAGAAATTAACGGATTAGACGCTTTTTTGCGAATGACTAAGTTTGCTAGTTTATTGATAACTTCTGCTGAATAGATTAAGTTATTAATCGTCGTTTTTATTTCTTCAGCAACAGTTTTTATTTTGGCATCTGCAAGTACAATAGCATCAAATGTAACACTTGAATTGCTTTGTAAGTCTTTAGCGTCATTCACCATAGTATCTAACAAATCTTTATTGCTCAATGCTTGTGCTTTGTTAGCTTCTGCATTGGTAAGTTGCGTGTTTAATTTGTTCGATTTTTCTGTAAGCGAGTCAACAATAGCTTGGTATTGGTTTACAGTATCTTGTGCATCTATTACTTGTTGTGTGAGTTGATCTAACTCTTGTTTTTTGCGTTCGGTAATTCCGTATTGTGGCGGAACTAATGTATTTAATGTGCTCATAAGTTCTTTTTTTAAATTTTAGTATGTTGCGTTTGTGGTTGGATCTATATACCTAAATGTTTTTGTATGCTGAAAATCAGAAAGCGCATTTGTAAATTGCTTGTTAATTGTTGCCGTATTATTTGAAACAGTTACAATTGCAGGAATGTATTTGTTTTTGTTAATTAATCGGTTTCCAAAATTATCTGTAGTTTCTGGCTTAATTTCAAACTCCATCGTATATAGTTTATATCCACTATGTACTAATCCAAGATCATTGATAAAGTCTGAAAAATCATAGAATAATTTTTCTAGTTCTTCAATGACAATATTAAGCGTGGTTATTAATAAATCTATAACATCGTCTACGAAGTGTTTAAACTCTAGTTTTTCAAGATCATTAATAACGATTTCAAGTTTCTCTAATAAGATTGCTTTATCGACAGTATCCCAATTATTTTTCTTCCATTTTTCCCAATCAACTGTTGCTTCATTAATTAGATAGTCAAAAATGGCTTTTGTTGAGTCTGCTTCACTTCTAACTATTGGCGTATAACTTCCCGCAGGAATTTGCTCAGCAGTTGTTAAGTTAAAAAAGAATCCAGGTTTAATATGCTTTAATCTTGTAGCATTCTTAACTTCTTTTTTCTGTTCTTTTTCAAGTTGTTTCAAATGCGCTTTTTCTGTGGTTAAAACCTTAGATTTTTTACCACGCTCGGCTTCTGCTTTTGCCTTTTGTGCTTCTGCTTTTTTCTTTTTAGAAGCGCTTGTGGTAGGATCGGCAATAATTTTGCTGTCTTCATTTATTTCAGTGTCCAATCCTGAAATTTCGGAGTTTAATGAATTTATTTTTTCCTTAGCAGCTTCAATTTGAGGATCATACTTGTCAGCAATATCTTCTAATAGATTGGTTTCCGTTTCAAGATTCATTAAACCTTCAACAGTTAATAAACCTTTAATTAGGTTGGTATTATCTGGTAAAAATAATCCGTGATATACAACTTCGTAGTCTGGATTTTCTAAGACTTTAAATGTAATTTTTTCAACAGCAATCATTTCTTCTCCATCAATAGTAATATCTCCTGTATTGGTATTATCTGAAATTGTAATTACTTCTTCAGAACCTCCACCAGTCGCTTTAATGTTATTTGCGCTTACTGCGTTTAATCTATTTTCCAATGAAAATCTTCTACTTGGAGCTGTCATATAATCATCAAATGTGTTGATGATTTTTTTGTAACTATTATCCAAAACTGCAAAGACAACCACGACATACTCATCTCCCAAATTCATAGCGTCACCATCAGTGTCTAATAATTGAGAAGTATAAATTTTTTGTTTGATCGGCGCCGTAAAACTAGAAAAATCAATAAGAACATGATTTTCCTCCGTAGTTTCAGTAAGATTTTTAGTTTTTGGTGAAACTTGATAAAACTTACTTCGATCACCTTTATCTACAATATCTTCGGCATTGTTCACAGAAAATGTGTCACTCTTACTGTCTTTTACCAGCATAATGTAGTAATCATCTACTGGATATCCACTAGTTGGAGCGCTACTATTTGCTATTATATTACCATTTTCATCTTTTGTAAAAGGACTTGTATATGGTAAAAAAGAAACCGTATAATTGGTTGCATCACCAACTGACTTTGGTACATGTACATGTAATCCCAAATTCAATTCAGAGTTGTTTAATCTATACGCTTCAAATGTAGCATTGTAGGCAACACTTGTGTCTTCTAAAACACCTTCTGCTTTTTTCTCATTTGTGTTTGAAGTAGCTAGTTTTTCATTTTCAGTAGAAAGCTCTTGTGTTGTTGCTTCAAATTGTGACGAGGTTACTGTCAATAAGTTTTTAACAGCAGCATCTGTACTTGTTGCTTTATCTGCCAACGTGTTTGATGGTACTTCTGCAATTAATTGTGAAGCTTCCATACTGTGTTGTGATGTTTTTTCAGCTGTGTATGCAGTAACATTCATTAAATCGTAGGCATTTTTACTTTGTGTGTAAATTTCAGTGCCAAAATCAGCAGCACTTACAATACTAAAAATACTTCCTGCATCGCTAGTAAGTTTTAAAATAGCATTTGCGGCAATTTGAACATTTGCAGCAGCTACAGCTGTATTGCTTACAGATTTTGCAGTGTACGTTTTTACATTTTCAGAAGAAGCCAAAACATTGGTAGACAGGTCACTGTCCGTAATAGCTTGCTCATGTACTTTTTGTTGAAAAAGGTACTTTCTGTTAATTACTTCTAGCTTTTCAGCCGTTGTAATTCGATCGCCTTGTGCGTAGTAAAGCGAAAACATAGACGCATCTTGTTGCGACTTTACTTTTTGTAATTCTAATTCTTGCTCGTTCAATGACGAAACGACACTCGAATGTAGATTTTCATTGTAAGAATTCATAAATTTTATTTTTTAGTTTGTTAATTAATTTTTTAACCATTTTGCAGGTTATACGCTTCTTTTCTGTGTGATGACAGGGTTAACTACTGTCTATTTTTGATGGTTTTGTACAAATATTCATGGTTGTATTTATTTTTTTAAAATGGCCAAGTAACGTGCAATGGTTTTTCCATCCACGGTAGTTTTATGATTGAAAATGAAAAGGGTGATTTTAGCATTAAAATATCGTATGCTCGCTTTTCTACAGTTAATTCCCAACGGTCTTCGGTTTCGCGCAAAATTCCTTCACGTACCAACCAATTTCCACGAAAACCATTTATGGAAGTATCTCCAATTGCCGTCCAATGATGAATTGCAGCCTGAATCATTCCGTCAATAAGTTGTTTTTGTTCATCGGTCATTTCTATGCTACTTTTCACAGGTACATTCGGCGGAAGCCCAACTAAAATTTTATTTAAGGTCAGCAAAGATTCTTCCGTTTCGGTAAGTCCTGTTACGATATATTGCAAATAATGTATGGCGTCTAACTGTGCGTTTTCCGATATAAATTCTTTGTCTTTTACAATTCCCAAACGATCAAGTAACATTAAAAAATAGGTGTTTAACATGACCAATCCTGCATTCGGAATAGGAACGCCTTCGTCGGGAAATGAAGCTAATTCTGTATTCATAGCTGTTTTATTTTCAGTTTTAGATATAATTTCTGCTGTTGTTTTTTTTGTAGTTTTATAATGTGGTAACAAGGTTTTGTATGTAACTAATAAAGCGGTTGGCAATTGGGTTTTAATCGCGCCAATAGCTTTTATAAAATCGCGTTGCTGTACGGCTTTTTTTCCACAGGTTTCCCATAACAATTCATTCCAAATAGTGTTGCTAGCAATCAAAGTCCAATTGGAAGTACGCCATGCGGTTACTACTTTTTGAATGATGATTTCTTGTAAACTTTTGGTAGAAATTCCGCGCATGCTCACAAAAGGAATATTTTCATACAACATGCGCATGTCCAAAAGTTCTTTTTGTTGTGCCGTGTTTACTTTTAAAAGTGCTGCAATCAAGGTTTCAAAATGAACGGTTTGCGCAAATTTTAGTAACTGTATTTCTGAAATTTTTTGACTGCGAATTGTCTTTAAAACAAGCAATGGTTTTTGTGCGATCAATTCATTGACAACGCGTTCGTAACTGTATGCTTCTTTGTGTAAAAACCACGCAGGAATTTCATAATGTGTAATGAGATATTCACTTAACAATGCTGCCTTTTCTGTTTCTATGTACGCTTTTATTGCTGTTGAAAGCGAACTGTTTTGTGTATGTTCGCTAATCAATTCAAAAATTCGATGTCTTGCAACCAATACAGTTTTAAGTAATTTCGGAATAACAATTGCGTTATTTTGAACGTGTTTTACGATGGTAATTTGGTCTAAAGTTGCAATTTCTGAAAGTGCATCAAATGTGGTTGCTGTCAATTTTTCTACAACTCTTTTACGAGTTATTTTTCCTTGAATAAACGCCAAAACTTCCTTCCAAAAAACACCTTGCAAAGTAGTTGTTATTTGTGCGTTTCCGAGTTGTTTTGCAATAGTAAATAGTGTGTAAATTGACTTAAAAACTTCCGATTGTGTGCTAGAAGCATCGTTTGCATTGAGCAATAAAAATGTTTCTAGGTTGATTGTTTCTTGTATAAAATGAAGCTGTTTTGTAGCGAATGTCGTTTCTTTAATAATCGCGCGTATTTCTGTTGGCGAAGTTTCCAATGCCATCATAAATAACGCAGCAAATGAATAACTTTTTTCGACAATTTGTACTTCCGAATTTGTCGCTGTAAAATTAGTACGGATCGTTTCAAATAATACAACAGTCGAAATGCGATACGGCGTTTGCAACAATTGATTTTTTTCTGCTACTTTTTTCATTTCTACAACAGATTTTACTGCTTTTTGTGGTTTCATTTCAAGTGCTGGAAATGTGTATATAACCGTTTTTTCAAACAGTGAAATAAAACGCGCTTCGTTTCCACGATGTACTTGATACATAACCAACGATTGCCAAAAAATTTCCTCTAATTGCAATTCAATTTGCGTGTTGCTTATAGTTGTGTTTGTTGCAGTAATTTGCTTTAAAAACATAGAACGTAAGCGTGTGCGAATGTGTACGCCGTTTGCAATGAGATAGGAAATTAACGTTGTTTCTTTCGTTTTAAATTCGCGCGTAGTATGCTTTTTAGTGCGAACCAATTTTGAAATATATTCGGCAACATATACCTGCTGATTTGATTGTTGTATAAGTGCTATAACTTCTTCAATTGGTGTTTTTGCAAGCTGAATGTTATAGTGTTTTTGAATGGAAGCAAATTTACGTGCAGACCAAGCTAAAGTTCTGATTTTTGATGTTTGTAATAGCAATTCAATTACTGCTTGAATGTCTGTTTTTGAAACTCGAATACTACTTTCTTGTCGTTGTAATTGTTGTAAAAACTGTACAAAGAATTCGGTGGTTTGTATTTTTGAATCTTTCCAAATGACTTCAAAACCTGTGGAAATTATAATTTTTTCAATAGCACGTAATGCATTTGCTTTTTTAGGTTGTTTTGAGATGAATGTGTGAATGATTTTCTGAATTTTCAACAATAACGTATAGCTTTCTGGTTGAACAGATTTTAAAAATCGGTCCATTCCGTATGCAGATACCAGAGCCGTAATATGAACAGTTACTTTTGGTGTTTTTTCTAGTTTTTGAACAACTTTCCAAAATTGTACAGGCGAAGCCGAAATCCACTTTTGAACTGTTTTTTCTAACTCTTTACTAGCGTTTGTTGCATTGCTTGTCTGTTCAATTTCAGAAATATAACGCGACATAATTTGTTGTAAAGCTTCGTTGGAAGCAACCATTTTTGTATTTGTTATTTCTTTTTGATACAGTGTATTCAGCTCTTTAAACAAAGAAATAAAACTCGTTTTCTTTTGTGTATTTGTGACATTTGACAACACGAAATGATCCAAAATAACAAGCTTGGTTTGTTGCTGTTGTTTGGCTAATTTTTCCACCACAAAATCTAAAAATGCATTTTTAGCAACTGATGTATTTTGATTATTGATACAAAATTCAATTCCGTACGTATACAAATCTAAAGTTTGCACTTTTACATGCGTTGTTTGTGGTAATTTTGATAAAAACGAAATTTGAGTCAACACGTTTTTCGATTGTGTAGGCGCCAATGCTAAAAATAAATTTTCGATCGCGGCAGGAATTAAATCCTTTAAAACAGCTTTCCAAGTGCTTGGTTTTTGATCAATATTTAATAGTATTTTTTGGAAACGAGCCGTATCTAATTTTGATAGATTAATCACCAATTCATTGAATTCATTTTTTTGAATATTGGTGCTTCTAGCCGTTTCCGAATTGAAATAAGTTGCTACTTTAACCCAAAAATTTTCTTTTTGTTTTTCTGTTTTTACACGCGAAAAAGAAGTATTCTGTAATTCATCAGATAATAATTTTAAAATTGCGATAAAGCCTTTTTCTATAGGCGAATATTCATTGGCGCGTTCAATGGATTTTTCAATCAATTCAATCATCACATCATACGAAAGATTAAAATGACTTGCCATTTGTGTTACCGTACTTCGCACAAAACTGATTCTGTTAAAAATGGTACCGCGTTCGGTAAACAAATAATTTAAAATCCACAACCAAATATTTTTCTTTAGATCGTTTGTACTTGTCTGAACAATGGTTTCTTTTTCTTGTACTTTGACAAATTCATCCGAAAAATTAATAATCTGTTGATGGTTATTCGGTTCCAATCCCGCAATAATTTTTTTGATAATAACATCTGGAAATTGCCAAGCAATACGCTTACGAACGTTTGCCGAACTTCCAATTTCTTGAATCATTTGTATCACATCCAAACGATTGTTTGTCAACTGCGAACGCATAATTTGTACCGCTGTTCCGTAGGTTTCTTGGTAATTCCAAGGCAACATTCCTTGCATTAGAAAATCGCGAAGTACATGTACTTGTGCAATATCTTCATGTACAATTTCTAGCGTTTTATCGCCATTTTTCGGATACATAATAAGGTCATACAAGGCAATGCGCAAGGCTTCTTCCAAGCGTAATGGAAGTTCGCTCAGCATGTTTTCATAGGTAATAGTTCCTAAATCGACGGCTAATTTTTTAATTTTTAAGGTTTGCCCTTTTGGACAAATACTATCAAAAACACTCGTAATTACACGTTTCATTTTATACGCACTCCACGCGCTAATATCAGTCTGTAACTGGTGCGCAAGCCTTTTGGAATCGAAAGCGGTGTTCCATTGGCAACGTGTGACGATATGTGCTCCTTGACTATGCATTTGTTGGCACTTGATTGTTATAAATTAGTTTGAGTGTCGTTATCAAATCTGCGGCGGCTTTTGTTACCGCAGTTTGGTCAATAGTTTGTGTGGTTGTGTTGTAAATATTGGCGTTAAACCAACGAACATATTGCGGAATTATGGTTTTTAAATTATCTGCAGTTGCATACATCGGATGTGCTGTAATTTGAATTGGCAATTGACTTTCCATAAAATAGGAGAGACGATGTTGCCAATCGGGAGTTGCGAGTTCTGGAATGTAATCTGGAAACATCCAAAGCAATGTATTTGCTAAAAACGGATCTGTAATGTACATTGTGTTTTGACCGTCGTCCCAACTTACTGTTGCTGTCCAACTATATGCTGCATTTTCTATGGTTGTAAACGTAGCATCATCAAGCTTGCTAGGATCATCAATAGCTGTTAATATGTGATTTGGATACGTTTCTTTTAAATAACTTATTATTCCTTCTGATGGCGCACTATTGAATACTGTTGAAATTAGTACGAAATCATCATAATTTAACATCGTACTAAAACAATAATACATTTTATCATCAGTGTTTTCTTGAATATATATTTGAAAACTTCCTGATTGTAATAATAAGTTCGTTTCAATGGCAATCATGCCTTTTCGCTCCGTAAGTAACCATATTGCCATTTCACTTTGTTCGTATGCAAGTGAAATTTTGTCTGGAGTTTTTAGAATTGGATTAAAATCTAACGTGTATTGAACAAAATTGATATATAACGGTTTTAGCGTTAATAACATGCTAAGTTTTAGCGAGATTGTTGTGTAATTTAAACTATCGAGCGACGTAATTTTTTCTTCTTCATTGATTCGATTTGTTTCAAAATAACCTTCGTGTTTATAGTTTTTTGTTAAAATATCGCGCAACATTTTTCGAGCACGATATGTTGCTTTTAAATTTGCTATTTGTTGTTGAGTTTCGTTAGCCGTTGGGCTTGCTTCTTCTTCTGTTTCAAGCGGTTTATTACTTTCCAAATAGTCAATGAGTGCTGCAGTAATTGTAAGTGTAAATTCATTTAATAGCAATGCACCGATACTATTATACGCTTTGGTGCGATTGTATGATAAAATTCCCAAATTTTGTAGATACATGCTTTTTATAATGACACGATCTTTTAAGAAATCGCCAGAATATACAGTGCCATATATCAGCGTATCCATAATTAAAGGTGATTCTCCATGACGTGCTAATAAGTGATCTAACAAGTCATTTCTACGTTGCAAATTCACTGTGTCATCTTCGTTGTATACTAACAAACCATACATATACGAGTTGTACGGATCGTCTTGATATGCCAACCAACTTTTATGTGCTAATGTAGCATCTGACTCAGAAACTGGTCCAAAATTAAAAATGCTATTGTCTCTTAATAAAGGCGCTGCGTTTGGAACACTATTATACAACGATTGGTAAAAATAAGTTGGTGAAAATACTTCAAACGGCGCAGGATATGCTGGATTTGCTTTTTGTGCTGGAGTTTTGATATTGTTGTAATGTTCTAAATCGGCAGGAGCTCCAGTGATGGCATTTTTGAACGAAAATAATTTGTCAATATTTGCCAATTGCGCAAACTGATTGCTCAGTACTTGATCAAATAAACTTAAATACCCTTTTAGCTGTCGCGATTGTGCTATTTGATATGCTGGCATGGAATCATTTGTAGCATTTAAACCAACGGCATACGCTTCTGGAAATGTGTTTTGAATTGAATAATAACTCGTAATATCTCTATATTTCCCTTTAGGAACTGTTGGTGCCATTTGTACTGAAGCAACTTCATTTACTTGCGAATTTGTTTGTTGCATCATTGCCAACTCGTCCATTAAGGACATGTTGAGTGATGCGTTTAAACTTTTTCCTTGTGTATTTACTTGCAAATTTGACGCATCGGCTTGGTTTAATAATGATTGCGAAAAATTGAAAGTTAAGATTTCATATATTTTACAGGTAGCAGCAGGTAGCAAGGTTTTTGTACCGCATGTAAAAGAAACTTTAGAAATAGATTGCACGCCAGTTACTTCTTGAATCAATTTGGTAATTTCAAAAGCTTGAATACTGTCTTTTTTTGGTTGAATGCTTTCCGAAGAAATCCAGCCGTTGTCTAAGGTTGGACCATTAAAAATATCATTTGTGGCAACACCTGCTGCTTTTAATTTGTCATAACCTGTTTGTACAACATCAGGAAAAATATATGCATTTATATTTTGGATGATTTCTGACATAACGGAATCAAAATCAGCATCTGATTCTAATATTAATTCCCCAGCAATGGTATATTCTTTTGGCGCTAAAACGGTTGGTTTTAAAAAGAATTCACCTACGTTTCGGCAACTGTTTAGTAAATAAAAAGTTTCGTTTTCGATGATTTCGTTCGTTTCTGAAGCATCCGTTGAAGCAGTCTTTTTTTCGTTCGGATCTAACAATAAATACACTTCGTAAAAACCGTTTATAAAAGGAAATTTCAACGATATTGGTGTAATTACTACATTTTTTACACTTACAATTTGATCAATAATATATTTCGTATAATCGTTTACCGTCACTGGCGAAGTGGTTAGAATATTTTGCGGAAGATAAAATTGATCCGCGACGGTTAAATCGCCTTTTTTATCTGTCAAAATATCTTTCATCGGAAAATTTCCGCAATATCCAAGTTCGGTAAACGCATAACACAATTGCTCTAAAATAGTTACGCCAGGATCACTCGGATTTAAGTTGGTCCACTCGTTACTACTATGTTTTTGAATGTACGCAAGACCAGCTGCTTTGAGTGCTTTAAAATCAAGCTCCAAAGGAAGTTGTGTGTCTACTATGTAATTTTCTTGCGTCATTAGTTGTATGTGATTAAGCTATTTTTTGTGGTGTTATTTAATGATGGCACTAATAAGATTCCATCTTTTTGTGCTATTTCTTGTTTCGGTTTGTCTTTGTCAGAATATGTAATTGCGCCTGTGTCAAAATTTTTAGTACCAATTAGAAACGAAATACTTTGTACTTCTAAAATGCTGTCATAACTATTGATGAAACTTGCTAATTGTGCCGTATTTAATCCGCTATCAACAGTAATTTGCGTTTGCGCGCTCGTAATCCAAGGTGCTAAATAAATGTTGATTCCGTTGTTGACTTCCTTTTCTACAGTAGTGATATCTTCACCAGGCTGCACATTAATTTCTGCGGTAATTTGCACATAATTCAGTGTAAAATTTTCTACTGAAACCGTGACAAATGGCGAAACACGTTTGGCGATGTAATTTTGAATTTCCAATTCGGTGCATTCACTTAAAAGTGGTTGAAATGCATTGGTTTCTGTGACATCTGCTACACGTTTTATGACATGCGTAAACGCTTTATTTTTACTATTATCATACACTGTTTTGGAATAGTATACTTCCGGAAATGCCAATCGGATTGTATTAAAATAATCTTCGGTGGTTTCCAATCGATCTTTCGTTTTGATTCGTGTGCTTACACGCGAATTCATTTGTATCGTTGTTTCCGCAGCTTTTCCGCCAAACGAAGCAAACGGTTGTACTGTAGCCGCAATTGCTGGAATTGCCGTTTGCGGACTTGTGATGATATCCGCTAAAATTTGCGGCGTTTGCGTTGAAAAATCGGTTGCAGTTACAATGCGTTGTAATGCAAATCCGTTGGTTTTTAAAAAAGAGGTTTCAGGAAAACTATCAAGCGTGTTGTTTGTGCCAATAGCAATCCAGTAATTTGTGCCTTCAACGGTATTGTGTACGGTTGTTATATCGCTCGGAATATTAATTGTGATAATTCCCGAACAGGTAAAATTATTGGTGTCATCTGCAATAGAAGTCAGTTTTTTCCAGCCATCTGAGCTTAAATACGAATAGTTTATTTGTTTCGTTGTTAGTGTTGTTTCTGTGTATGCGCGCGCCAATTCAAAATAAAAACTCACTTTTGCGGGTGCAATTACATCTTGTAATTCTAAAAATAATTGTCCTTGCGAATTAAATGTTGGAAGCAACGGCAATGCTGTTAATTGCGTAATTTTTCCGTCTGAATTTCTTGCAGGAGGACTTCCGATAGTTGTGTTTTCTGCAATTATTTTTTCGTCTAAAGTAGTGTCATACACTTTGTAATTTGCAAATGGCGTATTGTAAAAACATTGCAGCGGATAACTTTGTTCATTTGTAGAAAAGTCATAACTCACCGAAGCCGAATAGTTTCCTGTAAAAGCACTTACCATTGGTACAAACGGAATGTTTGGCGGTGAAACCAATTCCTGTTTGTCATCAGAATCTTTGATTTTTTCTGCAATAATTTGCGCATTGAATAAGGCAATAGCAGCCACTACTTTTGCATATAATTCGGTTCCGAAACCATAAGCAGGATCGGACAGTTTCATTTTTATAAAACCTGTAGTAGTTGTCTCCGTAAGTTGCAGCAATTTTTGTTGCAATGTTGGGTCAATAGTTGCAGGATTTGGCGTTAATCCTAAAAACTGTATTTCTTTTGTAGGTTCTAAATTGACACTATCTATATCAAATAGTGAAACTGAATCTACATTGTCAATTATAGTTTTGCCTTCTGTGTTTTCTGTTGTGAGAGAAGGATCTATTGAATTCCATACACCGTTTTGTAAGGCTTGAAAATTTATGATAAACGAAGTGTCTGAAAAATATGGAGTATACGTTTTTGCTACTATACTATTTTCTTGTTTCTTAAAAAACCCTGTAATTGTGTTTAGAAATGATTTTTTTTCAGGAGCAACCGTGGAAAGCAACGCATTTTGTTCGTCCTCAATGTTTTGATCTGATCTTGTTTTAGAGGAACTAATTTCATTATTGATACTATTTTTCGTTGTTGTTACAGTGGTTTCATCTATTTTTCCTGCAGATGAAATATCATTTTTGAATGTAGTAAGGAACGTGTCAATTGCAGTTTGCATGCCTTTATTAAGGTTGATGATTTGCGTCATTATTGCACTCAACGAGTTTGGCATTTTTTGTAAAGCTGTTTTTTGAGTGCTTACCAAACTTTGTAAATCAGTTTGATTACCTTGAATTTCTTTTTCAGCATCAGCTGGTGTCGTACTTGCAGCTGCTAATTTTGTAAATAGCGTTTGCGCTGAGTTGGTTGCTTTTGTAAAAAAGGTGTCTTGCGAACTTTTAATTGTATCTAGTAATTCTACTAATTCATTCACATCTATTGGTGTGCCAGAGTATACATTGTTTAAATAGTTGTTGTAAGCGATGTAATAATCAGCAAAGTTAAAACCTGGCGCAAATTGATTCCACGTGAGGAAAAATTGCATGTTTTGTACAGGTTTGCTAAATATTTCAGCATTGCCAATCATAAAACTCTGATTTACTTTTGGTGCGCCACCTAATAATTGAAATGGTTTTTTAGCGTTTAGTTGTCCAAAATCATTGTACAATTGAAAGTTTTGCAATTCTTCCACGTTCACAATAATATCTAGCGTAGCAATTTGTAGTGATGAAATCGATTCTGTATAATCTGGAAAAACAATTTTAAGCAATGGCCATTCACTGGAATATCCATCAGGATTTTTGGTAAATGCACTAATTACAGGATCGGTAGGTTGTAATATGAGTTCAATTTGATTTTCTGTAATTACATCTGAAGCATTGTTTGGTGCAGGCACCTCAAACCAAGTATCTTTTGTACTCAAATAAAATTTAAACGCAGGTTGTATAAATGTAATTTCATCACAGTTTGCAAATGTAAAATTAAGAGTGATCGTTCTTAAAGTGGCTTCTGTCAAGTAAAACATAGGCGAAGCAATTGTAAATGCCAACTCTTGTTTGGTGCCTTGTGGTGTCTGTGTAGAACCAAATGTTTTCCAACTTTTAATCGCGCCAGCTTCATCTTTAGCCACTACATTTACAGGTGGTAATTTTTGTAAATACAATTCAGGATTGTATGCATCTACAGATACTAGCGAAAGTATATACGCATTTACAATTTTTGCAGGATTTAGCGATGTTTTGCTCAGTGTTTCAAATAGAATTGGTGCTTTGTTTGCGTCCAATCCGGCAGTAAAAATAGTTCCTTTTGCTAATTGATATGTCGCGGTTTTTTTTGCCAAACTACTACTTGCAAAAACCGTATCGGGCGAAACACTGTTGGGCGTTTGTTTTAAAATATCGTTGTAATAAAAGTGTAAGTGTTTTTCGGATAATGAATTTAATTGTGCTTGATAAATTTTTAGCAAACTTGTAAACGTTCTCAGTAACATCGTATCCGGAAAATGACCTGGCACTTGTTGTATGTTTTTCAATTCTGTAGCGGCATACGAAATGCATTTGCTGTAGAATGAAAATATGGTTTTTCCAGTTCCTTTGATGCCATTGAAAATATCTGATCGTACTTGTTTGGTGAGAATATACGCGATGATATCTTTGAGAATATCGTAGAGTATTTTACTAATCTTGGTGTCTATACTTATAGCAGTTTCAAAAATTCCTATAATGATTGTAAACATCCATTCTCCATACTTTACCACAAATGCAGCTACTTTTAAAAGGATGGTTTCGATTTCTTTTAAAATACGATCAATTAAATTTTTAAAATCTTCTGTAGCCAGATTAGATGTGTTTGTTTTAAGTGTGTTTTGAAGCGAATTTAAGTCTGTTAGTAGTTGTTGAATCACAGCTGTTTTTTCTTCATCGCCTTTAAAAGTTTTAATTTTAGTGTGTAATTCTTGAATGATTTTTTCAATGATTTCAAATAGTGATTCAATCGCATTTTCAACAAATGCCACTACTTTTTCAAGTATTGCAACTGTTTCTTCAAAGAGTATTGCTACGGATTTTTGTAAGGCAATAAAAGCTGCTATAATTTTAGTGATAATTTTCTCAGTAAGATTCAAATGTGAACCATTGAGCGTAGCAATAATATCTTCCACATACGTGATAAAATCCTTAAAAAAGAAATATACATAGTCGCCTTTTGGTGTATATTTCAGATTTAGAAGTTCCCAATACGGTGTTTTTCCTTTACTTTCTTTCCATATTTTTTCGTCATAATCTTGAAAAAGGTAGGTATTTACGGGTTTTATGTTTGGAATAATTTGATTGATATGTAAATTACTTTGCAACGATAAAAGTGCCCAAAGTAGCGCGCTTTGTTTTTGCTTTACTTGTTGAATGACATACGTTTTAAGATTGTATTCCAAATTGGATTGCTGCATATAATACGTCCATCGTTCAATGATTTGAAAGATGTATGTAAGCTGATCAAATAGTTGATTGAATCCGTTTGAAATAAATGCCGTATTGATGTCAATTTCCAGTTTTTTTTCTAATTGTAAACACGTATTTATAAACAGTGAATATGCTTTTTGAAACGACGTTTTAGCAATGGAAGCAACCAAAAACACAGGATCTTTTAGTAAAAATGGCGACCAATTTCCGTTGATAGTATTGGTACGATCGTAAAAGTTAAACAACGAAGCAAAGTCAGCAAGCAAACGCAAATTGTCAGCTTCTGTTCTGCCATCTACCAAACGTGGATTTGGCACCAAAGCTTTTTCTAGTGCTATCATTGTGGTATGTTGATCAAATTGACTCATGTAACTTTGTTATCGTTGTAAATTGGTTCCTTCTTTTATGTAAAAAGGATATACATAATTGTGTCTTGTATTGGTTTGATTGTATATGTAATCGATAGTAACTTCTACCAAGCCATTTTGTAAATCGGCAAAAGCAACCTCAACTGCTACTACTTTAATTCTTGGTTCATTGTTGAGAAGCGATGTTTTTACGGCTTCTCTAATTTCGCCTTGTAATGTTGGGCGCATTTCTTTGAAGAAAAACGTTTGTAATCCAGAGCCAAATTGTGGCGTAAATGGACGTTCTCCAAATGTGGTTTGCATGATCAAATTGATCATTTCATTGATATTTTCTTCATACTTTGTGAGTTGCAGTTGTTTATTTTCCACAGAAAATGTTACAGGAAATGACCAACCTGAACCGAGAAACTCTTTTTGTATGTTTGTTGTATTATCCACCGATCATTACTGTAAAATCTCCTAAAACTATTGATCCGCCGTGCGCGGTTGTATCGCCCATTCGTGCGGCTGGCATTCCGCCAATCATTACCGTTGCTGAACCTTTTACAATAGAATCTGGTGGTCCAACACATACAAGCATATCACCTACGCGTGCTGCGGGTAATTTGCCAATTAATACTGTTGGTGCTCCAGGTCCAATAACAGGTCCGCCAACATGCGGAATTGGAGGAAGGCCTGGTGTTACCATCGGACATTCGTGAAAATCGGTTAATCTTGCTGCTGGTGGCATGTTTTTTTAGTATTGAGATGTTAGTATTGAGAATTGAGCGTACATGTAGTACTTCAAAATTCATTTTTAAAATCTATTTATGCTACATTGATATTGAGTTTAAAAGGTTATTAAGAAACTTACTAATCCCTGTTTTCTTCAAAGTACTTCTCGATACGATTTTCTATCAAAAATCACTCGAAGAGACGTTTTTGTTATTTGAGTTTAAAAGGTTATTAAGAAACTTACTAATTCCTAATTCCTAAAACCTAATTCCTACTTAATTAATCATCACCATCGCACCTTTGATAGTCGTTTGTGTACCACCTTGAAGCGATGCTGTCATACTTCCTTCCGCAGAATATTGCATTTGTGCGGTTTCTTTGATGTTCATTCCTTTGATTTGTACATCGCCGCCAGAAGATTCAATAGTTACACCTTGATCACCTTTTAATGTCAAGTTTTGTGTCGCTTTCACCGTGATATTTTTGTCACTTTTAATTGTGATTCCGCTATCCGACATGACAATGCTGTTATTGTTTTGATCTTGAATGGTAATTTGCTTGTCCTTGTCACTGAAAATGGCGGTATTTTTACTTGGTGTTTCTAGCGTAAGCACTTTGTTTTCATCATCAAACTTGATATTGATTCCAGTTTTGGATACAAATGCTTTTATGGTATTTTTTTCATCAGGATCAAGTCCATCAAACGGTTTGTTGCTAGACGAACTATACATACTTCCTAAAATGATAGGATATCGTGGATCTTCATTCAAAAAACCAACTACAACTTCATCGCCAACTTCAGGCATAAAAAAGGCACCTGCGCCGGAAGTGGAATAGAAATTTGTCAATCGTGCCCACAATCCTTCTCCGTTCGGATCAAATAGTGGAATGTCAACAAGTACGCGGTATTGACTGTTTGGATCTTCATACATTTTCTTTACCGTAGCATTAAATAATCCTTGTGCGCCAGGTAATAATCCAGCGGCAGGTGGCGCCATTACATCCGGTTCTTCTGTAAACCAAACAGGCGATAAGCCAACTGAAACTTCGCTAATCCAGTTTCCGTGTCCAATAACATGCTGTACATTTGAAATGATATGATCGCCATCAAAACGATCGCCCAAACCTGCAAGTGTGATGTATTTTCCGGGATCAACCAAGTTGCTTCCTTGAAATTTGACATCACCTTGAATTTTGGAATACGCACTTTTTACCAAAGCTGCTTTTGACCAATTGGTTAAATCGCTCGCTTCTATTGGTGCTGTACTTTGCAGTGCATAATCTGAAAGTCCGACAACTTCCGATAGTTTTTTGGACGATAAGTTTCCTGGACCTGCATAACTACTGCTTGCTTCTCCCGAAGTTGTTTGTTGTTGTGTAAAATCCCAAGAAGTCGCTTTTGCCGAACCTAATTGTGTTACTGCATCTAGCGAAGCATTGAACTCCAAGAGATTGTTTCCGTACGCAATTTCTAATACAGCAGTTGTGTCATTATCTGGCGGAAATACGGATACTTTTCCGTTTAGCGTTGTAACAATCATTCCGTTGGTTTCCGCTCTAGCGAGTAAAAAATCCCAGTCTGTAGCGTAATATTGCACTTGTTCTGGCCATTCGGTTGTAGTAGCAGTAACAGCTGCGGACAAGCCGTAGTTTCCAATTATGGAACTCATAATGTCGCTATCTTTCTTTTTGGAATAGGTTAAACTTTTACGTCCAACCACCATTTTGATAGCTTCATCACGACATTCAACCACTAAAACAGCACCTTCGGCACCGTGAATACGAATGCTTTGTTTGGTAACGATTCCTTCAAAAATGCTTTCGTTTTTAGAATCGTATCCAGCTTCAACAGTAATTTTAGCTCCTGGTACAAATGTGCTTGACGAACTTACTTCAAAGGTTTCATCGGCAGGACTTCCATCAATGATGACAATTTTTGCCACCGAGATTCTGTTGACGCCTTTTTCGACTTCAATTGATTGTACGTCCATTGCATCGGGAATGGCGCTTCCGTTGCTTTTGATGCTGAATGTTACTAAACCTCCACTTGTAATTGTTGTTGATGCACTCATATAGTTTATGTTGGCTTTATGATTGGTGGAAATACCAATTGTTGTCCACCTTGTAATTGTCTGAACTTGTTTAAATCGTTGTATGTAGCAACTTGAATGTAATTGTACGGCGTGTTCCAAACTTTGTTTGATAGTTGTGGCAAACTTTCACCTTGTATTACTTCTACCAAATGTGAAATATCGGGAGAACTCTCATTGTCTTCTTTTTTCCGCTTGTCGGCAGAAATGTACTTTCCGAAGCTTAATGAGATTTTTGCTCTCAACGGACTTCCATCAGGTTTGAATAATGTGTAGGTGGTATCAAATGATTTTAATACACTGTAAAATACCAAATCACTTCCCCATTGAATTTTTACAAAATTGGGTCTGTGAATGTCTCCGTTATATGTATATACAATATCCTCTAAGGCTTCAATTTCCTTGTTGAGATCGGTTCGCTTCGTATCAACAATACCTGTACAGTCAATAACAATATCAAAACTGAGATTGTCGCTTGGTGTATGTTTGTATTTTTGAGAAGTGGCGCTCGTATCAATAGGTTGTTGTTCATTGTATTCAATACTTCGACTCCATTTTATAGATTCTGGATTGATCATTAGATTGTACGGATTTCCGGAGATTGCTTGTGTAAAGTTCTCGTCCTTGTATCCTGTTATTTTCATATATTCTAATGCCATAATCCAGATTTATCTGTTATACTTTTCTCGTTTTTGCGCTTCCGAAATCATACGTCTACAGGTTTCCAATACTTCATTTTTTAATGCAGCAGTGTCATACATGTTTCGTTTCGTATTTGCGTTTTCATGAACAGTTTTTATTTCTGTTTTGATTACTAATTCTCTGATTTCTATAGGCATAATTTGAGTTGTATATCTTATTTGATATTAAAATACGTGTATGCTAATTCAATACTTTCAATTAATATTTCGCTTTCTTGCGATTTTAAATCGGATACCGAATAGTTAATTGGATATGCATTGTGAAATGTCCATTTCATTAATACTTTTCCTTCGTTATCGAGTAAATCAACCGAAACATCTTGTGTTTTTATTGCATTAGCCAATCCGCCATCGAGCGTATCGGAACACCACGTAATAAGCTTGGATCCTGTTGGTACAATAGCTCTTTTGAGTGCAAGATTTTTACTAGAACTTGCAGTTGGCAATCGATATTTGAATCGATTTTCGCCACCGCTAGCCACTTCTTCTACACCGAGCTCTTTGTTAATTCCTGTGACTTCTTTAAAAGCTGCATCTTCCCCTTCAAACGAAAGTGAAAAATAAAATCCAACAGGATACGCGTTATGAGCCATTCGTAATAATTAGTTGTTCGTGTGCAATTTCTAAGGTATCAATAGCAACTTCGTTTCCATCAGACTTTAAGTCAGTACTCGTAATTTTTGTTGGCCACGCATTATTTAGCTGCCATTGCATTGTTACTTTTCCTGCTTCGTCTAATAGTTTTATTAAAACGGTTCTACGTTTGATTGTGTTCATAGAAATTTCTGCGTGCCATTTCCAAAACGTATTATCGTTTACAAAGACGCCACGTTTCATAGTTACATTTCCATACTTTACAATGCCGGGCATTTTTTCGGTAGAGAATAGTGTACTATTACTTTTACGGTATTCTATAATTTGATTTTCTACGTCCATTCCGGATACTTCTTGGAATGCGACACCTTTCATTTCGGTTCCTAAATCCACTTCGAATCGGAACTTCGGCATGGGCCATGTTGCGCCTTCTTTACTTCCATCATCTGCCATAATATTATGTTTTTAATGCGTTATTTTTTTTGTTTTTTTAATAAGAATAGTTGTAGTGATTCTAGGTTATACCATTTACAATTTGAAATGACCGCAATAAAACGCCCTTTTTTCCTTTCTATTTTAACATAAAAAGAAACCGTAACTAAGGCTATGCTTTATTTTTCTATTTCATATAAAGAAAAAAATCATCATTTTCTTTTACAGTAATTTCAAATAATAAATAGTATTAACTAGAAGTTGCTTGTTGCTGTTGGAATGTCAGTACAATAAATTCAGCAGGACGAACAACCGCAACTTTAATTGTTACATTCATAAATCCGTTTAAAATATCGTCTGAAGTCATAGTGCTTCCCAATCCGCATTCTACAGAAAAAGCTGCAGCAGCTGTTGCTCCTTGTAATCCGCCTTCTTTCCAAATACCTGTTAAGAAACTTCCAATCATAGATTTTACACCTTCCCATGTGTTTTTATCATTTGGCGCAAATACATACGCTTGCGCGGCAAGTTTACACGATTGCTCTAAGAAAGTCATGGTTCTTCGTACCGATAAGTAACGCCAGTCTTGACTGTTTCCATCTAAGGTTCTTGCACCCCAAATTAAAATTCCAAGTCCGTTGAAAAAACGAATTGCGTTGACCGATTTTCCAGAAACCGCATCTACGTTTAAGCCAGCTTGTTGCGATTCTGATAGTTTTATTGGCAATGATGAAGCACCAACCATTGATGTGTTTGCAGGCGCTTGCCACGGACCAACTTCATTGTCGGTTACGGTAATTACTCCAGCCATTCCACCACTTGGCGGTAACATATTGGCGTCACTTAATACATGGTTTATAATAGTGCTATATGTTTTACTAGCCGCTATTAATGAATTGTTGTACTGACTTACCGTTAAAGGTGTTCCAGATGGTTTTTCAATGTTTCCAATAATGGTTTCCACTGTCTGATCTGGATTGTCAGCCGGACTTAATAAAGGTTCTAGTTGTTTGATATCTCCACCAAAAAGATTGGTATAATCAATATCGGACGTTTGCATAATTGTAGTTCCGACAAACGGATAATAGGCAGTTCCGTAATTTAATCCGTTTGCACCTGTATTGTCGCGGAATGCTGTAATATCGTCCATCCACATTACTGGATCAGGATTTCTTCCTCCAATAATATCAAAAATGGCAACTGCGGTTTGCATTTCTTCTGCTTGCAATAGCATGGAAGCCATTAACGTTCCGTTGTTTGCTACAGATAGTAAAGTGGCTTCTGGCGCAATATACATGGTTGGTTCTTGTTCGTTTTTCAACAATGCCAATCCGTTTGCAAGATCGTTTAATTGTACGTTCGGGTTTACAATTTGGTCGCCTGGTGACATTCCGGCTCCAGATGCAGGTCCGTAACTTCCAACTGATACAATGTACGCGTCTCCACCACCATTTTCGTAAAATAAACGAATACTGTTGTACAGATAATAAATAGTATTTGGATCTGGAACAATAGAGTAGTACGTTCCATCAATAAGCATGTAATCGCCTTTTTCGGGCTGACTTTTTTCTGCTACGAGATAGTACTGCGGACTGTATTGTTTTGCGGGATCTGCGGGCGCTGCTGGATTTGGCAGCATAAAAATTGCCTGAAAATCTGAAAAAGACGTAATTTTTGTTGGCACATTCGTATACGATTTCCCTTCGTACATGGCTTGCGGTGTATATCCAATGAAAGCAGGAACGGCAGTTGCCACTGGGACAACCGAGTTTCCGAAACCATTTATTTCATTGATATAAACCCCTGGAGATTTAATGGTTGATAAATTCATAAAACATAGTTATTAGTTTGTAATAATTTTTTTATAAGTACTGAATAAGGCATCATATTATATGTATACATATATTGAAGATGCTATTGTATGGTCGTTTTGTATTTGTAAATTTTTCGGGTTCGGAATGGGCAATCCTTTGATAACGATTTCCTTTCGTTCGCCTGCAATATTTTTTTTTGTGTTGATTAAGTTTAGTGTGTAGGTTACTTCATTTTTTAATGGAATTTTGGTTGTTTGTGATGCAAACGGCAATGCTTTATCGCCATTTTGTAATATAATTTCAGCCGTAGCTGTAAATTGAATGTTTTCGTCTGTACTTTGTATTTCGAGCTGATTGTATGCTTGATTGGAATTATTAATGATATAATACATCCATTGTGTTTCGCGCGCTTGCAGTTCAATACTATATTCAATAGGATTGTTTGTTTTATAGAAACGAATAATGTCTTCAAACTTTAGCGTAATTTTTAGTGCATTTTGGGTGGAAACCTCTTGTACGAATGTTTCTTTGAGTTGAATGGGAATGTTTGAAGTATTTTGTACGGTTTGATCGCTCTCATACGTTAACACACCAAGTTCGTTGATAGGAATGTTGGTGAAATTGTAAAAATTTTGATCGGTAGTGGTGCCCAAAAATTCAAAAGCTGTCTGTCCAGAAACTTGTGAAATATAGTTGAGGTAGGTTTCTATGGATTGATTTGTAGTACTGTACAATTCAAATCCGTTTTGGGTTTTTTGTAAAACAAGCCCGTATTTATTGCATACATTTTTTGTTTCCGTAGTTGTATCATATAACATACATTCACAGTTATTTGATGCATAATATGAATGCGATACAGTTACTTTACATAAAGATGTATATGTTATACTCATGACTTCTCGTTTGCTTTTGTGCTAATTTGTGTAACGGCAGCATCAAATCCTTCTACTTCATCAGAAGTGATTGTTACCAAGCGAACTTTATACATTACAGACGGTTGGTATTTTGCGCCAAGTGCTGTCCATAAGTTTTGCATTTGCATATAGTTTTCTCCTTTTTGAAACTCGTATTCAAGTCTACCTATTTCGGCAGGAATTTGTGCGTTTTTAGTCGCGTCAACGAGTTCATTTATTTGAAAAAATTGAATGGAAGCATCTAAAAATTTTAAAGCTTCTGTGTAATCGTCAAAATTTGGAGTGATAAGCGTAAACAGATTGTACCGATGACTTAACGGCTCTCTTACAAAGTTTCCATTTCCTAGTTTTTGATTCCTGTTGTAGAATTGTTTGGTGGTTTCTTGCTCCACATGAATTAACGAAAGAACGATTTTGTTTTGGTTTTTTGCAGGTACAACTCCGTTTTGATCAATAATAGAATTAACGATGACAACATCGTCATCCAAGCCAAATTTTTGTTTGACATATTGGTTGAGTGCTTTTCCTGTAAATTGTAGTGCTTTTTCAATCATGTTGATTCAATGGTTTTGTTAGCTGCTTTGTAACATGCTAAAATTAATAATAGAATAAGTGCTTGTAGTGAAGTAGGCGTATACCATTTATGCACATTTTTAAAATGTGGGAATTTTTCCGTAGACAAATCGTAGACAACCTGAAATAAATGGCTGCTACGATTCTATATCGTACGGAATATGATATATACGTAGTTTTAAATTTTGGGGCACGAAGTAATCAGCAATACTTCCTGTGGTTAAGATATGGAAATATTGAGAATGGATATGTAATTTGCAACAAAAATAGACGTAAAGCAGCTATTTTTTTTTTGTTTTGAAGTTGCTGTGTGATAAAGGAAAAACAAGTTGAAAAACTAGAACAAACCTGTTGTGTATTTTGAATTCAAAAGTATAATAAACGTTACTTCGAGTGTAACGAAGTAATCTTTTGCTCAGTAACAGATTGCCACGAATTTCTGGGAAATTTTCGCAATGACGTTTCTTATTAAATTTTCAATCGTAAAATTTACTCGAATTGATGAATTTTATCAAAATGCACAATGAGTTGAACAATCAATTATTCATACCTAGAAGCAGGAAGCGACATCGCTTGCGAATACTTTTTAGCTCTACTGGCGCGAAAATCTTTTTTCGCTTTTTCAAACTGTCCCAATTGTTCGTAACAATATCCGCGACTGTATTCTGCTTTTCCATCTTTGAACGGATGATTGTCAATAACAATTGTTAAGTTTTTAATTGCTTCTTTGAAGTTCTTTTTTACCAAATCAATGATGCCAATATTTTGAATGGATAGATAATCTCTTGGATTCGTTTTTAAAATTTCTTCATACACAACTCTTGCCTTTTCGTATTGTTGCTTTACAAAAAAGTCATACGCTTCTTGATGCTTGGCTTTTACTTCGCCTTTGTTTAAAAACGATTTGAATTTTAGTTTTCCTAAAACTTCCTTTTTAGCATCTACAAGTTTTTGACTGTAGGTATTGTACGCAATTCCTGTGTCTAACACTTTCAGCATTAAATCGCTGTCTTTGGTAAACTCATAAATGGTATTTGCTTTGGTTTGCCATTCGTTCAAATCTCTAGGGTTGTATTTGGAATAGCGATGCATGGCATTTACTAAACTTGTGGTATCTTTTCGTAAGGAATAAATCTTTTTCAGCATGTAATAATTCGTCTTAAATGCTGGATAAATATCAAAAACCGATTCTGAATAATATTGTGCGCTATCTAAATTTTCTTTTACATTCAAATAGATTTCTGCTTTGAAAGCTTTTACCAATAAGGCATCTGTATTATACGATTTTGACGCTTCTAAAATTTCCAACGCTTCATCATATCTTTTGGCTTTAATAGCATAGTTGGCTAAAAACACATTATTTACCGTTCCTACATAACTCAGTTGTGGGTAGTTGCTCCATCGTTGTTTGACATCATCAAAATTATTTCGAAGCTTTTCCTCGCTAAACAGGGTTTTTCCCATTAAATCGGTTCGTAAACTTCGTTGTAATTGGTACGCACTTAATATAGCATAATTGGAAGCTGTACTTGCCAAACTAAACAAAAACAGCACGCCCAAAATAGCGTAGGATACTTTTTTATTTGGTGAAGCAGTAACTGGCTTTTTTTCCGTTCTAGCGAAAGCGATAATTAAACTCACCGTAAAAATAAAATAGAACTGTATCGGCGGTCGCTCTAGCGGAAAGTTTAAAAGTGCGTCAAATGTGTAGGCAACAGCCACCAGAAAAACGGCAAAATAAATCCATTGCATTTGGTGGTCTTTCTCTCGGCGCAACAAACCAACAAACCATAATAACGGCATTACAAATAAGGCAAGGTAAAATAGAAAACCTATAATTCCTGTTTCGGCTAGTTTTTCTACAAAGTCATTGTGCGCACGTCTCGGATTGGCAAAAACACCTTTATTGTTTGAAAAATTTCGGTAATGTTCTCTCTTTCCAACGGCTTTATAATTTCCGTAACCAATACCTGTTATCGGACTCTTTTTAAAGTTGCGAAACGCCAATTGCCATAATGAAAAACGCCCTGAACTTACATTCGATTTCTTTTTGATATCTACATTCGATGTGACTACATTTTTTGTGGTAGCAACACTGTTTTTTGCCAAACTTCTTCCTTTGTAAAAGTCAATATTTTTAGGGTTTAGCATGTCATTTAAAGAGTTCATTGAATTCTTTTCAATTCTATTCACATTCGTCACTAAAAGAATTGCCAACAATGGAATACCTGCTAAAGCAAAGGTTTCTATTTTAAGATTTACGGTGCTTTTCTTCTTGATAATTCCGAAAATTAAAAACCCTAAACTTGCTATAAACATAAAGCTTAAGGAAAGCATTGCGGTTCTTGAACCCACTAAAAATAATCCCATGATACCAATTAACATGGCAACTGCCGAAGCATATTTCCATATTTTACTTGAATACAGAAAACCATAAATTAGCAATGGCAACTGAACCACAATAAAAGCGGTGTATATATTCACACTCGAAAATCCACTTTGAAGTCCATTTACAAACTCAAGCGATCGCATCATTGATGAATGCCCAAAGAAGTAACTAACAGCACGCCAACCATAAAAACCTACTAGAAAAATAGAAATTTTGCACGCTAAATGGAAAAAAGCTTTCGGATTTTTCTTTACGAACGTATACACACAAAAAAAGGCAACTACAATATTGACTAAACGCGATAAATGCACTAAACTTTCACTCACATTAATGGCGGTAAGCATTGACAAACAACCTGCTGCAAAAAAACCGATAAGCAATCCGAAATAAAGTTTTGCTTTTTTCTGTAATTGGAATGCTTCAAAAAAATCATTGTTTTTTACAATAAAAATCAAGGATACAATATTTAATAAGGACATGTACAGCCATTGTGGTGCGTCATAATCCATTGCATTAAATAACGGAACTAAACAAGATACCGAATATAGCAGCAAAAAAACATGTGCAATAATAAGCTGATTTGGTAATTGAGTTTTTTGAGAAACAGGGTTCTTTTTAGGCTTGGTTTTTGGCATTACTTCGATTTTGCGTCAAGAAAAATACTAATTTTCACAATGTAAATCAAATAAATAAAACAGACTACACTTGTGTTTGCTAGTGGAACAAATTACGAGAAAAATATGGAAACGGAATCATTTGTTTTTTGAAAGAATTTTGGAAAGCCGATTAAAAGTATGAATATAGCGTTGACTGCTGTTACAATTACAACTGATTTCCTTACGAATGTGATGTAGGATTCTACGAATAGTTAGTATCTTTGTATTGTTAGAAAAATGACCATGCTAGATATACAAAAGATACGAAAAGATTTTCCAGTGCTTACGAGAGAAGTAAATGGAAAACCGTTAATTTATTTCGATAACGCGGCAACTTCGCAAACGCCACAGCAAGTAATTGATTGTATTGTGGATTATTATTCTCGCTACAATGCAAATATTCATCGTGGTGTGCATACGCTAAGTCAAGAAGCAACCGATGCGTATGAAGAAGCACGTATAAAAATACAGCAGCATTTTAACGCAGCAAAACCATACGAAATGATTCTTACTGCTGGAACAACAGACAGTATTAATTTGGTGGCAAATGGTTTTTCTTCCTTGTTAAAAAAAGGCGACGAAATTATTGTTTCTGCCTTAGAGCATCATTCAAATATAGTGCCTTGGCAAATGTTGTGCGAACATACTGGAGCCGTTTTAAAAGTGATTCCAATGTATGAAAGTGGACAACTAGACATGGAAGCATACATTTCTTTGTTGAATGAAAACACAAAGTTGGTTTTTTGTAATCATGTATCAAATGCATTAGGAGTTATTAATCCGATTGAATTTATTATTGAAAAAGCACACGAAGTTGGTGCAGCAGTTTTAATTGATGGCGCGCAAGCTGCTCCGCATATCAAAGCTGATGTACAGGCGTTAAATGTAGATTTCTATGTTGCTTCGGCACATAAAATTTGTGGACCCACAGGAGTTGGTTTATTATATGGTAAAGAAGAATGGTTAAACAAATTACCGCCATATAGAGGCGGCGGCGAAATGATTGATCAGGTTACGTTTGAAAAAACAACCTACGCAGGTTTGCCACATAAATTTGAAGCAGGAACACCAAATATTTGTGGCGTTATTGCTTTTGGTGCCGCACTCGATTATATGAATGCAATCGGTTTTGAAGCTATTGCTGCTTATGAAAACGAATTGTTGGAATATGCTACCGAAAAATTACTAGCCATTGGCGATGTTACTATTTATGGTACTGGTGCAAAAACTGCGGTAATTTCGTTTAACATAGGAGAAATTCATCCGTACGATATTGGAACTATTGTAGACAAACTCGGAATTGCCGTTCGTACGGGACATCACTGTGCGCAACCAATTATGGATTTCTATAAAATTCCAGGAACGGTAAGAGCTTCTTTTTCTTTTTACAATACCAAAGAAGAAATTGATGTGTTTATTGAAGCCATTACAAAAGCAAAAATGATGCTTTCGTAACATAAACCACACATAAATAACAGTTTATCTACAGAATCGATCTATTGGTCGATTCTTTTTTTTGTCTCAATTTTGAAAAAAATGATGTATTTCGTCGGTAATCATAATGTCAATCGTTTGTAAGGTGATAGTTGTTAAATTGTCTTATATGTAACGAATTAATCAAAAAGCTACATTTAATCTAAAAAATTAAGGATTTTGTTAAATTAGTCATAAAAAAGAATACATTTGTGGCAATTAACCCAAAAACACTAATAATAAAATTATGAAAAAACTTCTTTTAAGCATGGCAGCAATTGCTATGATTATGGTGTCTTGTAGTGATGACCAGACTGCAAACACAACCGAAGTAGAAGAACAAAACGCAGATATGAGCGACTTCTACTTATATACAGAAAATACAGAGAAAGCTGCTGGCGGCTGCTTTACAATGCAAAAACTAAATGCGCAACTTGATAAAGATGCTGAGTTATTTGGTAGCATGTATGAGATAGAGAAAAATTACAGACAAAGATCAATTGCAAAAAAACCAGGAAACGGTAACGGTAACGGCGGCGGAAACAATGGCGGTGGCGGTGATCCAGTTGATCCAGGTGATAATTTAGGAGTAGTAACAATACCTGTATATGTACATGTTGTGTACAGTAATAACAACGAAAACATAAGCGATGCACAAGTAAATTCGCAAATGGCTGTTTTAAATGATGATTTCAGAAGAACAAACAATGATGCAAACCAAACGCCTTCATTATTTGCTGGTGTAGCTGCTGATACTGAAATTCAGTTTAGTTTAGCAGGAACATTCAGATATGCTAACTCAAGAACTTCTTGGGGAACAAACGACTTAGTAAAATCTACATATCCACCAGTAACACCTTCAACTCACATGAATATTTGGGTTTGTAATATTGGCGGTGGAATTTTAGGATATGCTCAATTTCCAGGTGGAAATTCTGCAACAGATGGTATCGTAGTTGGACCACAATATTTTGGAACTACAGGTTTTGTAGCGTCTCCATTTGATGAAGGAAGAACGACAACGCACGAAGTTGGACATTACTTAAATTTACGTCACATTTGGGGAGACGGAAGATGTAACAGAGATGATTTTGTTTCTGATACACCAACTTCTGATGCGCCAAACTACGGATGTCCATCATTCCCAACGACAAACTGTCGTTCAACAGACATGACAATGAACTACATGGATTATACAAACGATGCGTGTATGAACATGTTTAGTAATGGACAAAAAAGTAGAATGCGTGGAGTGTTAGTTTCTGGAGGAGCAAGAGCTAGTCTAGTAAACTAAACATATAAAGTGCTAAATTTAATATCAAAAAGACGCCAATATTGGCGTCTTTTTTTGTATCATTATATTACCAAATTTAAAAATCACGACACATGAAATTCTTACTTTGCCTCTTCTCTATCACGCTATTTGCAAAAGGTTGTAGCGATTCAAATCCTGAGAAGGAAACTATAAAAAATGCGCAAGATGATATTACTATTGAGTACAAAGCGTCTTCTCGTGGATTTTATCAAGATATCAAACTGTCTAAGACGCAATTTGCATACAAGAAAGTAAGAGACGGAAAAGTTTCTGTATTACAAGATGTATCTTCAGAAGATTGGAATGAAATTATAGAATTACTTGATAAAATTGATGCAGAAAAATTTAAAAATGATACTGTAAATCCTGACGATATTGCCCGAGATGCCGCAATTCCTGCTACTTTAACAATCAATTATAAAGAAAATGTGGTACGTGATATTAAATTCGGACACGGAAATCCGCCAAAAGAACTTGCCGCTTTGGTAAATAAAATACAAGCAATGGCAAAAGCTGTTGATAAACCGTAATAGTTGTTGTATTTTTGCGTCTGATATATGAATCGTATACACGAAGAAAAAATGACGATACAAGAGATACAAGACGAAATAGTAGACGAGTTTGCCATGTTTGAGGATTGGATGCAACGCTATGAATACATGATTGACCTTGGAAAATCGCTTCCATTAATTGATGAAAGCCTAAAGAAAGACGAAAACCTTATTAAAGGTTGTCAAAGTAAAGTTTGGGTTCATGGAGAAATGGAAGGTGATAAATTAGTTTTTACAGCCGATAGTGATGCTATTATTACCAAAGGAATTATTGCCATCTTAATTCGTGCATTTTCAGACCAAAAACCGGCGGAAATTATAGATGCCAATACTCATTTTATTGATGAAATTGGTTTAAAAGAACATTTGTCACCTACAAGAGCCAACGGATTGGTAAGTATGATTAAAAAATTAAAATTGTACGCGGTTGCGTATCAAACACAATTAAACTAAGATGTCAGAAACTACAATAGATACAGCTGCCTTGGGCGAAAAAATAGTGCGTGTTTTAAAAACAATCTACGATCCAGAAATTCCGGTAGATATATACGAACTCGGATTAATTTATGATGTTTTTGTCAATGAAACTTCAGATGTAAAAATCTTAATGACATTAACATCGCCAAATTGTCCTGTTGCAGAAACGCTTCCGCTAGAAATAGAAGAAAAAGTAAAATCGCTTAGTGAAGTAAATGAAACGACTGTCGAAATTACTTTTGAACCGCCTTGGGACAAAGATTTAATGAGTGAAGAAGCAAAACTAGAACTAGGATTACTATAAAACCATGGCAGACGAAATAATCAATAGAGTTGCACAAAGTAAATTAATTACCTTCGATTTGGAAGATTATTATCCAAACGGCGAACGTGTATTATTTGATATTTCCGATTGGTTGATGGAAGGATTAATTCTTCGCGAAAAAGAATTCCGTAAATACATTGACGAATACGACTGGTCGCAACACCAAAACCAGTATGTAGCGCTTTGTTGTAGTACGGATGCTATTATTCCTGCGTGGGCATATATGTTAATTAGCGTGAATATGACACCTTTTGTCGAAAAAGTCATAATTGGCACCTTAGAAAATCTAGAAACGGCTGTTTATCAAGAAATCATAGGGAATTTAGATGTTTCTGCATATCAAGATAAGCTAGTTATTATAAAAGGTTGTGCTAACAAACCCATACCAGACAACGCATACGCGATGATGGCAGGAAAACTACACGGTGTTGCCAAAAGCATTATGTATGGCGAAGCTTGTTCGGCTGTTCCTCTTTACAAAAAAAAGAAACGCTCCTAATTTTTTTAATTAACTGATTGTCATAGCTTTAAATATTTTGTGATATTTTTGTGAACTGATAGGCAAGAAGTATATTTGCCATCGCAAAAGTAAAAAAACGACTGTCACTATAATCTGTCATTGTAATGCGTTGTGTATCAACCATAGAAGCAAAGGCAATTTATAAATGACTATTTAACCTAATAAAATAAACAAATGAAAAAAATCGTATTTGCCATCGCATTATGTTTAGGAATGAGTTCTATGAATGCGCAAACAAAAGAAGAATTAAAAGCACAAAAAGCGGAAAAGCAAGCTGCTGCTGATGCCTTACAAGGAGAAGCAAACGCTATACAAGCACAAATTGATGCACTTCCAGGATGGAGAAAAGGAGCTTTCGGAACTATTGGTGGAAGCATTTCAGAATTCAGCAATTGGTACGCACAAGGAATTCCTAATAACGCTTCAGGAAACATCGGATTTACTGTAAATGCATTTGCAAACTTAAATCAAGAGAAATTTTTCTGGAACAACAGTGCTAATGTAAACCTAGCTTGGGTAAAATTGGACAACACAGACGATCCAACAGATAGCGACAAATTTAGAGAAGCAACAGATGTTTTCAATCTAAGCTCTTTATACGGTCGTAAAATAAGCGAAAAGTTCGCAATTTCTGGATTGGCAGAATACAGAACTACAATCTTAAGCAACTTCAACGATCCTGGATATTTAGATGTTGGTTTTGGTGCTACTTGGACGCCAATTACAAACTTAATTGTAGTAATTCACCCATTAAACTACAACTTTGTATTTGCTGATAATGATAGTGTATTTGAGTCTTCTTTAGGAGCAAAAATTGTTGCAGATTATACAAGAAGTATTGGTGCTATCAACTTCAAAACAAACTTATCTATGTTTCAAAGCTACAAGAGTAGTGATTTTTCAAACTGGACATGGACAAACTCATTTAGCTACACATTGTGGAAAATGATCGGTGTTGGTTTTGATTTCGGATTAAGACAAAACAAGCAAGAAGCTGTAAACTTCAACCTTGCAAGTGGAAATGCAGGAACTACATTTGATAACGTAGACAACAAATTACAATCATACTGGACCATTGGATTAAGCTACAACTTATAAAATACAGTCCAACAATAGTATAGAAAAGCGTTTCCAGATGGAAACGCTTTTTTTGTTTCTTGTATTTTGATTTTCAATGTTTAGTCTATATTTTTGATATCTTATTTGTGATATACTATGAAGTATCTAATAACTCTTTGTTTTCTATTTTTAGGATTTACGGCTAACGCGCAAGAAGTAAAAAAGCCTACTATAGCAGAAGCCGCTATACAAAAATCGCTTACCGTACAGAAGCCAATTGTTCCTGTAAAAGATACTATTCCAAAAGGTTGGCGATCAAAAGGAAACGTATCGTTTCTATTCAATCAGGCAGCATTTTCCAATTGGGCAGCTGGTGGAGAAAATAGTATTTCAGGAACTTTAGGAATTAAATACGAGTTAAAATATCATCGAGAAAATTGGGATTGGGACACTAGAATTGTAGCTGCATATGGTTTAACACAAACTAAAAACAGTGAATTCACCAGAAAAACTGATGATCGATTTGAACTAAATTCAGTTGTTGGTAAAAAAGGAGAAAATTATTGGTTTTATTCAGGCTTTTTAAACTTCAGGACACAAATAACTAAAGGATTTCGTTTTGATACCGATGAAAATGGAAAAGAAATCCGCATGCAAAACACGAATGTATTATCGCCTGCATATCTTTCATTTGGTCCAGGAGTTTTGTGGAAAAAAAGAGATGATTTAAAACTCAATATTGCACCAGGAACTTCTAAAGTAACTATTGTCGATAAAGATTTTACCTTACCAAATGAAGAATATTTTGGAGTGACGGAAGACGAAAGTATTCGATACGAATTAGGAATGTATGCTTCAGGGTATTATAAATTTAAATTGATTAAAAACATTGTCATGGAAAATATTCTGAATGTATATGCCAATTATCTAGAAAAGCCTGAAAATGTTGATATTGATTATAATGTAAATCTTGTAATGACAATTAATAAATACCTTTCCACAAATATTAACTTTCAAACCATTTATGATGATAACGCCTTTAGAGGTTTTCAGACGCGTGAAGTACTTGGTTTGGGCGTGAATTATGGGTTTTAAATTACTACTTTACAGCTGAATATAATTTCAAAGCTTTCAAAAATTCTTGATTTTTATTTATTCAATTCACTTTATACAAATAAGAAAACGACGTTCAATGAAATATGTAGTAGTTATTTTTATAGTTCTGTTTAGTGTAATTTCTTATGGTCAAACAGATCATTTAGAGTTAGATAGTAGAATAAAGAATGAATTTAAACGAATAGAAAATTTAGACAAAGAAGCCTATAACAAAGTTGACTACGAAGAATTTATTCAACTTTTAGAAGCTACCGTAAAAGAAAGCCCCGATAATACGGAAGCAAGATACTTTTTAGGATATGCCTACAGCCGAAAAAATGCAAATGACAGTAGTGTTATGATCAATGCAAATTTGGACCTTGTTTTAAAAGCAAGCGAACAATTTGAAGAAATCATCAAATTAACACCCAAATATAAAGGAGAAATAATTGGACACAACCCTTATGATAAAATAGCTGCTGACTGGAGTGGTTTAGCGCTAAAATATTTATATGATAAGAAAAAAGATTCTGCAATTTGGGCATTTAAACAAGCTGAAAAAAGAGGCGGATTTAGTGCATATAAACTTCAATTGTACAAAGAAAAATTAAATGCCTGTAGTAAAAATGCAGTGTTATTTTCTCTAGGAGATATCCCTACTTTTTCGCTGAATTATTTACAAACTGTGGAAAATTTTCGGGAAGATATTTCTGTGGTAGATATTACGTTGTTAGAATCGAAATGGTATCCTAAATACCTAGTTGAAAATTCAATTATTTCATTCGATATTTCTAATGAAGAACTCAAAACTATAGATTATATCGAATGGAATGACAAATTAATTACTATTGATGATTTTTCGTGGATACTTAAACCTAGTTATGATGAATACATTTTTCGTGGAGATCGAATATTGCTAAGTTTTTTAAAACAAAATAAATTTAAACGAGATATCTATTTTACTACAGGATTTAAACCAAATACAAGGTTGAGTTTAGATGCGTATATTTCAGAAGGATTACTTGTTGATAAGCTATTGGTTTCTAAAGAAAAAGATACAATAATTAACGTCAATTATGAATTGATAAAGCGAATGTTGAAAATGACCGAAATTGTAAATGTCTATAATGATAGTGATATAAAAGACGTGTGTTATTTTAGAATTATGGCTTTGTATGAAATAAGTGGTTTTTTTGAAAAAAATGAAAATAAAAAGGCTATCAATCTTGTAAAGCTAATAGACAAATATATTGACGAGGCTATATTCCCTTTTCGATATAAAGAGTATTTAAAATTCTATACAGATTGTAAAAAGTTTGTGAATGATTAGTATTTTTTATCAGTAATCCACGCAAAGTACAATCAAACGCAATCAGAAATCCAAACCGTCATTTCGGTTGGTTTTTCAGAGAAAAATAGTATCGATAAGTACTTGAAAATATCGGTTTCAAAGTAGATTCTGTGTTTTGGTTGAATGAGATTGCCACGTATTTTTGTAAAATTCTCATAAAGAAATAATAAAATCAAAAATCGTCAATCGTTAATTTCTACGTTAACGCACTTTTTTATTTAAACATACCTTTCATTAACACAAAATCAAAAACCTCAGTAAACACAGCTAATTTCTGTGCTTTTTAGGTTAATAATCGGTTAACGATCTCGTTTTTTATGGCTACAAATGGTTGAATCCCTACTTTTGAATTGTTGAAACTGCAAAAACAGCCAACAACAAACCAACAATCATTAAATGAAAAACAAAATCACCCTATTAATAATTGCGTCTATTGCCACCTTAATTGCCTTATCGGGAATTCAGGCCTACTTAGTAGAAAACGCGTATCAATTAAAAAAACGTGCGTTTATACAAGAAACAGACAATGCAATTTCTGATATTGACAATCATCCTGAATTGGATTCGTTGGTAGATATTATAGGAGAAGATTTGCGTACCAATTTAGGCGATTACGAAAACAAACGGATTAGCAAAGCAGAAGTTATTCGTAGGTTGCACATAAAAGGTGATAGTGTTAATGCGCCATATATGGAACGTTATCATAAAGAATTAGAAGCCATAAATTTAGGATATAAAATTCGTTACAAGCGCCAAATAAGCAGTATTATTGTGTTTAATGGACAAGAAAAAGACACTATTTTTCCGTTGCCTAAACAAAAAGACTTGGCCGTATTAGGTGAACATTTTGAAAATAAAAATTCGCACGTAGTCAAATCGGCACGAACTTTCACAGAATTCGATTTTGTGACACAAGAAAACGATAGCGTATTTACTAACACATTTGATGTAGAAGTCAAAACAAAAGATATCATCTTAATTACCGATTGGAAAAGCATTGTATTCCGCCGAATGGCAATTTTACTAATTTGCTCCGTATTGCTCTTTTTATTTGTGGTTGGATTGCTGTATTATTCCATCAAAAACCTCATCAATCAAAAGAAAATCACCGAAATCAAAACTGATTTCATCAACAATATTACACACGAACTCAAAACACCTTTGGCAACTTTGGGTGTGGCATCAAAAACATTAAAAAACAAGGGAATTCGCGATTCTGCGGAAGCGTTCAATCATACATTAAACATTGTAGATCGACAAAATACACGTTTGCAAAAACTTATTGATCAAGTATTGACCAATAGTTTAAGCGCTAACGACATTGTATTGTCAAAAGATACGGTGGTAGATAATGAATATTTTGCCGATCTCATTGCCGATTTTCAATTATCAACACAACAACGTCAACTCAGTATTATAAACAATGTATGTGCGGAAGAAGTATTGTTGCGAATTGATACATTTCACTTTACTACGGCCATTTTAAATGTTTTGGAAAACGCAGTAAAATACGGGAATAATCAAACAGAAATTAGTATAGAAACATCGCTAAAAGGAAACAAATACAGTATAGAAATTACCGATAACGGAATGGGAATTACTGTAGCAGACCAAGCACAAATTTTTGAAAAATTTTACAGAGTCACGCAAGGAAATGTACACAATGTAAAAGGACTTGGACTCGGATTGTATTATACAAGTCAGATTGTAAATGCCCATGAAGGGAAAATATTTGTGCAAAGCGAATTAGAAAAAGGAACCACTTTTACCATATTAATACCAATTAACTAATGCAAAAAATCAAGGTTTTACTCGCAGAAGACGATTATGATTTTGGAAGTATTTTAAAACAATACTTAATGATTCACAATTTTGAAGTCACTTGGGCAACCGACGGAGAAGAAGCTTTTACGCTTTTTAATGCGGACGAATACCAAGCCGAAAACGCTTTTGATATTTGTGTGTTTGATGTGATGATGCCAAAGTTAGATGGTTTTTCATTAGCCGAAAAAGTGATTCAATACAACCCAGAAATTCCATTTATCTTTTTGACAGCCAAGAAGATGAAAGAAGATAAAATACGAGGATTAAAACTCGGAGCCGACGATTATATCGTCAAACCATTTGAAGCAGATATTTTAGTATTACGCCTACAAAACATATTGAAACGATCGCAAAAAACAAGCAATTCATCAAAAAACGAACAGGAATACGCGATTGGAAAGTATGTTTTTGATACGGTAAACTATCAATTGAAATTCAATGGAGAAACGCAACGAATTACTGAGAAAGAAGCGCAACTTATTCAGTTTTTCTACGATCACAAAAACCAAATGATAAAACGAGAAGACGTTCTTGAAAATGTTTGGGGAAATGATGATTTCTTTTCGGGAAGAAGCATGGATGTATTCATTAGCTGACTCCGGAAATATTTTAAGAAAGATAATACCATTGCCATAGAAAGTACGCGTGGCATTGGACTTACTTTTAAAATCATCAAAAATTAAAATTTTAAACATTCATCAAAAAAAAAGAAAACATGCAAAAAATAATTATAACAATCGTTTTAACACTTGCGTTTCTCGTTGGAAATGCACAAACAACACCGGAGTCGCCAACGCCGCCATCAACAAACTCATCATCTAATTATAATAGCAGCACAAAGAGTCGTACGAATAATGAAAGTACTTCTATTTCTATCAGTCATACAGATGATGATTATAAACTTCGTGCACGTTTCCCGAAAAATAGATATGAAAAATTGAAAGATTTAATTGAAAAAACACTCGGTGGAAAAAACATGGATATCGGAAAAGGATATTCGAAATGGAGTAGCGACGAAAAGGTGTATTCTATAAAATTGACGGAAAAAAACCTGCGAATTACCTTAGATTTGAATGTAGCATCTCCAGCATTGACTGAAAAATTTGAAAACTTAGGAGAAGATATTAAAATCATTGTTTCGGGAAGTTCTGTAAAAGTAGAACAGGAACGTGTGCAACGCGAAGCAGATCGTATGCGAAGAAAAGCTGATCGTTTGCAGCTTGAAGCTAAACGTTTAGAGCGACAAGCAGTAGCTAAAACAAGACGTTTTGAAGCTGAAAAAGAACGTGAAAAAAGACAAGTAGAACGCAAGCAAAGACGTATTGAACTTGATGCAAAACGTATAGAAAAAGAGGCAAAACGTATTGAGCGACAAGCAAAAGAAATTGAAAAAAAAGCACGTCACAAAGGTGGCGTAGGATCGCATATTAAACGCTTGTTAAATGATTCAAAAACAGTATATACAGCAACTTCTGGCTCAAATTTTAATTGGATTTGGCCAGAAGTGCAAGAAAATTTACTCGCTTCTTTATTGAAAGATCAATTGATTACTACGACATCAGAAGTAACGTTTACCAGTGAAAAAGACCGTATGTATGTCAACGGAACAGTGCTTGAAGGTGCGCAGTATGAAAAGTACAGCGCTATGTTTCGTAAAGCAGGCATACAAACAAATGCAGACTTTTCTTTTTATAAAAAAGGAAATCACATTGTTATAATTGGTTTAAATGCTAGAATTGAAAAAGTATTCAATGATTTACACAAAAAAGGATTCATCACTTCTACGGATGAAGCTGTAAAACTATTAATTGATGGAAATAACATTACACAAAACGGAACGCGTTTGGCAAATGATAAAGTAGCGGCTTACAATGCAATTCTCCGTGACAACGGTATTATTCCGGCACCAGGGAAATATATTGAAATGAAAAAAGCGGGAAGCTATCGTTTGGGATATAGTTTAGGGAAAAATGGAATTGTAGGTACTTGGATTGAGGAAGATTGATGCTTAATGCCCATAAAAAAAGAGCCTATTTTCATAGCCTCTTTTTGAATTTTTAGTGTTTGTTATCATGATAATTCTTCATAATCAGGATACAAAAAATTATTATACGGAAAGCGCGTTACATGAATTTCACGTACTACATTATATACTTTTCGTTTAAACTCGTCTAAGTTTTCTTTGTTGATGGCTGAAATGAATAAAACCTCTTCCGCAGAAGAATTCATCCATGTTTTTTTCCAGTCATCTAAGGTGTAATGAGCTTTGGTTTTTTCGGTAACTAAATCGTCACTATCAATAGTTTCGTACGTATATGCATCAATTTTATTAAAAACCATGACTGTTGGTTTTTCAGCACTTTTAATCTCGCTTAAAATCTGATTTACAGAAGCAATATGATCTTCAAAATTCGGATGCGAAATGTCTACGACATGCAATAATAAATCTGCTTCACGAACTTCGTCAAGTGTACTTTTGAACGAATCAACCAATTGAGTTGGTAACTTGCGAATAAATCCTACAGTATCACTTAATAAAAACGGAAGATTTCCAATCACCACTTTACGTACGGTAGTATCAAGCGTTGCAAACAGTTTATTTTCGGCAAACACTTCACTTTTACTAATTACGTTCATTAAGGTAGATTTTCCAACATTGGTATATCCAACTAATGCTACTCGAATTAAAGCACCTCTATTGCCACGTTGCACTGCCATTTGCTTGTCAATCGTTTTCATCTTTTTTCGAAGCAACGAAATTTTATCACGTACAATACGTCTATCGGTTTCAATCTCTGTTTCTCCAGGTCCACGCATTCCAATTCCACCTCGTTGACGTTCCAAGTGTGTCCATAAACCAGTTAATCGCGGTAATAAGTATTGATATTGTGCCAATTCTACTTGTGTACGCGCATAGCTTGTTTGGGCGCGTTGCGCAAAAATGTCAAGAATCAATCCAGTTCTATCAATAATTTTACACTTTAGCAAGCGCTCAATATTTCGTTGTTGTCCTGGTGATAATTCATCATCAAAAATCACAGAACCAATATCATTAGTCATTACAAACTGCGCTACTTCTTCCATTTTTCCTGTTCCAATAAATGTTTTTGGATTCGGAACTTCCATCTTCTGTGTAAATCGCTTTACAGCTTCACCGCCGGCAGTAAATGTCAAAAACTCAAGCTCGTCCAAATACTCTTTCGATTTGGCTTCGTCTTGTTCTTTTGTAATCACTCCTATCAATACAGCACGCTCGTATGCAATTGTTTTCTTTTCTATCATAAATAAAATTAAAACACAAAGTTACACATTTCCTTTGTTGATTTTAGTACTTTTATAATTAGAAACGGACTTTAGTACATTTTATGGATAAAAAAAATACGATACGGAAATATCATACGATAGCATTTTACAATCTTGAAAATTTGTTTGATACAGAAGACGATAAGTACGCACTTGACAATGATTTTTTGCCTGAATCGGATCGTAATTGGACGCCTAAACGGTACGAAAAGAAACTATATAAGCTCGGATCTGCTATTGCTGGATTAGGTCCGGAAGATGCAAAAAATGCGCCTGTGTTATTAGGTGTTGCTGAGGTAGAAAACAAAAAAGTACTCAATGATTTAATTGCTTCAAAACAACTTTCTGAATTTAACTATGACTTTGTACATTACAATTCGCCCGATGAGCGCGGCATAGATGTCGGTTTATTATATCAAAAAGAATATTTTGAAGTGCTTGAATCAGAATCAATTCCGATTCTATTATATAATGAAGAAGGAAAACGCGATTTTACGCGCGATACATTATATGTAAAAGGATTATTGAATAATGAACCAATTCACGTATTTGTAAATCATTGGTCATCCAGACGAGATGGCGCTAATGAAACATCGCACAAACGAATCAAAGCAGCTGAAACAGTTCGCGAAAAAATAGATTACATTCAAGCTGAAGAAATAGATCCGCACATAATTATCATGGGCGATTTTAATGACGATCCTACAAGTGATAGTGTTCAAAAATATTTAATGGACACTAGTTTGTACAATCCTATGGAAAAACTACTTACTATATATAAAGGTAGTTTAAGCTATAAAGGAGAATGGAATCTGTTTGATCAAGTTATTTTTACGACCAATTTCTTCAATTATAAAAAAAATACGCATAGTTTCGCTTCCGCAGCTATTTTTGACGAGCACTTCTTAACACAGTGGAAAGGAAAATACAAAGGCAACCCTTTCAGAACCTATGCAGGCAGGAAATATTTGGGCGGATATAGCGATCACTTTCCAGTATATATACGATTAAAATTTAACGATTAAACTTTATTTTTTCCAACTAAAGTGTTAAAGTAAAGTTAAGTTTATATTTTTTTACTATTTTTAGGGCCACTAACTATTAACCAACTTTTTTATGAAAAAAATTACCTTGTTGATCATGGTGACATTTTTCAGTGCGTTATCATATTCACAAACAGTAGATTGTACTGTTGGACCTGTAAATAATACAGGTTTCTGTTATGGAAATAATGATACAACGACTTTCACTTACACAAGTAGTGATGGATCGCCACTGGCAGTCATCTTCAACGCCGGACAAGTAGAGAATAACTGGGATGAACTAATCATCACCGACTCTGACGGAACAACACAAATTTATAGCGGTTATGGAGCAGGAGGAGATTTAACAGGTCTTTCTTTTGAATCTACAGGAGATACCATTACAATCGGGATTATGTCCGATGGTACGGTAAACTGTGCAGGGGACAACTTTACTCCTTGGGACTTTACAATTGCTTGTGTAGACACGACGCAACCACCTTCTTGTGTTGCAGTAACAGCACCAGCTAGTGGTGAGGTTGATGTAAATGAAGATAGTGATATTACTTGGGGATCTTCTACAGGAGGACCAACGGGATATTTAATTTCTATTGGAACAACGCCAGGAGGAACAGATATCGCGAATATGGTAGATGTAGGATTAGTAAATACTTACGATCCAGGAACACTTCCTTTTGGGAGTGATATTTATGTTACTGTAATTCCTTACAATGCAAATGGAAACAGAACAGGATGTACGGAATCTGTGTTTACAACACGTGCCGATCCAAATGTATCTGTTGATTGTGCTTCTGGAGTTCCAGTAAACAACACAGGTTTCTGTTATGGAAACAATGACAACACAATGTTTAACTACTCAAGTTCTGATGGTTCAAACCTTGCAGTTATATTCAATGCAGGACAAGTAGAAAATAACTGGGATGAATTAATCATCTTAGATTCTGATGGAGTTACTGAACTTTACAACGGATATGGAAATGCGGGTGATTTAGCCGGACTTTCTTTTGAAACTTCAGGTTCTTCTATTACAATCATGATTCAGTCTGATGGAATCTTTGGTTGTCAGTCAGATGGATATACACCTTGGGATTTTTCAGTATCATGTGTGGACGATTCAGTTCCACCAACATGTGTGTCTTTAACTTCGCCTTCGGACGGAGCTGTTGACATTAACGAAGAAGATGATATTACTTGGGGAAGCGCAACAGGCGCTCCAACAGGATATTTAGTCTCTATAGGAACAACTCCAGGAGGAACAGATATTGCAAATGCAGTTGATGTTGGATTAGTAAATACGTATGATCCAGGAACAATGCCATTCTCTACAGTTATATATGTAACAATTACACCTTACAACGCTAACGGAAACGCTACAGCTTGTACGGAAGAAAGCTTTACAATTAGAGACGATCCATATGAAATAGTTGATTGTAGTGCGCCACCATTAAACAATGTAGGTTTTTGCTATACAAATGGTGTTACAACGCGTTTTAGCTACAGAAGTTCTAACGGTAACAACCTTGCAGTAAGTTTTAACTCAGGAAATGTTGAAAACAACTGGGATGAATTAAATATTTATGATTCTGATGGAACAACTTTATTATATACAGGTTATGGAAATACTGGAGATCTAGCAGGAATTACTGCAGAATCAACAGGTGATAGGATCATCATTGAGGTAACTCCTGATGGTTTTATAAGTTGCCAAACAAGTACAAATATTCAACCTTGGGATTTCATCGTAGGATGTATTGATCCAACTGTGCCGCCATCATGTGTGTCACTGACATCTCCTTTAAACGGAGCAACTGCTTTTGAAATTGATGAAAATATTACTTGGGGATCAGCAATTGGTTCACCAGCAGGATATATTGTTTCTGTAGGAACTACTCCTGGAGGAACTGATATTGTAAACGGTGTAGATGTTGGAAACGTAAATACGTTACCAGTAGATACTGAATATTCTACAACATACTACGTAACGATTTTAGCTTATAATGGAAATGGACTGGCAACAGGATGTACTGAAGAAAGCTTCACAACAAGACCTGATCCAAACCAAATATTCAATCTAGTTTGTGCTAATGGAGCTATTAATGTAAATCACTGTTATACAAATAATGATGACAATACATTTACATTTACCTCTGATTCAGGATTTCCAGTACGACTTACATTTAATACAGGAACAATTGTTGATGACGATGATGTCATAACTTTCTATGATGGTTCTGATAATACATTCCCTATATTATTTTCTGGAAATAACGCAGGAGATTTAACAGGATTGGTCATAGAATCAACAGGCGGAAACCTATTCATGGAAATTGACAGTGACGGCTTTACAAGTTGTGCAGCTGGAAATGGAACTACATGGGAATGGACAGCTGAATGTTTAACATGTTTCAAACCAACTGCAACATATACAGTTGTTGAAGACTGTGCTGTAGGAGATCAATTCTTAGTTGACGTAGCAATTTTGGACGCAGGTGATGCTGTTACAATTACAATTACAGATGACTTTGGTAGTGCTCCACAAGTAGTAACTGCTGCAGGTACTTATACCTTTGGACCTTATCCAAATACAACACCAGTAGTATTTACAATAGCTGATACTGATGATACAAACTGTGTGTTAACAAGTGATCCACAAACACAAGCATTCTGTCCAGATCAAGCCTGTGGTATTATCAATGCAGGGTATGACCAATTGCAAACATGTGATGTAACTTCGACAGACTTATCTGCTACCTTTATGGCAAGTTCTATAACGTCTGATACAAGTACATATACAATCAGTGACTTACAATGTCCACCAGATAACTTAACAGGTTTGCCAACGTCTATTACATTAGATGACAGATGGTCTTCTGTAATTAGTTTAGGCTTTAGTTTCGACTATTTTGGAAATACCTATACGGACGTAATAATTGGAGCAAATGGACTAGTTTCATTCCAAACTCAAGATGAAGGAACTTTTTGTCCTTGGAATATAGATGGTAGTGTAGATATAATACCATCGCCAACACTTCCTTTAAATGCGATTCATGGAGCATATCACGATATTGATCCTGGTGTAACAGGAGATCACTATATTGAATATACAACTGTAGGTACAGCACCTTCTCGTCAATTCAAAGTAACGTTCTTCGAAATTCCACAATTTGGATGTAATGACCTATTAACCACACAACAGATTATTTTATATGAATCTTCTAACGTTGTTGATGTTCTTTTAATAGAAAAGCCACTTTGTCCAACTTGGAACCAAGGTCTTGCTACCACAGGTATCCAAAACATTACTGGAACTGTAGGGTATGCGCCTCCTGGAAGAAATACAGGTGCATGGGAAGTTTTAACACAAGAATTATGGCGATTTGTACCAGCAGGTGCACCAAACTATACATTTGAATGGTTAGATCCAGACGGAAACGTAATCAGTAACGATACTGATATTACTGTTTCTCCAACGGAAGATACTGTTTATACAGCATCTATAACGTATGCATTATCAGATGGATCTTTAGTAACATTAACAGATGATGTTTTAGTTACAGTTCAGACAAGTCCAGAAGTTGCAGTTATATCTGCGTCAGAAGTATGTGACGATGATCTTGATGGTGTAGCTGAATTTGATTTAACTGTTCGTGAAGCTGAATTAAATGCATTAAACGGTACGGCAGATCCTATAACGGCTTCTTATTACGAAACAATGGCTGATGCAGAAGCAGGAACAAACATGCTTGCAGATCCAACAACATACGTAAGTTCAGGAGCAACCATATATGTACGTCTTGAAAATGATAATACAAATTGTTATGGAACAGGTAGTTTTGATGTTGTTGTATTAATGCAAATTGATCCAGCAAACATTGCTCTAGAAGGTGAATGTATTAATGATGAATATACAATTACAGTAACTCCAATAAACAATGGGTACGATCCTGCAACGGTAACGTACGATTGGTCTGGTGGAACCTCATCAAACAATAGTGGTGAGCAATTCATTGCAACAGACGATGGAGAATACACAGTAACAATTACAACGGCTGATGGTTGTTCAAGTTCTCAAACATTTACAGTTGTTAACTCAATGTGTTCATTCCCGCAAGGAATTTCACCAAATGGAGATAATAGAAATGATACATGGAATTTAGCAGCATTTAGAGTACAAGAATTAGAGATATTCAATACGCATGGTCTTTCTGTTTACAAAAAGAATAACTATACGGATGAATGGAGAGGTCAAACAAATGATAATGATGATTTACCAGTTGGAACTTATTTTTATGTATTGAGACTTGAAAATGGAGAAGCTAAAAACGGATGGATTTATCTAAACAAATAGTTTCCCCGAAATTAAACATCTAAATTCTTAAAAATAATATTACATCATATCATGAAGAACTTA